>JAISWT010000054.1 GCA_031271005.1 Prevotellaceae bacterium | reverse complement strand
TCTAATTCCTAATAACCTTAGTAGAAAAAAACAGGGCAATAAACACAACCTTATTACCTTATTTTCAACGTTTTAATAAGGTTATGAAAATTATGAAAATTATGAAAATTTTGTCAATTATGTAAAATCAAAAAACGGGCAACTATTAAAAATAATTAACTAATTTGGTGAAAATATTTTGCAGATAAGAAAAAAAGTACTACTTTTGTAGCCGAATTTCCGTGCGAAGGGGACTTTTTGTCCCCTTCTCTATTATTTGTTAAATAAATTATGATTGATAAAAGCATTGTAAATCAAGTTGTTACGGAATTTTTGCAAGAAAATCCCGACATTTATTTAGTAGATTTGCAGATTTTGCCCGACAATAAAATTGTGGTAGAAATTGACACTTACGAGGGCGTTTCCATCCAAATGTGCGAAAATTTGAACCGATTTATCGAGAAAAAACTGGATAGAAACACCGAAGATTACAATCTCGAAGTTAGTTCCGCAGGACTGACATCGCCGTTTAAAGTCCTGAATCAATACATTAAAAACATCGGCAAAGCCGTAGAAGTGCAAACTGCCGATGGACAAAAACTCGCGGGAATTTTGAAACAGGCAGGTGAAAACGACTTTACAATCATTGTTGAGAAAAAAATGAAACCCGAAGGTGCAAAACGTAAAATCGTTGTATTTGAGGAGATTACATTTAATTATAAAAATATTAAGAAAACGGAATATCTATTAAAAGTATAATTGAATTAAATTAAATTATAATCCTAAAATTTTTAAGATTTAAATATTTAAAACAAATTTTAGAAAAGTTAAATTAATAAATTTTAAAAGTTTCAAAAAAAAAAGTTTATGGCACGCAGAGAATCCATCAATATGATTGATACTTTTTCCGAGTTTAAGGACTTGAAAAGTATCGACAAGACTACGCTGATGAACGTTATGGAAGAAGCCTTCCGCAACGTGCTGGCTAAAATGTTCGGCACGGACAAAAACTTTGACGTTATAATCAACCCCGACAAGGGCGATTTTGAGATTTATCGCAATCGCGAGGTCGTTTCTGACGATGAACTTGAGAACCCGAACACAGAAGTTTCGCTCTCCGAGGCGCGCAAAATAGACGAGGACTACGAAATAGGCGAAGAATTTACCGATACGGTTGATTTCCTGAGTTTCGGACGCCGCGCTATTCTTACTCTGCGCCAAACATTGTCCTCAAAAATACTCGACTTGCAAAAAGACGGACTCTACCGCCGATACAGCGAAATGGTAGGACAAGTAGTTAGCGGAGAGTTATATCAGGTGTGGAAAAACGAAATGCTACTGCTTGACGAAGACGGCAACGAACTCTATCTGCCTAAAACAGAGCAAATTCCGTCAGATTTTTACCGCAAAGGCGACTCGGTAAAAGCAGTGGTTACTCTGGTAGAAAACAACAACGGCAACCCCAAAATTTTCGTCTCGCGCACCTCGCCGGTGTTTTTGGAACGCCTCTTTGAACTCGAAATCCCCGAAATTCAGGAAGGACTGATAACCGTAAAAAGAGTTGCACGCATACCGGGCGAACGAGCAAAAGTAGCAGTTGAAAGTTACGATGAACGCATAGACCCCGTAGGAGCATGCGTAGGAGTAAAAGGCTCGCGAATACACGGAATAGTGCGCGAATTGCGCAACGAAAATATTGACGTGATAAACTACACCGCAAATTCGAGCCTGTTCATACAGCGTGCGCTGAACCCCGCAAAAATCTCATCTATCAGATTGAACGAAGAAGAAAAGAAAGCAGAAGTATACCTGCACACAGACGAGGTGTCGCTGGCAATTGGAAAAGGCGGCACCAACATCAAACTCGCAAGCCAGTTGACCGGATATGTACTTGACGTATTCCGCGAAATAGACGAAGAAGAGACCGAAGATATTTACCTCGACGAATTTGATGACGAAATAGAAAAATGGGTCATTGATGCGCTCAAAGCCATCGGATGCGACACCGCAAAAAGCGTACTGGCAATTCCAAAAGAAGAACTTATGAGCCGCGCCGACCTCAAAGAAGAAACGGTCAATGAAATAATGACCATTCTAAAAGCAGAATTTGAAGAGGAGTGAAAAAGCCCGCTCTGAGTTCTGTTGTTATATTTAGTTTAATTTAATTTATATAAAAATTTAAGATTTAAAGAAATTAAAAATTATAAAAACATAAAATTTATTCCGAATTTAATTTTTAATTTGAAAAAAAATATGCCCATACGTTTAAGCAAAGCCATAAAAGAATTGAATATAGGTTTAACCACCGCAGTTGAATTTTTGTCAAAAAAAGGATACAAAATAGACGCCGATGTCAATACAAAGATACCGGATGAATTGCATTTGCTGCTTGCCAAAGAATACAACAAAGATATGGCTGCCAAAATCGAAGCCGAGCGCATCGGTCAATCGCGGCAAAAAGAGAAGGTGGAAGTCGTAGGGCTTGAAGGATACATTTCGCTCCCCAAAGAAGAAAAAAGGGAGAAAAAAGAAGAGCAAAAAATAGAGAAAGCAGAAAGAGTAGAAAGAGTAGAAAAAACAGAGAAAGCGGAGAAAACAGAGAAAGCAGAAAAGATAGAAACGCCACCAGCGCAGCAGCAAACAGAAAGCACAGGGTCGGTACAAAACACTGTTGTAGAAGACAAAGAACAAAAATTTATTGACTTGGAAAAAATCAAACACGAGGAACAAAAGATAGAAAAAGCGAAACGCGACCTGCTCAAAGACGCAGCAAAAACAAGCAATAAACGCAGTGATAATCAGCGCATTAGTGAGGCAAAAAAAGACCTGCACAAGTCGGACAGCGCCGAGCCCGCACAAGCGGCAGACACGAGCCAAGCCTCACGCGAAGAACGCCGACGCCAGCGCAAACGCGACCGCGACCGCGACCGACGCCGGGCAAAACGCGCACTTCAACGTCAGCAACACAAAGAAGAAGCAGCAGCAGGCGCACAGCAACCTGCCGACAAAAAAGATGAGCCCGAACAGCCCAAAGAAAGCCATTTCATTCCAATAAATGTAAAACTTAATAACACCCCCGTTGTTGTCGGGAAAATAGACCTTGACGCGCTCAACCAGACAACACGCCCGAAAGCAAAATCGCGCTCGCGCAAACGCCGAGAACGCGAAGACCGACTGCGAAAAGAAGACGCGCGCAACAAAGGAACAGTACAAACGGCACAAAAAGCGCCTGCCGCTGCCGCTACTGCCCCCGACAAAAAAAATGACGATGCAGCAAACAAACGCAAGCGAGAACGCTTCTCCAGCCGAAAAGTAGACATCAACAAAGTGCCGCCAGCAGCGCCGACACCAAGCGACAGCAAACACTCAAAAGTTAAGAAAACATTCAGCCGCGAAATAGACAGCGGCAAAGTTCAAAGACAGGTAAAAGAAACCTTTGCGCAACTGAAAGGCAGCGGCAACAAGTTTGGAAAAGGCGCAAAACATCGCCGACTGAAACGACAAGGCATTGCCGAACGCATGCACGAAGAAATGCAACGCGCCGAAGGCGAAAGCAGAACATTGAAACTCACCGAATTTGTTACTGCCAACGACTTGGCGGTAATGATGGATATTCCTGTTACCAAAGTAATAGCAACCTGCATAAGCATCGGAATTATGGTGTCTATCAACCAAAGACTTGACGCAGACACCATAAACATTGTTGCCGGCGAATTTGGATTCACTACCGAATTTGTAAGTCAGGATGTGATAGAAAAAATTGACGAAGTAGAGGACGACATCGAAGACCTAGTGCCGCGTGCGCCTATTGTTACCGTTATGGGACACGTAGACCACGGGAAAACCTCGCTGCTGGACTATATCAGAAAAACAAACGTTATTGCAGGCGAAGCAGGCGGAATAACACAGCACATAGGCGCATACAACGTAGAACTTGAAAACGGACAGCAAATAACATTCCTCGACACACCCGGACACGAAGCATTTACGGCGATGCGTGCACGCGGAGCCAAAGTTACAGACATCGCAATTATTATTATTGCTGCCGACGACAGCATAATGCCGCAAACAAAAGAAGCAATAAGCCACGCCACAGCAGCAGGAGTGCCTATCGTGTTTGCTATAAATAAGATAGACAAAGAAGGCGCAAGCCCCGAAAAAATCAAACAGGAGTTGGCGGCAATGAACTATCTCGTAGAAGAATGGGGCGGAAAATATCAGTCGCAGGATATTTCCGCAAAAAAAGGAATTGGGGTTAATGAACTTCTGGAAAAAGTTTTACTCGAAGCCGAAATGCTCGACCTCAAAGCCAACCCCAACCGCAAAGCCACCGGGTCAATTATAGAGAGTTCGCTCGACAAAGGACGCGGCTATATCTCCACGGTCTTAGTCCAAAACGGGACATTGCGGCAAGGCGACATTGTTATCGCAGGAACACATTACGGACGTGTAAAGGCGATGTTTGATGAACGAAATCAACGCCAAAAACAGGCTCTGCCAGCCGAGCCGGTACTCATTCTGGGCTTGAACGGCGCACCAACAGCAGGCGACACTTTCAACGTGATGGATACCGAGCAGGAAGCACGGGAAATAACCAATCGCAGAGAACAGTTGCAGAGAGAAATGCACCTGCGAACACATAAACATTTTACTCTCGAAGAACTTGGACGGCGAATAGAAATTGGCGACTTCAAAGAACTGAACATCATTGTCAAAGGAGACGTAGACGGCTCGGTAGAAGCGCTGTCGGACTCGCTGATAAAACTGTCCACCGAACATATTCAGGTCAATGTCATTCACAAAGCAGTTGGCGCAATCTCTGACAGCGACGTGCTGCTTGCTGCCGCCTCAAACGCCATTATTTGCGGATTCCAAGTGCGACCGTCTGCATCGGCACGTAAAATAGCGGAAAAAGAAGACATCGAAATTCGTTTGTACTCAATTATTTACGACGCAATAGAAGAAATAAAACTTGCAATGGAAGGAATGCTTGCCCCCGAAATCAAGCAAGAGATTACAGCCACCCTCGAAGCGCTGGAGACTTTCAAAATAACCAAAGTGGGAACTATTGCAGGATGTATTGTGCGAAGCGGAAAAATACACCGCAACGACAAAGTGCGCGTTATCCGAGACGGCATTGTTATACTGACAGGCGAACTCGAATCGCTCAAACACCTTAAAGATGACGTAAAAGAAGTAGGAACAAACTTTGAATGCGGACTCAACATCAAGAACTTCAATGACATACAAATTGGAGATATAATAGAAAGTTACACCGAAACGCAAGTGAAAGCAAAATTGCAGTAGAGAATTGCTCCTGTTTGAAAGAGTTATTAGAGTTTAGAGTTTAGAGTTTAGAGTTTTTTCTAATAACTAAACTCTAATAATTGCTAATTACTAATTACTAATTTAACATTATCTTTCCGGGCAATCCGGAAGCCCCGAAAAAGTTTTATGCTCTTGCGAAAGCACGCGAAGAGTTGACTTTCCGTCAGTTGAGCAAAGAAATTTCCGAAGGCAGCGCCACAGTTAGCGACAGTGATGTGTTGCCAGTGTTAAACGACCTTAGCAAGATACTGAAACGGCGCCTCGCGAATGGCGAAATAGTCCGCTTTGGTGATTTTGGCTCGTTTCAGGTGGCAATCACGAGCAGCGGCGCGGAAACCGCCGAGAAGTTCAATGCCTCGTTAATCAAAG
>JAISWT010000029.1 GCA_031271005.1 Prevotellaceae bacterium | reverse complement strand
TCCTTTGATATTTATGCCCTAACGGGCAAAAACGCCTGCTTAAAGCCGTTTTTTCTATTGATATTGAAGCCGTAACCGGCTAATAGCGCACATTATTCACTATTCGTTATTCACTATTCACTATTCACTGTGAATAATTTTTTTTCGGGCTTTTATTTCTCTGTGTCTCTCTGTGTGTTCTCTGTATAACTTCGTGCAATAAGAAAACTTGGTAACTCTCGCTGCTGAATTTCACAGAGAAGCACAGGACTTGTCCCGCCAAAGCGGGAGGTTTCACAGAGTTACACAGAGATTTGTCCCTAACGAGACATTTTCAGTTGTCAGTTTTTCGTGCCTTCGTGCTTTTTCTTTGGAGAGGGTCGGGGTGAGGTAGGTTGGGACATAATCGCAATTCAAACAAATAGAGACAGTTCCGCTGTTTCTTACAGATCCACTCTTGACGACGCCTATAACAATTGTATAACTTTACCCATTAATACTACATAAATCGCAAATAATACAGTCATTATTTCAAAAATATACTCTACCTTTGTAGCGATTGTTTTAATTATTAATTTCAAAAGCTACTTATTATGAAAAAACTTTTTCAATGTGCGACTATGGTCGTGCTTGCTACAGTGGTAGCAAGTTTTGTGTCCTGTAAAAATGAACCGGATGAAGTAGAAGTTATTAGCGTAACTGTTGATTCGTCCACCTCTCTTCTTTCCGTGAAGGAAATTGACATTCTGACGGCAACCGTATTGCCCGAAAATGCGGCGGATAAAACCGTCGTGTGGAGCAGTGACAATGAGGCAGTTGCTACGGTTAATGCCTCCGGTATGATAACCGGCGTCAGCGTCGGCAGCGCAGTCATCACCGCTACCACTGCCAACGGCAAAACGGCATCCTGCACAGTAACAGTTGAGGAATTTACCGGTTTGATGTTACCTGTGCTGAGCGGAAATCCGTGCTGGTACGGAGATTATTACGGCGTTGGTACCGAAAATTTCATTCTCGGCTTTCTTGAAGAGGGTGTAGTTGATTTTACGATTGGTGAAATTGTTGGTGAGGGTATAAACGCCCGTCTTGAGTTGAACTCCGCTACGGTAACGGAAAAATTAGAGCCTGCTTTCGGTGTTTACAAGATTGACCCGACTTACAGTCTGGCGCCATTCACCGCTACCTATGGCGATACAGCGCTTTCACTCAACGGAACGACGGTTGTGGAATACGGTAAGGCTGTAACGGAAACTGAAATTGAGTTTGGTGCAAGTTGTAAACTCTATTTCATCGCCAGAGGCGTAGTAAAATTCAGCCCTGTTTCAACCGGTTATCTGGTGGATGCCACTCTGTCATCTGACTACGGTATGAATATGTTAACCGGCGAAATCCTGACACCCGGTAAAGACTACAGAGTTCGTTATGAAGGTCCGCTTGAATTTACGGATGTATCGGATTATGTAGCGCCCAAAGCAGGCGTCTTGAAAAATGGACGCAAAACCGGTCTCAAACTGCCGATTGCCCGTTAAATAGATGTCGAACAAACTAAAGGGGTGTCTCGCATTGCGGGAACTACCCCTTTTTTTATGGACAGCAGTTACTGATTAATGCTGTTTTTCAATTGAGAAATATTTTTCATATTTCCATAGTTGATAATCGGGCAGTTTTTGTACTTTTGCGCACCATTTTAGATGCCATTTTTTACACACTTATAATCTTATTAATTCTATTTTATGGAAACACAACACATGCGCATTGAAAACGATTTAATCGGTTCCTGCGAAGTCCCTGTGGACGCACTTTACGGTTCTCAAACGCTTAGAGGACTGGAAAATTTTCAGATTAGCCCCTTTAAATTAAGCCGTTATCCTTTGTTCATAAAAGGGTTGGGTATTACCAAAAAGGCGGCTGCCATAGCCAATCATCAACTGGGTTTGCTTCCCCAAACAATGGCGGAAGCCATCGTAGCGGCATGCGACGAGGTCATCGACGGCAAACACAACGACGCTTTTCCCCTTGATATGATACAGGGTGGCGCCGGCACAAGTACCAACATGAATGTCAATGAGGTCGTTGCCAATCGCGCTTTGGAGCTGTTGGGGTATCTGCGTGGCGACTATCAGCACTGTTCTCCCAACGACCACGTAAACTGTTCGCAATCAACTAACGACGCCTATCCTACCGCCATAAAAATAGGTCTGTATTACACCCATTTGGAAATTGTCAGTCATTTTGAGATGCTGATAAAATCGTTTCGCAAAAAAGGGAAAGAATTTGCTGAAATACTGAAAATGGGACGCACTCAGATGCAGGATGCCGTACCCATGACGCTTGGACAAACCTTTAACGGTTTTGCTGCGATTCTGGAAAATGAAATTGAAAACCTGCATTTTGCCGCCCGCGATTTTTTGACCGTAAATATGGGTGCCACCGCCGTAGGCACAGGCATTTGCGCCGAGCCTGACTACTCGAACGAATGTATAGCAGCTCTGTGCGACATCACAAGCTTACCGTTCAGTCTGTCGGACGATTTGATTGGCGCTACATCCGATACATCCGGTTTGGTAGGTTACTCTGCGGCAATGAAGCGCGTAGCCGTTAAGCTCAACAAGATTTGTAATGACTTACGGCTGCTGTCTTCGGGTCCGCGTTGTGGGTTGGGTGAGTTGAACTTGCCCGCTATGCAACCCGGGTCGTCCATTATGCCGGGGAAAATTAATCCGGTTATTCCCGAAGTGATGAATCAGATTTGTTATAAAGTAATCGGGAATGATGTTTGCGTAACAATGGCAGGTGAAGCCGCCCAGTTGGAACTGAATGCTATGGAGCCGGTTATGGCGCAGTGTTGTTATGAGTCGGCAGAGATATTCATTAATGGTTTCGATACGTTGCGTACGCGCTGCATCGACGGCATCACCGCAAACGCCGACCGCTGCAAAAGTTATGTACACAACTCAATTGGGGTGGTAACGGCGCTCAATCCAATTATCGGCTACAAAAATTCCACCAAAATAGCCAAAGAGGCCATGCAAACGGGTAAGGGCGTTTATGAATTGATTTTGGAACACAATATCCTGTCAAAAGCAGATTTGGATACGCTTATGTTGCCTGAAAATATGATAAACCCCGTGAAATTGAACATTGTACCAAATACGCATTAAATAAACAGAAAAAAACAGATTGCAAATAGAAAAAAAATTGTACCTTTGCAACCGTTTTTCCGAGTGTATCTACCGTTCTGAAATCAGTTATATTTTTATGGGAATTATCCTGCAAAAAGTTGAGTTTGGGACGGTGTTTTACGCCACTGTTAAGAAAACACGATTTGGAGATTCAGTAGCTCAGCAGGTAGAGCACATCCCTTTTAAGGATGGGGTCCTGGGTTCGAGCCCCAGCTGGATCACTCTTTGTCTTTGTTTTTATAATTGTATTGTTTTCAAGAGATGCCCGCGCAAGCGGGCATCTTCCTTAAATAACGTGCTTTCTGTTTTCACATTCACATACTGTCAATCTACCAACAATGGGGTTGTCTCAAAAGTAATTTAGCCACAGATACTATTCACTGAACAATGAACAATGAATAATGAAAAATATTCTTTTAGTGAATAACGAATAGTGAATAATATTTTTTTAGTTATTAGCCGTTTACGGCTTATATATCAATAGAAGCAACCATTTTTATCTGCCCGAATTGTCCGTAGGACATTAACGGTATATGTCCTGACGGACAAAAAACGCCTGTTTAAAGCCGTTTTTCTATTGATATAAATGCCCTAACGGGCAAAAAAGCGGCTTTCCAGACTGCCTCGCAGGCAGCGCGCCCCTCGTTTGCAACGAGGAGAGTGAAGGGTGTGGCGGGGAGTATGCCGTAGGCATTGAATATCAATAGAAAACACAACGCTACCCGCCGCCTATTTTCTCCGTAGGAGATATACAAAAAAACGTTAATCTCCTACGGAGAATAATTTTTGTATTATCTTATTTTCTATTGATATAAATGCCCTAACGGGCAAAAAAGCGGCTTTCCAGACTGCCTTGCAGGCAGTTCGCCCCTCGTTTGCAAACGAATGGGAGAGAGAAACTAAAAACTGACAACTCATTTTTCCCTAAAAAAAAACCTCCGCACAAGCAGAGGTTTTGGAGAAATTCGTTTTACAAGTTTCGTAAACGGGGTGCAAATTCAAAACTTTCCCCGTTCCGTTTTTAAAGCTCCAACTTGCTGAGTGTCTGCACTATAGTCGGTAAATACCGGTGTGCCTTCGTAACGGAATTTGAAATTTTCACCGGTGTAAGCATCCAAATCCGCATCCACACGTAAACCGGCAGCAACGGTACTGATGACTATTGTCCCCGCTGTGATGTCGTAGCGTTTTTGCTTAGAATCAATAATTTCATAAACATAGGTGCCGAACAATTGACTAACAAATGCTGTATTTCCGAATGTAAATGTGAAAGGCGCAAAAGTAGGGGGGGACTTCACATCTGCATCAGCGGAGTAGGTTCCAACACTCGGCAGCATGTTAACCGCCAGATCGGAATTGATATCCAAAAAGGCCAATATACCGTCTTCTCCGGTGAGCTCTCTCCTACCATCGACCACGTCAATCACGCCCTCCTCGGCAAGGTACAAGTAGAAATTCTTAGCTCCGGTTTTCTGCCAGTCTCCATAATATCTCTGTTCTCCAACTGCATAAACAGTCAGACCTTCATAGGGAGGATCCACATCCGGAGGAGTTGGCGTCGGGTTGTTACAAGACATTAAACCTGCCGTTACTACGGTAAAAACGACTACTGTCGTGAATGTAAAAAATTTTTTCATAATAAACTGTTCTGAGAAAATTAAAAATAAAATAATTGCGCAAAGATAGAGTTTATAATTGAAACGGCAATGCGATTTATGAAATAAATTGTGCATTAAGTTGCAAAAAAGTAGAATCTGTATTAAAAAAACACATTTTCTTTATGTAATCATTTGAAAAACATCAATATACATAATAAAAATAACATTTGCGCAATTACGAACTTTCAATTACAAAGGAGGCTGCCAAAAAAGACAGCCTCCTTTTACAGTCGTTTTTTTAACGGACTAAAGGCAACTCCTGAATTTAATCCGGTTGATTTTCCCTTTAAATGTCTGCCGGTGCGGATGCTCTCGTGAAAACAAGCATACCTTCATAGCGGAATTTGAACGTTTTTTCCGGCGCCGTTGCGATTTCATCTGTAGTGCTACCCACAACTTCTCCGTCTATACGGTAGCCGCCTTCAATTTCACTAATCGTTACAGACCCACTGATGACGTTGTAAGAGATTTCAATATATGCAGCGCTGTCCGTGTTATAGGTAATGTCAGCAATATAGGAACCCACGGTAACTGTTGAAGATTCACGAAGGGCATCACTGCCGAAAGTAACTGTGAACGGATCGAAAGTTGGTACTGCCCCTGTTAAAACATTGTAAGTTCCAACGTTCGGCAATAAATCAATTGCCGTATCAGAGGTGAAATCCAGAATAATAAGAAGCCCTTCGGCAATATAGTCCCTCTTGCTGTTCATCAGACCATCCGTATGAAAGATAGCCATAAAATTTTCACCGGCATTTGGAAATGCACCGGCAGCATATTTTCCACGATAAGCGCCTCCGTACCATGTGTTTACAACATAACCGTCGTATTCCGGCGGTGTCGGCGGAGGAGTCGGAGTCGGTTCAGGTTTACAGGACGGCAACCCTGTTAACAGTACAGTAAAAGCGACCATAGTCGCAAATTTGAAAAAGTTCTTCATAACAAAATGTTTTTAGAGATTAATATTAAAATAAGAGAGTGCAAAGGTAAAATTTTATATTTGAAATGACAATAATTTTGATTGAACGGGCTATTTTTTTTTGAGATTATAAAAACAATGAAGAATGAAACGCCGTCTTGCGGGCGATGCCCGCAAGAAACGCAAAAATATTTTTCATTAGCCATTGTTCATTAAAAAAAGTATTACCTTTGCCGCCGTTATTGTTCACATCTAAAATCAATACAAAATGATGCTTACATCTGGGGTTCTATATTCACCACTTTTTCAATTTAGACGGTTTAACCGGCTAAAAGTAAGCTCGTTACAAAAGCCCCCCCCGCATTCAGCTTAACTCCTTGTATTCAAGGGCTTATCATTTATTAAAAACTTTTTTGTTACTGGTTATCAGCGCGAAGTTTTTTTGCGTTTTTTTACTAT
>JAISWT010000024.1 GCA_031271005.1 Prevotellaceae bacterium | reverse complement strand
AATTCATAGCAGTTTGTATAGGCATTTGAACGCATAAACGGCGTATTCTTTTTCTGGTAAATCATTACATCGTGAACATTAAATCCAACTTCCTGAAAATAAAGGCATTGCTTAAAACTTGTTAAAGTTCTGTCACCGTTTTTTATTTTATCCCCAACAACCCAAACCAGAACGCCGCCTTTTTTCATTACTCTAAAAAGTTCTTTGGCTATATTTTCAAAATCAAAAGAAAAACCGTTGTAATTTCGCAAATCGTCATACGGTGGCGAAGTTACAACCAAATCAACACATTCGGTGGGTAACGTTTTCATTCCTACCAAACAATCAATATTATAAATGTTGTTTATCTCGTATTTTCCTAAATTCATAATGAGTACTATTTTGAGGTAGCAAAGGTAATGATTTTTTTTGACTTGATACCTATAATCGACAAAAATTTTATCAACAAAAATATTCAACTGTTTTCGGGAATGATGGTCGGGGGTGTCTGCGGTTAAAAATGGCAGGCAAGACAGCCTAACAGCTGTGGTTTGCACAATGTTCCACTAACCATTAACCATTAATAGTTATTACACGTAATTTTCAACAACCCATTTTGCAAAAGGAAAACTGCAGGTAAATGCCGGCGAGACGGCATTTAGAAACGGTCTTCAAATATATCTTAATAATCATTATGCGAAACAGTACATATTAGGTCAAAGTGGTTGAACCTATATACACAAACGCAGTCTTCGTATTTATCAAGGGAACTCCTAAATCATTTCAAAATTTCTGTTAATTTTTTATCAATATAGTTAATATTAAATAGTTCTTTTAAATTTAAAGTTAATTTTAAATTAACTTGATTATTAGGGTTCATTGAAACCAGTTGCTTTTCAAAATCGCCCTGTTTTATGTAAAATTTACGGTCTTTGTGATGATAAGAAATATCTTTTTTTTCAAAAATGCGAAATAAAACAGCATCTTCGCAAATTCCGATGCACAAAAGATAATTATAATTGTCCAACAGCATTTCCCTCTAAATCGCCAATTTTTGCAAATTTAGCATCTGGATTTTTGCCGAGTTTTGTTTCGTAATACTTACGTTCGATTATCTCCTGCAATTTTACTTCTAATTCTCTGATTTTTAACATTATAGTGTTTTTTTTAGTTAAATAATTGTGAATTATCTTGCAATACTTGAAAAATATTTGATTTTCCGATGTGATAACAAGAATTGGTTGCCAAACTTGCGTAATTTTTCCAATCTGTATTTTCAAATAGTTTGATAATTTTATTTTTAAGATGTTGATTTTTTGTTGTAAAAATAACAGCAACGCCCGATTTATATTTTACTTCGTTAAAATCATAAACAATAGAAATTTTATCGTGAAAAGTTGAAGAAATATAAAAATCTGCTTTTTCGTCAAAAATATAGCGTTTGCCACATTCGCGATTTTTTGCCAACGACACCGTAACCACTTTTACAATGTCCGAAAAGGGCTCGCGTTTTTTATTATTATACCAACTAAATTCCTCATTATCAAGTTTATGGTTTTTACTCCAAATTTGAAAAACACATTTTACATCAACCGTTTTTTGCGTTGCAGGCACATAAAAACTGTTTTTCGGCAATCTTTCGGAATGTATCAAATTAAACCCGCGAACACGATATTTTACCGAACCTTTACCTTTGCTTTCAAAAAACATTGGTAAGATAAAACACACATATTCAGCGCTTTGCGAATGATTTAAAAAATTCAAAGCCATCACGCCGCGATGTCCAAAAGGCGGATTCCCTATAACAATTATTTTTTTTTCAGGCAATTTATATTCTAAATAATCAGACTTTACAATATCGTTTCTCAACGGCTCAATATCAACGCCAACACGCTGATTTTCAGGCAATAAATCAAAAAAACAACCTTCGCCAACGCTTGGCTCTAACCATGTGTAATTGTCAATATTATTTTCGTATTTTGAAATAATTTGTTTCGTTTTAGCAAAAAGCGCCTCTGCCAACTCTTTTTTTGTAAAGTATTGGTCGAGAACGTTATTGGTATTGATTTTCATTGAGTTACCATTAACGTATTTAAAACTATTTTCGCCAAACAAATTCATTTATTTTTACTTTTTACTTTTTATTATCCATTATCCAAAAATCCCTGTTACTGTCAACCCTGTAAGCGCCAAAACTACCATTAGCAGAATAACGTATGACGAAATGTACCACGCTTTAGGTTTAAATCCAATAAACTCTGATGGATACAAAGCAATCTTTTCTAACAAATCGGCTTTTGATTTTTCAAAAATCGTTTCGTTGAAAATTTGCTTAAACTGATTGCATTGCATTACTGACATTCCTAAAAATATGTTTCCACATTGAACAAATTATCTTTTGAATTTACAATGGGGTTATTGTAAATATTTAAAATATCGTCATAATCTCTTACAACATACCTATCTCTAATTCTTTTGTACGGCTCGCACTGACAATTCTTTTTCGATTTTCTTTTTATGTTCCTGTTTGCAAAGGATATAAAAAGATAAATTAAATTCTACTTGTCAAGTTTCACAACGTTGTGAAACTTGACATATACTCATATATTTATTCGTTTTTTAATGTATTACAAAATGCAAAGGTACAATTTTTACCCGAAATTCAAACTATTATCTGTCTGTAAGTAAAATCAAATATTCAACTGTTTTCAGTGGTGAGTGGTCGGGGGCGTCTGCGGTTAAAAATGGCAGGTAAGACAGCCTAACAGCTGTGGTTTGCACAATGTTCCACTAACCATTAACCATTAATAGTTATTACACGTAATTTTCAACAACCCATTTTGCAAAAGGAAAACTGCAGGTAAAAGCGGGCGAAACAGCATTTAGAACATGCACAGAGTCGGCATCGCCTTCCACAACAAAGTCCATCACAAGTTCTTTGGTAGTTTTGTTCAGCAGTTGAGCGCGGATGCCGGGACGAACCCACTCGGTAAAACGCTCTGCGTCCATTTCCTTTACCATTGCCTGCGCCAGAGCCACAAAATATTTGCGACTGTATTTTTTTACCTCATCAATAGCCAAATTTCTGAAACCAAATGAATTGAGCAGAAAAAGCAATGCTTCCCAACTGAGAATATTTACAAGTTCTTTGACGTGGAAGTTGCTGATACCCTGATAGTTTTCGCGCCAAAAAGCGGGAATTGAAGTTGGTCCTATTTTTATGTGATTATCAACAGTAACAGTGTAATGCACGCCCAAAAACGGATTTTTCAGATTTGGAACAGGATATATATTAGTGTTTATCAGTTGTTTATCGCCTGTATATTTGAGATAAATACCTTTGAAGGGAATAATTGTAAAATTTTTGGAAAATCCGAAATTTTGCGCCACCCTGTCGGCGTACAGTCCGGCGGTGTTTATCAGTTTTGTTGCCGAAAAAACATGCTTTTCTGTTTTCACCGTGTTTCCTCCGATACGTTCAATGTAAGCATCGTTAAAATAAAATTCAATTCCTTTTGCAAGCAGTTCGTTTTTGAGGCACAGGTTCACTTCTACCGGGTCAACCGTTGCTGTTGTTGGCGACAATAGCGCCTGCCTGTAACTTACTGCATTCGGTTCTATTTCGGCAAGTTCTTTCAGGTTAATCAATTGAACATTAACGCCATTAGATTGTGCGCGGCGGTTTAGTTCGTGCAATGCGGGCAGTTCGGCGGCATTGCGGGCAACCACCACTTTTTTACATTCGTTGATATGCAAACCATTTGATTTACAGTAGTTTCGCATAGCGCTGTTGCCTTCGCGCGTAAATTTTGCCTTCAGCGAATCGGCGGTATAATAGAACCCGGCGTGCAAGACGCCGCTGTTGCGCCCGCTGCTGTGCAGAGCCACATCGGATTCTTTTTCTATGATAATAATTTTTTTGTCGGGCTGCCGCTCGCGAAGTTCGCGTGCAATTGTCAGTCCGATAATTCCTGCGCCAATTATAAGGTAGTCGCTTTGAATGGTTTGAGTATTCATATTTTTTTCAATAAATTTATTCAAAATGTAACTTTATTGCTGCCAAAAGTGTTAAAACGATAAATTTGTCCTGCGAATTGCCTGTTTGAAAGGCAAAACGGCACTGCGTTTGCAGTTTCTCGTGCTTATCGAGTACGGAAATATTACGGCTGAAATAATTTTCGATATAATTTTTTAACGAAATATTTTCTATCAGCCATCGGTCAAACGGGTTCATACCCGATTTTGTTTTTCCCGACATTCTGTCAAAAAATTTCCCGCTCATTCGGTTATAATATCCCAAACTGCAATATTTTTTGTAATTATTTGATTTTAAGGGTGATACGCCTGTTTTCTCCCAAATATATCCGTCAAATTCGCGATGGCGTTTACCTATCCATTCGATGTATATTTGTTCTTTGTATTTTAAATGTTCAGGTATTGAGTAGCAAAAAGCCAGAAAATCGAGATTTAAAAATGGCGATGCTGTTTCGGAAAAAATATCGAGGAAGAGGGCGCCGTTCATTGCTCCCAAAAATGCGCGGCTGTAGAATTTGTACAACTCTTCGGTTTCGTATTTCTGTGTAATTTCCGTAATAACATGTTGAATTTCAGGCAGTAAAACTTTTGAATGTATTCCCATTTCCACCGCCGGCTTAATGGCGCGGGGCACGCTCAAAAACGAGCCGATAACCGCGTCTCCAATCAAGCCGGTATGCACAATGCCATATCTGTTTAAATTAATATCTTCAACGGCATTGAAAATGTGCGCGCCGCCCGAATAAAGTATCAATCCATCGTTATAAAAAACCGTTTTATCTATGTTTTTCAGATAGTTACCATAGTCGAGCGAGTGAAACAGAAAGTCGTGATGATGGTCGATAGCGATGCGTTTTGCAATTTTTTCGTCCAAATAATCGGACTGTGAAAAGGTGAAATTCAGTTGCTCCGTGTAACCAAGTTTGTGCGCGGTCAGTACGGTCATTCGCGAATCGAGACCGCCACTGAGCGTTGCAATATGCTGATAATCATTTTCTTTGTCCTTTTCAAATTGCAAACGGACGGCTTCGGAAAAAAGCGAATCCATTGTTTCTATAATTTCGGTTTTGCAGAGTGAGGTTTTTTGAATATTCTTTAAATGAAAAAATTCCTTTGTCTCTAACTTATTATTGTTGATAATCAACATATTACCGGGCATAAGGCGTTTGACATTCTCAAGCAGAGTATTGTCTTCGAGCATAAAACCGCAGGTGAGCAAAAAGTAAGCAGCATTACGATTTAAGTTTTTATTTAAATTAAATTTAGATAATAAAAAACTGATTTCTTTAAGTTCTGACGAAAAAAATAATAAATCATTGTTTTTGTAAAAGAAAATACGTTTGCCTCCTGTGGCATCGGCAAAAATCGTCCAGCGTTTTTCTTTTTTATCAAAAATAAAACCCGAAAAACTGCCGCGCAGATGTTTCACAAAATCTTCATTTTCAGCAAAATACAGTTTTTTAAGCATCTCGAAAGCAGTTTGCGAATTAGTTTTGTTTTGCAAATATGTCAAATTCAAAATCGCGCCGTCTATTCCTGCAACAAAATCAGCATCTTCGGCAAAGACTTTGTCGTTCGGAAACTTTTGATTGACAAACTGTTCGACAACAAAGCCGTTGCCGCTGATTCTTCTGCGAACATACCGGTTTTCAAGTCCATAAATATTTTTTTCTCTGAACTTGAAATCGCTTGCAATCGGTTTTTCGTTACTGATAATGGCTGTAAATCCGGGCATAATCAAGGTAAAAAAAAGATGTTTTTTTCGGCTGCAAAGTTAGCATAAAATATCAAATTGCACACAAAAAATGTATCCCAAGATTTACAATATAAAATCCAAAAAACTTTGTATAAGTCGTTCTTTTCCTGTACTTTTGCAAAATAAACGGGCAGCATTGCACATATTTTACCTCTGCTGTTGTCGGGATTTTTTTAACAACAGGATGAAGAATAATTTGGGACGTAATTTGTCGGGTTTTGCGCTTGAATGCGGCTGCGACGAGGCAGGCAGAGGTTGCCTCGCGGGTCCGGTTGTGGCGGCGGCGGTAATTTTGGCCGACCATTTTGAGTGCGCCCAACTCACTGACTCCAAGCAACTTAAAAAGGCAGTGCGAGAAGACTTGCGCACCGTCATTGAACAGAATGCACTGGACTGGGCAGTCGCCTTTGTTGATAACACAGAAATTGACGCCATAAATATTCTGAACGCCTCCATTTTGGCAATGCACAACGCAATCGACAAGTTGAATATTACCCCCGAATTTTTGATTATTGACGGAAACAGATTTATTCCGTACAAAAAAATTCCATATCAAACTATTGTCAAAGGCGATGCAAAATATTTGTCGATTGCAGCCGCATCCGTTCTGGCAAAAACTCACAGAGATGAATTTATGGAGAAACTTCACGCGCAATTTCCTTGCTATCAGTGGAATAGAAACATGGGCTATCCAACCGAATTTCACAGAGCAGCGATTGCGGCAAACGGATTGACGCCGTTTCACAGAACAACTTTTGATTGGACAGGAGAAAAAAAGAAAAACATAAACACAAAGAGAAAACGCAAAAATATTAAATCTGATAATTTAACGTTTTTTTAATTGAAAATTACGAATTAAAAATTAGAAGAAACACAATTATCCGTTTTGTATGAATTTAAAATTTTATGCTAATTTTGCGCATCATTTCTTAACTGAAAACTGTTTTAAAAAGCGAGATGAAACAATTGGCAAATTCACATATTGATGACACATTTTACATGCGCGAGGCTTTGAAGGATGCACAAATGGCTTTGGAGCGCAACGAGGTGCCAATCGGGGCAGTTGTGGTGTGCAATGGCAAGATTATCGGGCGCGGCTACAACTTTACCGAAGCCCTGCAAGATGTTACCGCGCATGCCGAAATGCAGGCGATTACGGCAGCAGCCAATCATCTGTCGGCTAAATATCTGGCGCAATGCACGTTGTACGTTACACTCGAACCCTGTGCAATGTGCGCCGCAGCAATCGGCTGGGCGCAAATTGCACGACTTGTGTATGGCGCAGCCGACCAGAAACGGGGATATAAACAATTTGCACCCAAAGTGTTGCACCCTAAAACGGAAATTACTGCCGGCGTTTTGGAAAACGAATGTAAACAGATACTTGTAAATTTTTTTAAAGAAAAAAGAAAAAAATACGGTATCATTTAAAAATAGAGTAAAATTAATTGTTAATTGTTAATTAATTTAATTGTTTTAAAACACATGAAATACGCACTTGTTACAGGCGGCTCGCGTGGAATAGGGCGAGCAATTTGCGTTAAACTTGCACAAATGCATTATTTTGTGCTGATTAATTATAAATCCAATTTTTCGGAAGCGCAACGCACACTCGAAATAATTACCGAACAGGGCGGCAAGGGCGCCTTGCTGCCTTTTGACGTGGAGCAACCTGACGAAATTGCCGCAGCGCTTGCCGACTGGCAGCAGCAAAATGCTGAAAGTTATATTGAAGTTCTGGTAAATAATGCCGGCATCCGCCGCGACAATCTGATGTTTTGGCTCACTAACGATGACTGGCGAAGCGTGGTTGCAACCAACCTTGACGGCGTTTTTTACATCACGCGCGACCTGCTGAAATATATGCTGCACCGAAAATTCGGGCGCATTATCAATATTGTTTCCATTTCGGGCATCAACGGGCTGCCGGGGCAAACCAACTACGCTGCCTCCAAAGCCGGAATTATAGGACTGACCAAAGCCCTCGCACTGGAAACCGCCAAAAAACACGTTACCGTCAATGCCATTGCACCCGGATTTATAGAAACCGACATGACCAAAGATTTGAACGTGGAGGAGTTGAAAAAACTTGTCCCCGCGCAGCGACTGGGGACGCCCGAAGAGGTTGCCGAACTTGTGGGGTTCCTCACTTCCGAAAACGCCAGTTACATCACAGGGCAGGTTATCTCAATTTCAGGAGGCTTGTAGCCAGTCGCTATTACGCTTGCGCCGCCATAGCAGCAGCAAAATTAATCCGAAAAGCATTCCGCCCAGATGTGCGAAATGAGCAATAGTGTCGCCGCTAAAATTGGCTACGCCCAAAAACAGTTCGGCTATTCCATACAATATCACAAAAAAACGTGCTTTAATTGGAATCAGAAAATAGAAGTAAATCTTTTGCTGCGGAAAGAGCCAGCCAAAAGCCAGAAGCATCCCGAAAACCGCGCCTGATGCGCCTATTGTATTAAATAAGTTAAATATTGCCAACTTTAACTGTAATATTTGTTCCACTGTTGCTGCCTGCAAATTAGAAATCTGAAAATATTTTGCGAGTTCTGTCTGCAAGGGCAGCAAAGGTTGGGCAGAAGCGGAACTTATAGCCTGCGAGAACGCCTCCGACAAAGGATGCAATCCCACCGTCCAAAACACCTCCTGCACAATGCCCGCCCCTACACCGCAAAACAGATAGTAAAACAAAAAACGCCTCGACCCCCAAAAGCGTTCCAGTACCATTCCAAACATATAGAGGGCAAACATATTGAAAAAAACGTGTGCAAACGAACCTGTGCTGTGCAAAAACATGTAGGTCAGCAGTTGGGTGGGGTTGAACTTGTCAGATGCCCAGTAATGCAGCCCAAAAGCGCCGTTAATATCAAAAACACCCTGACGTTCAAGCACATAAGAGGCAAACCATATAATAAGATTAATGATTATCAAATTCTTGGCAACAGGCGGCAAGTTGCTCAAAAAGGAATTTCGCATAAATTACTGTTTTTAAATTTAAAATATTACCAAAAAACGTGCAAAGTTAGTATAAAATTCAATTCCAAACAAAATTTTGCACGAAGGCGCGAAAGTACGAAAAAAAATACTGTGCCGCTCTGTGAAAAATAAATTTCACAGAGAAACACGAAGGTTGCACAGAGAGGCACAGAGATATAATGTTGCTTGCTTTAAATAGTTATTAGAGTATAGAGTGGGGGCGCCCCCACGTTGTGCGGCATTTCATCATTCGTGCGGCGTAGGGGGCTGTCTCAAAAGTATTTTTTATAAACGGGAACTCCTGAAAATTGATTATTTGATATTATTCTCCAACTTTGGCGGGACAATCTTTGCGTCCCTTGCGTAATCCTCCCGCTTTGGCGGGATAAATCTTGCGCTCTTTGCGGTAAAATTATTTAACCGCAAGGGACGCAAAGTTTGTCGCAAAGGACGCTAAATGCTTTGTGCCCTTTGTGAATTTCTTTGTGTCCTTTGTGGTGAAAAAATTAACCACAAGGCGCACAATACTTGTCCCGCCAAAGCGGGAGAATAAAATTGAAATAGTGAATTGTTAATTGTTACAAGATTTTTTTGCTGATAATTACCTGAAATCTGTTACTTTTGCATTTAATTTAATTATCCAAATTTTGTATTTTTAAAAAAAAGATGCCGTTTTTTTGCCTCAACGGTCCCGAATCCACAGGGAAAACATCGCTTGCCGAATCTTTGTCGGCGCACTTTGTCGGCACGTGGTTGCCCGAGTACGCACGCAAATATGTTGAGAATCTCAACAGGGAATATACTTACCGCGACATTTGCCACATTGCGCACAAGCAGATTGAAGAACAGAACGAGATGAAAAAAAACAGCAGCGAAACTGTTTTTTTTGACACGGATTTAATTATTACCAAAGTTTGGTTTTTGCATAAATATAAAAAAGCGCCACCATTTGTAGATAAATACCTCAAAATCACTCCTGTTGATTGCTATTTGCTGTGCTACCCCGACCTTGAATGGCAGGAGGAAGCAGTACGTGAACACGGAGGCGACACTGAGCGTCTGTTTTTCTTTGAGTGGTACAAGCGTGAAATTCAAAAAACAGGGAAGCCGTTTTTCGTTATCACAGGGCAGCAGGAAGAGCGTTTGCAAAATGCAATCCGCTGCGTGGGTCAGTTCTTAAGCACATTTCCTTTTTCATCGTATTTGTAAAATCCCTGCCCGCGACTGACGCCATAGCGCTTTGCGCGGTAGAGGCGCAACAGCACAGGCGAGGGCTTATATTTCGAAGCGCCATACTCGTCATACAGGTTTTCCAGCAAACTTACAACTTTTTCTATCCCCATCTGGTCGGCTGTGCGAAACACTCCCTGTCGGTGCCCGTACCCCACTTGCAGCACTTCATCAATGTCCCGCACGTTGGAGATACCTTCCATCAAAATGCCGCACGCCTCGTTGAGTTGCGTAAGAAACAGCCTCAAACTAACCAAGCCAGATGACTCTTCCACATTCACATAATCATAATGAATAAGTTTGGCGAAGCGGCGAACCTTGCTAAATGTCTCGTCAGAGGTGTTTTGCCCGCGTACGATTTCGATGATTTCAGAATTTGGAACATTTGCCAGAAAATGCAGCCCAATGCAACGCTCCTGATGTTTGAGTTCGGCGGCAAGTTCGGTAACAACAACGGTAGACACGTTGGTAGCAATAACCGCATCGGTCGAAACGATGCTTTCCAATGTCTTAAAAACCTCTTTGCGGGAATCAACGTGGCGGTCGCCTGTGATTTCGTTGTAGCGGATTGCCTCAATAACAAATTCGCAATCCTTAAAGTATTGATAACTTGACGTGCCGCGTATGCGCCCCAAAATAGCCTTCTTCTCGCTTTGTGTAAGCCCCCAACTCTCTATCTTCTTGTCGAGTTTTTGCTGTATCCGAACAAAAGCGTTGTCTATTTTGTCTTCCGAAGGCTCAAGAAAAACCACCTCAATACCATTGGAAGCAGCAACTGTGGCTATTACGCTGCCCTCTTTGCCGCAACCAACAATCCCAATCCGCGAAAAAAGTTTCTTGGTCTTCGACTTTTCGCTCAATCCGTATTTTTCAATCGGTTCAACTATCATTTCCGACATGATTCTATTGTTTTTTTATTGTGTTTTATCTAATTAAGTTTTTTTTAAATTGCTGCATAAATCATTTTGTTAATTCATTTTTCACCGCCGCCATAACTCCTTCCATCTGTGCAAGCGCGTGCATACGTCCGAAAAACGAATATCCGGGATTGTAGCCTCTGTTTTCGTCATCAAGCATTGTTCTGCCGTGGTCAACGCGCATGGGTATGTTTTTGCCCTGTTTTTTTATCTGCGTTTCAAAAATACGCACTACATCAATCAGATGCGCCCGTCCTTCAAGGTGAGGCGCTTCAATGAAGTTGCCGTCGGGCAGGATGTCTGTGCTGCGCAGGTGGACAAATTTTGTGCGGGAGGCAAATTTTGCTGCCAGTTCAGGCACGTTGTTGTGAATGCCCGCACTAAGCGAGCCTGCACAAAAAGTCAAGCCATTATGCTGATTATCAACGGCTTGCAGAAGCCAATCAATATCTTCTTCGCCTGTAACTATGCGCGGCAAGCCCAATACTGCACGCGGCGGGTCGTCCGGATGAACGCACATGTCAATATCGTATTGCTCGCACACGGGCATAATCTTTTCGAGAAAATATTTCATGTTTTTTCGCAGCGTTTCCTTGTCAATCTCCCGATATAAATCAAGCAGTTTTTTGAACAGTGCAACAGGTTGCCTGTCGTTTTCGGTTATATTTCCATTTACAAAGCCTTGGGTTTTAACTATAATGCAGTCCACCAGTTCGTCTTTTTCTGCCTTTGTAATGGTTTGTGCGAGTGTTTTTACCTTTTCCAAAACTTGTGGCGCGTAATCTTTTTCCGCGTTTTTGCGTTCTAAAATATGAATATCAAAATATGCAAACCGCGCAATATCAAAATAGAGCGACGAGGTGTTGTCGTCCCATTTGTGTGCCAAGTCTGTGCGTATCCAGTCGATAACGGGCATAAAGTTATAGCATACGGTTTTAACCCCCGCTTTTCCCAGATTTGTCAGCGAAACGATGTAATTTTCTATCAGTTTCTCGCGCTCGCTGCCGCCATATTTGATTGCCTCACTCACGGGCAAACTCTCAACTACCGACCATCGCAAATTGTAACTTTGGATAAAATGCTTCAAATCCAAAATCTTTTCCAGAGTCCAGATTTCGCCGTTAGGCACGCTGTGGAGAGCAGTTACAATGCCTTCCACCCCTATCTGACGTAACATCGGAAGCGTAATTTTATCGTCTTTTCCAAACCATCGCCATGTTTTTTCCATAAAAACAAAATAGTGGTTAGTTGTTAGTGGTTAGTTGTTAATATTTCTTAATTCTTCTGAAAACTGAAAACTAGTTTATCGGGGGCACATAAAAATTTTTCGGGTGCAAGGCGGTTCGCTTTTCAAAATACTTGTAAATTTCGTTCATATCGGCTTGCACATTGCCCGATGGAACTATTATTTTCGTTATTCCAATTTCCTTTTTTTTGTAGTCAATATATGCTAACTGTATAGGCGCTTTTGCAGCGAGGGCGATATTGTAGAAGCCCATTTTCCACTTTTTAACCCGTTTGCGCGTCCCTTCGGGCGTGATGGCGAGGTGAAAAGCAGGACGCCGCTTAAATTCGGCAATCATTTGTTCCACAGTGGAGGTGTTGCGTGAACGGTCTACAGGCACGCCGCCGAGTTTGCGGAAAAGTGTGCCGAAAGGGAACTTAAACCACGATTTTTTGATTAAAAAATGCGCCGTCCGATTTTCTGACCAGTAATACAATTGACCGAGTATGTAATCCCAGTTACTCGTATGCGGTGCAACGCAAACAATGCTTTGTGGCGGCTCTGCCACTGTTGTAACGGTTGTCCAGCCCGCAATTTTCAATATTAATTTGCTTAAATTTGGCATATAATAAAAATATTTGCAAAAATAAACAAAGTTTTTTGCATAGAAAATTTTATTTTGATTATTTGTAAAAACTCCCTACAAATGTGAAAGTTATTCAAAGTTGTGGCGAATAAAATGTATTAGCAAGTAGCAGATAGCAGATAGCAAGTAGCAGATAGCAGATAGCAGATAGCAATTAGCAGATAGCAATTCGTAATTCGTAATTCGTAATTGAAAATTAGCCCGCCTAAAATAATCTAATTTTTAGAAGTCCCCTTTATCTGTCAAACTATCAACAACGTTGTGAAACTTTACATCAAACAATTAAAAAACAGTTGCAAAAAAATTTGGCAAATGTAATAAAAGAGATTATTTTTGTGGGAAATAATTTTTGTTATGAAGATTGCCGTTTTTGGTTCAAGACATCATGCAGTTGCAGTTTTGTTAATTGAGCAAATGATAAAACATTTTAAGAATAAAAGGGATTTTTCTTTTATAATGGATAAAAATCTCTTTGATTTTTTAAGATGTAAAAATTTTGATTTGCAGAATATTACAACGATAGAAAATTCAGCCTCTTATTCGGGCGTGGGTCTTGTGTTGAGTTTTGGCGGGGACGGAACTTTTCTGAAGACCGCCTCTTGCATTAGCCGCAATCAGATTCCCATTTTGGGAATAAATGCGGGTCGCCTCGGCTTCCTGACCGACCTTTCGGGACGAAATATCTCCGATTTGTTTATGATGATTGAGAATAGCGAGTTTGAGACTGACGAGCGGACACTTATTGAGGTTGCCAGTTCGGACAATATTGATTTGGAGTTCCCCTTCGCGCTCAATGAAGTTGCAGTGATGAAGCAGGACACCTCGTCTATGATTAACATTGAGGCAAAGGTAAATGGCGACTTGATAAACACTTATCGCGCAGACGGACTGATAATTGCAACCCCAACCGGCTCTACCGCCTATTCCATGAGCGTTGGCGGACCGATTGTGGTGCCGCAGGCAGCAAACTTTATCCTTTCGCCAATAGCATCGCACAGTTTGAACGTGCGTCCGCTGATAATACCGGATTCGTGGGAAATTGAACTCGCAATATCAAGCAGGTCAAACAGTTATCTTATTGCATTAGACGGACGCTCCAGAGTCCTGAAAAACGAAAACAGGCTTGTCATTCGCCGAGCGCCACACAAAATCTTGATAGCAAAACAAAAAGGACGCAATTTTTTCGATACCTTGCAGGAAAAACTTATGTGGGGCGCAGATGCGAGAAACTGATCAACAATTAACAATTAATAATGTGCAGGACATTGCCCAAAGCGACCCAAAATGTTCTCAAAAATACTGAAAACTGAATTAATTCGCGCCCTTCGCGGCAAAAAAAATATAAACAAATAAAATAAATGAACAAAAAGCAGATAAAACGAGCGCTAATATCTGTGTATCACAAAGACAGGCTCGATGCTATTATCAAAAAACTACACACCGAAGGAGTTGAACTGCTTTCTACCGGTGGAACGGCGCAATTTATAAAGCAGTTGGGCGTTCCGTGTCGTACGGTGGAGGACCTTACAGGCTACCCGGCGATATTTGGCGGGCGGGTCAAAACGCTGCATCCGGCAATTATGGGCGGCATTCTGGCACGGCGCGAAATAAGCGATGACCGCCGACAAATGTCTGAATTTCACATAGATGCAATTGATTTGGTGATTGTGGACCTGTACCCCTTTGACCGTACTGTAAAATTGTGTGCCACAGAAGACGACATTATTGAAAACATTGACATTGGCGGCATTTCGCTCATTCGCGCTGCCGCCAAGAACTTCTACGACGTGCTTACTGTGGCTTCGCAAGCGCAATACGAGCCGTTCCTTCAACTGCTGGACGAGGGTGGAGCAGCAAGTACAAAGGAAGAACGCCGATGGTTCGCAAAAGAAGCATTCGCGGTGTCGAGTATGTACGACTCGCTGATTTTCAACTATTTTGATGGAGAAAACAGCGCTGCACTGCGCATTGCCCAAAACAGCGCGAAGTTGCTCAGATACGGCGAAAATCCGCACCAGAAAGGCATCTTCTTTGGCGACTTCGAGGAAATGTTTGTGCAACTTCAAGGCAAGGAAATTTCGTACAACAATTTGCTTGATATTGATGCGGCACTCACCTTAATCAATGATTTTGAGGAAGTTACATTTGCAATTATCAAACACGGCAACGCCTGCGGACTCGCCTCGCGCCAAACGCTGCCTCAGGCTTGGAAAGATGCGCTATCGGGCGACCCCGTGTCAGCATTTGGAGGAGTGCTGATTACCAACGCAATGGTAGACAAACTGACCGCCGAAGACATAAACAAAATATTTTTTGAGGTCATTATCGCGCCTGACTACAGCCTCGAAGCATTGGAAATTCTGACACAAAAGAAAAACAGAATTATTCTTATATTAAAAGATAATAATTTGAAAACAAAGCAGTTGCGCTCGCTGCTGAACGGTTTTTTAGTGCAGGATAAAGACACAAAAACCGAAACTGCCGATGACCTGAAAACTGTTACCCAAAGAGCGCCGACGCAGTCGGAAACTGAGGATTTGCTTTTTGCCAATAAAATAGTAAAACATTCAAAATCAAATGCTATTGTGCTTGCAAAGGGCGGTCAACTGCTTGCAAGCGGCATTGGGCAGAGCTCGCGTGTTGATGCTATAGAGCAGGCAATTGCAAAAGCGCGGCATTTTGGAGCCAGCCTCGAAGGCGCTGTAATGGCGAGTGATGCTTTTTTCCCGTTCCCCGATTGCGTGGAAATTGCGGCAAACGCGGGAATTAAAGCAGTAATACAGCCCGGCGGGTCTATAAACGACCAAAAATCTATTGACTTGTGCAATACAAAAGACGTGGCGATGGTCATAACAGGGTTCAGACATTTTAAACATTAAAAAAAAACGGACAACATGACATTCAATTCTGATTTTGAAGATATGCGACCCTACAACAACAGCGAGGTGGCTGCAGCGGTGGAACGAATTAGCGAAGACATTTATTTCCCCGAAATAGTGAAATTTATTTTCCCCGAAAAAAATGTTAATGAATATGCCAAAGAGTTTAAGAAAATTAAAACTGTTGAACAGTTTCAATCTACGGTAATGGTTGCCGCGCTGAACAAAATTCACGCAGAAACTGTTAACGAGTTCACTTACAACGGCATAGAGCGCTTTGCTAACGACCTTCCCTGTATGCAAATTTCCAATCATCGTGATATTGTGCTGGATGCGGCGCAGTTGCAATTTATTTTGTATTGCAACGATTTAAATACTTCGGAAATCACTTTTGGCAGCAATTTAATGAACCCGCAAATAGTAGTTGATATTGGAAAGATAAACAGGATGTTCAAAATTGTGCGCGGCGGCACGGCGCGCGAACTGTTTGCCAATTCGCTCAAAGTGTCTGAATATATGCGTTTTACGATTACAGAAAAGATGCAATCCACTTGGATTGCACAGCGCAACGGGCGCACCAAAGACGGAATTGATAAAACGGAAATCGGAGTGCTGAAAATGTTTGCAATGAGCAGCAAAAAAAACTTTGTTGAAAATCTAAACGACCTGAATATCACCCCAATAGCGCTCTCTTATGAGTACGAGCCTTGCGATTTTTTAAAGGCACGCGAAATTTACATCTCACGCCGACAGACATACAAAAAACAGCCCAAAGAAGATTTAATGAGCATTTTATATGGAATAAAGCAGTACAAAGGCAATGTTCATTACACAATTTGCGAACCCATCTCGCGCAGCGAACTTGAACGTTGCGCAACACATTCGCCCTCTGAACGCTTCAAACAACTTGCCACACTGATTGACAAGAGAATTTACGGCGGCTATAAACTCTTTAAAACCAACTATATAGCACACGATTTACGCACCTGCAAATCGGTATTTTCCGATAAATATTCGCCGAAAGAGAAAGAAGAATTTGAGGACTATATGAACACAGGTCTGTCAAAAATTGAAGGCGACAGCGAAGAATTGCGCCAAATTTTTTTGGGAATATATGCAAATCCTGTGGATGCAAAAAAAACCTTCGTTAGTGGTCAGTGGTCAGTGGTTAGTTGTTAGTTGTTAGTTGCATTTTCGAAAAAATTAGATTAATTTTGCATAAGTTTTTTTTCTAATGAAAATTATTGTTTTTGAAAATATTTTTGCCGAAAACACGTTAAATACAGACCGAATTGCGGTCTCGTTCCGAGTTGATTCTACTATTATAAAAGGTAACAAACCCTTTTACATGCCCGAATTTTCGGGCGACTTTGCGGCACAACTTTTCGCCGCGGCGAAAGTTTGCAAATTAGGAAAAAACATAGCAACACGCTTTGCACACAGATATTACGACACGTTTGCCTTGTCTATTTGCCTGAAAGCAAACGACTTGTTGCAACGAAAAGAGACGCAAAATCTGGCGGTTTCTTTTGACGGCGCAACTTCTTTAAGCAATTTTTTTCCCGTAGAAAAAATGGATTTTAAACAGGCAAATATTGATTTTCACTTTAACAACAATATTTATACAGTCAATAACTTTGAGCATTTTATTAGCATTACAAATGAAATGATTGCTTATGCAAGCAAATTTTGCATTCTGAAAACAGGCGACTTGCTTTTATCGGAACTTAATTTTGAGGTGAAAAACATAAAAATCGGGGATAAAATGTCGGTCTTTTTTAATAAAAATAAAATTTTGGAACAAAAAATAAAATAAATTGAATTTAAAACTGACATGCACAGTCGAAAGATTATATTTATTTTGCAAAATCATTGAATATCAAATAAATAAAAAATATAAACAGATGAAAAAAATATACATATTATCAATTATTCTGTTTGTTTGTTCAAGTTTGCAGGGGCAAACTGAGCAATCTTATGCGGGCAGTTCGGTACTGGCAAGCGGCAAGTTTGTCAAGATAAAAATCATAGATTCAGGTATTTACAAACTCACGTACGACGACTTAAAGTCCATGGGAATAACTCCCGAAAATGTGCGCATTTTTGGCTACGGCGGTGCGGTTATCAATCAGAACCTCGCTAAGGGCGCATCGCCGGACGACCTGCCCGAAGTGGCTCTGAAGATGGAAAAAGGAGCAGACGGCATCTTCAACAGTGGCGACTATATCCTGTTTTATGCACAAGGCATTGTAAAATGGACTTATAATGCCACAGCACGTATGTTTCAGCACGCAGGCAACCCCTACTCCACCTATGGTTGCTATTTTGTAACCTCAGATGCCGGCACGGGCAAAAAAATCGCAGTTGCGCCTGCCGAAACGCCAAACCAAAGCATTGCCGAAATCACTGATTTCACTGATTTTCAAGTATATGAAACCGATGAAATATCATTGCTGGGAAGTGGGAAAGAGTTTTACGATTCCAAAAATTTTACCGAAAGTAAGCGCACATACGATTTCACCTTCGATTTTCCGAATGTAGTACCTGATTCAGGCGCTACATTGCGCGTGAGTTACGCTACAAAGGCTGATTACGCCTCTACAATGGACATTTCAGTGAACAACGGTGTCGTGAAAACAATCACAACCATTATGTCATATAAGGAATTGGCTTATTCTGAATCGACCTCTGTGCTTGATTTCCCCGCAGTGCAAAGCAAAGCAACAGTGCGAATGACTTACAACCCGCCTCAATCAGTGTCGCTTGCATATCTTAATTTTCTGGAAATTAACGTCCGCAGTGCGTTAAAAATGAATGGCTCTGCAATGCGCTTTCAGCATTTCGACTCCATTTCATCAGAATATAAAAGATATAATCTCTCCGGCGCCGGCAATAATATAACCATTTGGGATATAAGCGACAACGCAAATATTGTAGAAATGCCCACAGTGCGCAACGGACAAAATTTGAGTTTTATAACTCAGTCGACAGCGCAGAAATACTTTCTTGCACTTGACCCCACTGCCAATTTTCCGAAGCCGGAAATTGTCGGCGCTGTTGCGAATCAAAATTTACACGCGCTCAGCCACGTTGACATGACAATGATTGTTCATCCGCTGTTTCTGGAGGAGGCAAACAAACTTGCCGATGCTCATCGCCAAATAGACGGAATGAATGTTGCAATAGTAACCCCTGAACAGGTTTATAATGAGTTCTCAAGCGGTACCCCCGACATCTCGGCATATAGAAAATTGATGCGAATGCACTACCACCGCGACTCGGCAGCCCACAAGCAAAAATATTTGCTGCTTATAGGGCGCGGCTCTTACGACAACAGGGGGCTGCTACAACAAACCGCAGGCAATAACCTACTGCTGACATATCAGGCAAACAATTCGGGACACAAGGTAAGTTCTTTTGTTACAGACGATTATATCGGAATGATGACAGATGACGCCGAAGATATTAATATTCCGGCTAACAGATTGGACATCGCCGTAGGACGTTTTCCAATAACTACAAGAGAACAGGCGCAGGCAATTGTAGATAAAACAATTGAATACATGAGAAATCAGAGGCGCACTAACTGGAAAAATCAACTGGTTTATCTGGCAGATGACGGCGAGGAAAATCAGAACGATTACAGAACTTACATGGAAGGGCAAGAGAATATTATAAGGGAAATATACGCCAAACACCCTGAATATCAGACAAATAGAATATACATTGATGCGTTCAAACAGGTGAAAAGCGCAAATGGCAACACTTATCCCGAAGCAAAGGCTAAATTTGCAAGCATGATCAACAAAGGGATACTGTTTTTCAATTATTTGGGGCATGCCGGCAGCAACGGAATAACAGGAGAAGGCATTTTACTTACCAATGACATCAAAAAACTGACCAACAAAAACTACTTCCTGTGTTTTGCCGGTACTTGCGACTTTATCCATTTTGATGCCCCGACCGTGTCGGCAGGCGAATTTTTGCTCACAAACCCCGTAGGCGGATCCATTGGAGTGATTTCGGCAGCACGCACTGTTTACAACAACTCAAATGCCACGCTAAGTAAAGGTTTCAATTCCTTTTTATTTGACAGAAACAGCGAGGGAAAGCATTATACTGTTGGGGAAGCGTTTATCTTAGCAAAAAATCGCGAGGGAAAGCAAACAAACAAACTTTCGTACGTCTTAATGGGCGACCCTGCCATTACATTGAATTATCCTGATAAATACAATATTAAGACAACCGAAATCAACGGCAATACAGACATCACAGGTAACGACACGCTTAAAGCGCTGTCTACAAACACAATAAAGGGGATTATAATTGATGACAACGGCACAAAAGCGGACGGTTTTAGCGGAAATGTTTTTGTAGATATTTATGATAAGATACAGGTAATAAGAACATTAGACAACGATGGAAAAGCAGGAGGAAATCCATTTATTTTCTCTGACCGCCCCAATTTGCTCTACTCGGGAAAAACAACAGTAGAAAACGGTGAGTTTGACATTACTTTTATGATGCCCAAAGATATTCGCTACAATTTTGGGACAGGACGTATTAATTATTATGCCGAAATGGACTCTACGAGCGAAGCGCAGGGATATTTTGAGAATTTTCTGGTAGGAGGCAGTTCGGATGTGCAAATTGATGATAATGAAGGACCTGCGATTGAAAACATGTTCCTGAATTCGCCCAACTTTGTCAACGGCGGAAAAACTAACGAAACTCCATATTTTGTAGTCAGTGTGAGCGACGAACACGGAATTAACACCGTAGGCAATGGAATTGGACATGATGCAACATTGATGGTAGATAACGACCCCACGCAGATATACGTTCTTAACGAATATTTTGATTCTGACGCAGGTACTTATAAATCAGGAACTTTTGCTTATCTGCTGCCCGAACTGCCCGAAGGAAAACACGCGCTGACATTCAAAGTCTGGGATTTGCTGAATAATTCGGCAACCGCCGGGCTGAACTTTGAAGTGCAAAAAGGCTTGAAACCGCAAATATTCGACCTCTATAACTATCCTAATCCGGCAACAGATTATACCATTTTCAAGATAACAACAGACCGACCGCAAGACGTGTTAAAGGCAAAAATAGAAATATTTGACCTCGCAGGACGCAAATTTTGGGAATTTACACAAACTACAACAGACGACATACTATGGGATATGCGCTCGGCAAACGGAACGTATCTGGCTTCAGGAATCTATATTTATCGCCTGACTTTAAGCACCTTAAGCAGCGAAACGGCTTCAAAAGCGAACAAATTAATTATCAAAAAACAATAAGAACGACAAATTTGCGTTTTAGAAAAAATAAAAGAAAAAAAATCAGTAGCAGACAGTTTTTTTAACCGTCAAAAAGATTTGTAATTTACTTGTAACACAATAAATTTAAAATAATTTCTATAAATAAATAAATGAAAAGAGCATTTTTAATATCAATAATTGCATTACTATCAAGCAGTTATGTATTTGGCGAGCAGCCACAGTGGGGCGTAAGCGACCAGGAACTGTACCCCGTTTTAACGGGCGTTCCCGCATTGAGCATCACCCCTGACGCACGCGCAGGCGGTATGGGCGACGTGGGCGCGGCTACAAAGCCCGACGAAAATTCGCAGTACTGGAACCCGGCAAAGTATGCTTTTATGGAGAGCGAGGTAGGTTTTTCGTTTTCTTACACGCCCTGGTTGCGCAAATTGGTAAATGACATCAATTTAGGCTATCTGGCAGGCTACTGGCGGTTCTCCGAAAGAAACACTATTAGCATATCGCTGCGCTATTTCTCGCTGGGCGACCTGCAACTTACCGGCGCCGACGGTCAGTATCTGAACACCATCAATCCATACGAACTGGCTTTTGACGCGGCATGGTCGTTGAAAATGACAGACAATTTGTCCGGTGCGGTAGCCCTGCGCTATATCAGGTCTGATTTAAATCAGGGACAAAATCAGGGAGGAGGTCAGGATATGCGCCCCGGAAATGCTTTTGCTGCCGACCTCGCGTTTTACTAT
>JAISWT010000008.1 GCA_031271005.1 Prevotellaceae bacterium | reverse complement strand
CAACTCTGAAACTTGCGTTGGCGAAGTAAATTCCACTCGGTTATCGGGCGCGTGGTCAAGAAAACTGTCGCACGAAATTAAGAGAAATGCAATTATCGCACCTGATAAAGTATATTTTATTTTCATTTTCATATTAATTTTCTTTATAGTAAAAATTATAAATTATAAACATTAAACATCAAAGTCCTGCTCTTACAGATAAAGTAAACTGTCTGGGCATAGGAGTTGCCACTCCTCCCGCATTCATAAATTCGGGGTCTTGTCCGTTCAATTTTTTGTCGGCATAAATCAGGAACAGGTTCGTTGCCTGCAATTTCAGCGAAAGGTTAGCAATCTTGAAAAAGTTGGTAATATTATCTTCAAAATCATAGGTCAACGATATTTCCTTCATTCTTATAAAGCCGCCATCTGCTACACGAGCGGTTGAATAATTGTATGCATTATATGCGTATGATAACTGTCTGTCGTTATACGACTGGCGCAAACTGGCAATAGTGGGAATGTCTGTTATTGCCTCGTCTCCGGGCAATACCCATCTGTTCTTAAATTCTTTTGGCAAAGCAGTCTGGTCTGAATATACATAGGAGAATACAGGGTCTAAACGCACTTTGTTTCCAAAGGAATAAGTGATAAATGTATTCAAACGAAATCCCTTAAAAGTAAATATGTTGCCAAAACCGCCGATAATATTCGGGTCTGTAGAACCTTCATATTTAAGGAACTTCAACTTTTCCGGGTCGTATTCCTGAAAATTAATATCTGAAACTGTAATTTCGCCGTTTTCGTTCATAAACATTGGCAATCCTTCATCGTTCAACCCCACAAACGGGATAGAAAATAAAGCCCTCACGGGATAGCCTTCCATTGCGAAACCTTCGCCTTGAACCAAGCTTATTATGTTTGAACGGGAAGCAAGATTGGTAATCTTATTGTTTATCCACGAAAACGTGAAGTCGGTAGTCCAGTTAAATCCTTTTCCCTTATTTACAATGTTTTTTGTGGAAATTGTAGCCTCTACCCCTTTTGATGACATGTTTGCTGTATTTGCCATTTTTGCAATAAATCCGCCTGCTCCCTGTGTATATACAGTCCCAATCAGGTCGAAATTGTCGCGCGTATAAACGTCCATAACCAAATTCAAACGATTGTTCAGGAAGCCCAGGTCGACCCCGACATTAAATTCGTATTTCTTTTCGTAAGTCAGTTCTGTATTACCGGGTCTGTCAATTCTCATACCTGTTTCTCTTACAGTGCTCACCGGACGCCAAGGGTTATCCGGCAAATAAATAACCAAAGCATTTGACACATCGGCAGGACCACGGTCGGCAGTAAGCGAATACGAAACCCTTACTGTAGCATGCGAAAGCGCTTCTTCTATCTTTTTGAAAAAATTCTCTTCGTGTGCGTGCCACATCCCCGAAATATTGTAGGTAGGCAACCAACGTGCCTGTCTGGATTTCCCCAATTTATTCGTACCTTCATAACGTCCTGTGGCGCTTACCACATATCTTTGTTTGTAAGAATAAGTTCCCTGCGCAAAAAATGCAACACTGCGGTTCCACGTCCATGAATTTTCGTAATAGACCTGATTTTCTTCGCTTTGTTGTTTGAAGAGATTGGGGTCTACAAAGGGTTGCCCTCCATTGTCGTAGCAATAACCCCATCCTTGAAAATAAACTTTGTTTCTATCTACCGCATTTTGCTCTGCGCCTCCAAACAAACTTACTACGTGCTCCTGCTCTTTACCCAAAGCAAAATTATAACTCGCAGTGGCTCTTAAATCTGTTTGCACCATAGTAAACTGATTATTGAAATAGATACCTCCTTTGGGCAAAACGGTTACGGGTACTGCATTGGCATCGCTGGGGTCGGTGTACAAATATCTGTTGGCATCGCGGATGGTGGCATCTTCGGGTTCTATACCTGCGCGATATGCTTTAGCCTGATTTGAATTATCTTTAACAAAATGTTCCTGTGTAGTGGTGGAATAACGAACAGCGGCTAATCCGTTGAGCATCAGTCCCGTTATGGGTTTCCATGTCAAATCGCCCTGAAACTTTATATCCGAAACGCTCATGTCAATGTAATTATTCTCCAACTCGTCAAAGATGTTAAATGGAGCATAGTTACGTGTATAAGTTTCGCGGGGATCCATTGTGCGCGAGGTGTTCAGAGCGTAACTGTAAGGGTTAATATCAAAACCGCGTTTTACTTCTCCCGATACTACGTCAACTTCCTGACTCAGTGTTCCGGGCGCTTGCTGTTTGCGGGTGGAGCCGTTTGCCAAAAGGTTTAATGTAACTGCCTTTGAGAGGTCAAATCCCGCATTTGCATTCACCGTATAACGATTGACAGAACTTCTCTGCGTCCATCCCGGGTCAAACATTGCCGACAGTGAAGTGTAAAAGCGTGCATTTTCCGTACCCCCCGAAATACTCACAGCATGATTTTGTGTGATGGAATTGTCGAAGAGCAAATCGAACCAGTCTGTGTTGCGAAATTCTGCTTCGCGCAAATACGCATTCATTGCCGCCTGCGTGTGTGGCAAGCCGTAATTTCCATTTGTTTCATCATAGGTATTTACCAACTGATACATTTTACCGTAAACCCCCGAACTTGTACTTTTGGTAATAGCCGATAATTCCAGCCAGCCTTTAAGTTCCATTTCTTTATAGATACCCATTTGTTCCTGAGAGTTGGCAATGTTAAACTGACGATAACTTGGCTTGAGGCGCATTGAAAATTCACCACTATAAGAAATTTTGCTGCTCCCTTTTTTTCCTTTTTTTGTAGTTACAACAATTACGCCTGCCATTGCCCGCGCACCATAAATAGATGTTGCCGAGCCGTCTTTAAGAATATCAAAACTTTCAATATCATCTGCGTTCAAGCCTGCAATAGCAGATGAGATAAGCGTTACTGCATCGCCGGAAGAGAGTTGGTCTACCGATACTTCAATAGCATCTTCCTGCACAACTCCGTCTACCACCCATAAAGGTTTTGAGTTTCCGTAGATAGAAGTTGCGCCACGCACACGAATCTTTGGCGCAGTGCCGAATGTACCTGATACGTTCTGAACCGAAACCGAGGCAGAACGTCCTTCCAGCGAACGGCTTATATCTGCAATTCCACCCAAAAGGGCTTTATCGGCGCTTATTTTATCCGTAGCGCCTGTACTCAGTCGTTTATCTTGCACTGTCATGCCGGTAACAACTACTTCTACTAATTGCTGCTCTTCTGTTTCCAGTACAACATTTACCGAAGTGCGTCCGCGTAAGGGGACTTCTTGGGTGGCATAACTGATTGCGGTAAAAACAAGTGTTACATTGGCATTGGATACATTAATGCTGTAGTTACCATCGTTATCGGTCATGGTGGCTGAGGCTGAAATCCCTTTTACATTTACTGTTACTCCCGGCAAGGGTTCATTTGTCCCTGCCTCTGTTACTGACCCCGTTACGCGCGTTTGCGCATTAGACAGGGAGAAAATGCTGCCGACAATAATAATGCCTGCCGTAAATAAACACCTGTGGATACTTCGGATGATGTTGCTCTGTGTAGTGTTAATTTTACTCATTATTCATTCTTCAATTTATTATATTCAAATTTTTCAAAAAAAACTTTTTGTGTTGTCTTACTTAAAATCTGCTTTTATATTGCAGATATAATTACAGTGCGCCGTTTTGCGCGTAATATTTTCTGCTTTTTAGCATAACTTGTGGAAAAATAACCGAGTTGCAAAAACATTTGCGGATTCTGTGTATATATCTTTTTTGTTTACAGGACAAAAAAAACTGTGATTGCTTTGCTTTTTCCTCATTCTTAAACAACAAAATTAGATATAATTTTTTTATTTTTATTGTTTTACTAAAAAAAAATTCATTTTTAACATTTTTATTTTTTAAAGGTTTTGTTTGTTAAATTTTGAATTGCAAATATAATATAAATTTAATTATAAATTATAAAAACGATTACAATATGAAAGTTGATTTTTTTCTGTGCCAAAAATATAGTTTTTCGCCTCTGTATCAGGCGGGAGTATTGAGCAAACTGAACTGTCTTGCAGACTGTCTGCACGTTGTACGATGTACGATGGCGGGCTAAATCTGCTTTTTAAGCGCTTCGGAATGAATATTTTCCAAAATATTTTTGATGAAATCTTTGCTAAGATTTAATATTTCGGCTTGCTCGATAAATTTTTGCTCAATCTGTGCAAAACGTTTTGATTGCAGCGCGGCTATTTTGTTTTCTTTCTTTAAATCGCCTATCTTTTGCGCAATTTTCATTCTTTTTGAAAGCAAAGCGAAGATATTTTCATCAATTTCGTCAATTTGCTGTCGCATTTGCAGCAACAAATCGGCGTAAGAATCGGTAGGACGCAGGATTAGTTTCTTTATCATATTTGCAAATTCTGCGGGTGTAAGTTGCTGAAATCCGTCAGACAATGCTTTTTGCGGGCAGCAATGTACTTCTACGAATAGTCCGTCGTGGTTCAAGTCCATTGCTTTTTGTGCTATTGCAGGCACACGCGCAGCATCTCCTGCGATATGCGAGGGGTCGCACAGGAGTGGTACGTGTGGAAATCTCCGTTTCAGTTCTGCCGGAATGTTCCATTGCGGGGCATTGCGGTAGTTGGGGTTGTCTGCGGCATAGAAGCCGCGATGTATAGCCGTAATTCGCTGTATTCCTGCATTTTGCAGTCGCTCTATTGCGCCAGTCCAGAGTTCCAAATCAGGCATTGCGGGATTTTTGACCATTATATTGATGTCAGTTCGGCGCAACGCTTCGGCTATTTCCTGCACCGAGAATGGGTTCGACACTGTGCGTGCCCCTATCCACAGTATGTCTACGCCATGTATCAGGGCAAGTTGGACGTGTTCCGGAGTTGCTACTTCGGTAGCAATTTGCAGCCCTGTTTGACGTTTTACCGCTTGCAGCCATTGCAATCCTTGCTCGCCGTATCCCTCAAAACCGCCGGGTTTTGTGCGCGGTTTCCACACTCCGGCGCGGAAACAGCGTATTCCACTGTTACTTAGCATCTTTGCTGTCAGTAGAACCTGCTCTTCGCTTTCGGCAGCGCAGGGTCCCGCGATGAGAATTTTACGATTGACCATACTTTACTTAGTGGTTAGTGGTTAGTGAATTGAGAATTGAGAATTGAGAATTGAGAATTGAGAATTGAGAATTATTTTTACATTGAAACGCAAAGCATTGTGTCTGTACATTGCTAACTGCTAATTGCTAATTGCTAATTGCTAACTGCTAATTGCTAACTGCTAATTGCTAACTGCTAATTGCTAACTGCTAACTGCTAATTGCTAACTGCTAATTAACCACTAACAACTAAGGTACGTTTATCTTAAATCATTGATCATAAGATTTTTATACTTTTTTACATCAAATGTAAAGGCATTGTCGGCTATTGCTACTTTGCTTTGGTAGTTTGTTAAATTGACGGTTACTGAGTTGCCGTTTTTTTCTAACTGCTTTATTGACAACAAGTTGCCTGTTTTTTTATCAATAACAACTGTTATTTTTTGCAGGTCTGACTTTTTGTTTTTTGGGCTTAGTTCTATCACATAATTTGCAGAATTTGAATTATTTGCCGCAAATTTTATGTCGGAAGATTCTCTATATGCGTATAAAATAGCCATCGGGTTGGTTTCGGCGAGTTCTTCGGTAGTAGGTTCTGTGATTGTAACTTCTTCTGTTTGAGGCGTATAAGCCCATTGTGTTTTTCCATTAAAATACACTGTCATTTCGTTCATATTCATAATGAATTTGTTTGACTTCATTGTGAAATTGCCTTTGACCGTGTGTCCTTCTTTGGCGTTTTTTTCTTTGACAACCAGAGTAAAGTCGGTTTTTATTGCACTTGATTTTACATTGGCAATAAAACTGTCAATTATTTTTGTCGCATTTTGCGCACTCAAAACATTTGAAATCAATAAAATACTCAATATTAATAAAATTTTTGTTTTCATTATTCTTTATATTTAAAAATGTAATTTCTAATTAATTGAGAACTTTAATCAATTAGCAATTAGCAATTAGCAATTTCTGAACTCTAAACTCTAAACTCTAATAACTAATTCAAAACTTTGAATTAACTAAGGCAATCTCTGCAATAATTGTTCCAAACTGTAATCGTCCTGTACAAGAACGTCTCTCGGTTTGCTTCCTTGTGTTGGACCTACTATTCCTGTTGCTTCGAGTTGGTCCATCAGCCTTCCTGCACGATTGTATCCGATAGAGAACTTTCTCTGTATCAGCGAAGTACTTCCCTGCTGGCTTGCTACAATCAAACGTGCCGCTTCTTCAAAGATTGGGTCTCGCTTACTCATATCCATCGCGTCGGCGTTCAGGCTGTCGCCTTCATTGCCAACATATTCCGGCAAGTAAAATGCTGTGGGGTTGCCTTGCTGAGCATATATGTAGTGTGCAATTTTTTCCACTTCCGGCGTATCAACAAAGGCACATTGCACACGCGAGAGGTCATTTCCCTGCGAAAAGAGCATATCACCGCGCCCTACGAGTTGGTTTGCTCCGGGTGCATCTAAAATGGTGCGCGAGTCCATCATCGAACTGACGCGGAATGCTACCCGCGCGGGGAAATTAGCCTTGATAATTCCCGTAATAATATTGACCGAAGGGCGTTGTGTGGCGATAATCATGTGCATCCCTACGGCGCGTGCAAGTTGTGCTATGCGTGCAATTGGCATTTCCACCTCTTTGCCTGCGGTCATTATCAGGTCGCCAAACTCGTCAACAATCACCACAATGTAAGGCAAAAATCTATGACCTTTTTCGGGGTTGAGCATACGGTTTACGAACTTTTCGTTGTACTCTTTCAAGTTTCTTGTGTGCGCTTTTTTCAGGAGGTTGTATCGGTCGTCCATCTCTTTGCAGAGCGAATTTAGTGTTTGCACCACCTTTGAGGTGTCTGTAATGATTGCTTCTTCTCCGTCCGGCAATTTTGCCAGAAAGTGTCGTTCTATATCTGCATATATATTAAATTCAACTTTTTTGGGGTCAACAAGTACGAGTTTCAACTCTGACGGATGCTTTTTGTACAAAAGTGAAGTTATTATTGCATTTAGCCCAACAGATTTACCCTGCCCTGTTGCACCGGCAACGAGCAGGTGCGGCATTTTTGTTAAATCTATCATAAAAACTTCGTTTGTAATGGTTTTCCCAAACACAACAGGCAGGTCAAAAGTTGTGTTCTGAAATTTTGCCGAGGCAACAACCGAATGCATTGACACCACTTGTGGCGCGTTATTTGGTACTTCTATGCCGATTGTCCCTTTTCCCGGAATGGGTGCAATAATGCGAATGCCTGTTGCCGCGAGTGAAAGCATAATATCTGATTCCAGATTACGAATTTTGGAAATCCTTACGCCTGCTTTGGGCACAATTTCGTACAGCGTGATTGTGGGTCCTACGGTTGCTTTGATGCTGTCAATTTCCACGCCGTAGTTCATTAAGGTGGTGATAATGCGTTTTTTGTTCGCATTTTGCTCGTCCATATCAATTGAAACATTGTTGTCGGAGTCGTAGATTTTCAGCAGGTCGAGCGTGGGGCGTTTGTAGTGCGGGAGGTCAAGTGTGGGGTCATATTTTCCCAGTTTTTCGAGGTTGTAGTACGGGTCTGCCGGGTCGCTGTCATCACCTGATTTTGCGTTTCTATTATTATTAACCAAGTCGTTTTCAGGCTTTTGTATTTCAAAACCGATGTTGTCAATCTGTTCGTTGATAATTTCAAAGCCGTGATTCTGTTCATCTTCACCGCCGCGCACAACTTCAAAACCGCTACCGTCTTCGTCATCATCATTCTCTTCTTCGCCGCGCTTTACCCACTCGTCGGGTATGAGTTCATCGCCAATACGCACAGTAAGTTCACTGTTTTGCTTGTCTTTTTTATTATGGAAATAATTTTTATTTTTCCTTTTAAAAATATTTTTAAATACTTTTTTTATAAAAGGAATAGTTTTTTTGCTCGAAATAATAAAATACGAAACGAGCAATCCCACCAGCAGAAATGCCGTTCCTATATCTTTTATGCGCATAACGAGCCATTCGGTCAGTTCTTTTCCGTGCTGTCCGCCAAAAGAGATGTAAAAATTTTGCAGTATTCGGTCAATTGTGAAGCCAAAAAAGACAGACAGCCATATTGTCCAAAAGGTTGCGTGTAAAAATGTTTTCCAAACGGGATATAGGCGTACCTTCATCAAGCGGAATGCTACAACCGTAAGAAACGTTAAGATACAGAATGCCGAGATTCCGAAGCATCCATTGATAGCAATGTTGGCAATGCGCAATCCTGCCGCGCCTGTCCAGTTTTTGATTTTCTCAGGGTTCGTTTCGTGGAAGTCGGCAGCGCCTGTGAAAAAATATGACACAAACGAGACAAAGACGTAAATTACAGCCAGAAACAGAAACAGCCCGACAATAAAATGCACGCGCTCGTCTTTAAAAAACGTCCGTGCTGACGATAAAACATTTTTTTCATTAGTTGCTGTTTTGCCGTGCTGTCGTGCAGAATGTGTTTGCGAAGCGCTTCTAACGGGTTTTCGTGGTGCCATTGCTGATGATTTTTGTGGGGCAAAGGTACTTAAAAAACGTGAATTTGCCAAACGATTTTTTTTAATTAGCAATTAGCAATTAGCAGTTAGCAGTTAGCAGTTAGCAGTTAGCAATTAGCAATTAGCAAATCGTAATTCGTAATTCGTAATTTTTAATTCGTAATTTTTAATTCGTAATTGAATATAATTCTCAATTCTCAATTCTCAATATGTTATATATAAAATATTTATTTAATTCAACCTTCACTTTTCTCATCCGTGAGAAAAAAATTTCTTACAGGGGCTGTCTCAAAAACCCTTTGCGCACTTTGCGAAACCTTTGCGTCCCTTGCGGTTAAATATTTTTTACCGCAAGGGACGCAAAGGATTACGCAAGGAACGCAAAGATTGTCCCGCCAAAGTGGGAGAATAATATCAAATAATCAATTTTCAGTAGTTCCCGTTTGTAAAAAATACTTTTGAGACAGCCCCCGTGAAAAAGAAATTTCTCACGGGTGAGAAATTTTCGGCTTACAGGTGAGAAAATTTTGCTTATCCCGAAAAGTTTTCAGTTGTCAGAAAAAATCTATGTTCTATGTTCTATGTTCTATGTTCTATTGTCTTCTGATAACTGAAAAATGCGAGAAGTTGGAAAAATCAACCCTCGCATTTTTTTTACCTGCTTTGTTATTCGTTAATTTGTACCTATTTTGCTTCGATATTTTCCTTGATATTGGGCAATTCCAGTCCAAGCCCTTTTTTCTTATCAACGCCTTTGAGTATAAAGCCCAAAATCAGCGCGGCAATGCCCAGACAGGCAAGCATTATAAGCGGGTAGGTATAATCGTAGGAAGTTGCGGCTTGTTCGGCGGTAATAATCCCGCTCTTTAAATCGGCAACAACTTTCGGATTTGTTTTGTCCAAAACTTTGCCAATCAGCAAGGGGAACAGCCACAAGCCGATATTTTGTATCCAGAAAATCAGCGCGTAAGCCGAGCCAATCACCTTGTTGCTCACCAACTTTGGAACGGAAGGCCACAGCGATGCCGGAACTAACGAAAACGATGAGCCAAGCACAAGAATGGTAACATAGGCCACAATTACGCCGCTTATTGCGCTGCCTTTGAACATCGGCAAAATAAACGCAAAAGTTAAGTGGCAGGCAATCAGCAGTATAGAGCCAATCATAAGCATAGATGCCGCTTTACCTTTGGTATCAACATATTTGCCAAGAATAGGGGTGATGCCCACTGCCAGAAGCGGGAACACTGCAAAAATCGTTTCCGCCGACTGCCGCATATAACCCATTACGCAGAAAATTATTAAGCAAACAACGGCGATAACCAGCAGCGCGGTCTTTTTCGTTCCTTTGCTGAAATTGCTCGCAAAAGCCGCCGCTGCCACTATCAACATTACACCATATTGAATTAGCGTAACCTGTGTAGATGCCCAAAACGTGCCTTCGGGGACTTCGGTAAATGTGAGGTTGCATTGAAGCATATTTACCGCATATTTTTGGAACGGAAATATAGCCGAATAATACAGCACGCACAGCAGAGCCACAAGCCAGAAACCGCTGCTTGAAAGGATTGTGCCTATATCGCGAATCTTAAACGGCTCATCTTTTTCCTCTGTTTCGCCCGTTTGCGCATCAAGTTTTTTATCCATAAAGAAATAGACAATAAACATTATCAATGCAATCATTAACAGGATTACGCCGAAAGCCACAGAGCGCGAAACGTCAATGTGTCCGCCGAATTTTGCAAAAACGGGCGAAAAAATCATACATGTTGCCACGCCCAAACGCGCCAGAGCCATCTCCGAACCCATTGCCAGAGCCATTTCGCGCCCTCTGAACCATTTTACTATACCGCGCGAAACGGTAATGCCCGCCATTTCTACGCCGCAACCGAAAATCATAAAGCCTACAGAGGCAAATTTTGCACTCGCAGGCATCCCTCTGTAAAAGGGCGACACGCCGAGTTCGTCAAAGCCGGGAATGTAGTTCAGATTATTGGTAAACCACGTCTCCAAACCCGTACCGACAAACATTTCGGTAACGGCATACCAGTTTATCGCCGCACCAACCAGCATTACCGCGCCCGACAATATTGCCGTGAAACGCACGCCCATTTTGTCGAGGATTATTCCTGCAAAAATCAGGAAAAAAATGAACACATTGAGAAACGTTTCCGACCCCTGCATTGTGCCGAAAGCGGTTGAATCCCACCCTCTTGTGGATTGCATTAAGTCCTTAATAGGCGAAAGAATGTCCATAAAAATATACGAACAAAACATCGCAAAAGCGAGAAAAACAAGCGCAGTCCAACGTACCGCTGCCTTGTCGCGTAAAAGAATAATTTTTTCTGACATAATTTTTAAACTTAATTTTATGTTGCTTTTTGTTATTATATTTATTTGTGAATTTTAATTTTTATTTGTGAAATTTAATTCCGACAAAATTAAAAAAAATAATTATATCTGCGAGTTGTCAGTAGATTAAAGATTAAAGATTAAAGATTAAAAGATTAAAGACAATTGGCAGTTATTAGATATTAATGCGAATCGCGGGTTAAATTTTCATATATTTCATTATCAATAATTTATTTTACTCCATTTTTAAATAATACTGTTTCTGTCATATTTTTATTTTTAATGCACTTTTCGAGGCGGTTAATTATGTGATTTTTTTTCTCCTGCTTTGGCGGGACAAGTATTGTGCGCCTTGTAGCAAGAGAATTAACCACAAAGGACACAAGATTTATCCCGCCAAAGCGGGAGGTTGCACAAAGTTCACAATGTTCCATTAAAAATGCGAATAACTGAAAACTGATAACTGATAACTGAAAACTAATCACTAATCACTAATCACTAACAACTAACAACTAATAACTAACCACTAACCACTAACCACTAATAACCAGCGCTTTATAAAACATATCAATTGCCCTGTTCACTTCTTTGAGGTCGGCTTCGGTGGTATATTCCGGGTTTTTGTTTTTGTTAACAAGAAAAACAATATGGTCGGTTATCTGCTGGGAAACGCCTGATTTTAAATGCAATAACTCCGAAAATTCCGAGTCGGTTGTTTCTGTTTGTATAAAGAATTTTTCTTTTACAAAATAAAGAAAATATTTTATTTTTTTTTGCAGCAAATCTCCGTGCTGACGATTGTTATAATACAGATTTCCAATGGTTTTAGTAAATTCCACAGTAGTGTTTTGCAGTGGCGTGACGACAGGAATTATTCGTTGCCTGCGTTTCCCAAAAAACAGCATGTAAAAAATTGCGGTCGCAATTAAAATTGTCCATGCCCAATGCAAGGGCGGATTGCTGACAATGTGTATCAAAAGCCCTGCCTCCGTTTGATTTATTGATTTTTTATAGTCGTTCCAAAATATTTCCGGCTTTTCTATATAATTGAGGCAACTAATTGAATACCTGTTAGTTGAATCGTTGAGCAGGTAATAGTTGCCAAAGGCTCGCGGAAAAAGATTGATATAAAAATAGCCTTTGCCATACTGTTGTTTTATAAAATTTATTTTACGCGCATTATTTATAGAAAAATATCCCAAAACAGTTACGTTTGCGGTGTCTATTCTGCTAAAAAACGTCAAATCGTAACGCTTCGGGAACTTAAAAACGGTGTCGGGGAAATTTGGATTTGCAAGATGAAATTTTACTTTTTTATATTCGCTGTCCGAAAAGAACATGTGTGATAAGATTTTGATTTTCAAAGAGTCGGAGATTATTTCGGGCAGTTGTGCCGCCAGCAGGAAGGCGTCGTTTCCATTCTGCACAAAGCGCAAGAGTTCGTTCTGGTCGGGCGCCGACAAATCCGAATAATTGCCAAATATAAGATATGCTCCGTCAGTAAAAGTTGATATGTTTTGCCTGCTTTCAATCGCTTCCGGCGCCTGCTCTGTTTCGGGATAATCTTCGTCTTCGTCGCCCTCTTCGTCTTCGTGGTTGCTGTCAATGTAATTGTAATCGGCAAGCGAAGTCGCAACTGTTTTATCGTCAATAAAATGTATTTTTTTTTCGTGTAAAATTTTTGGCAGTTCATGCGCCAGCACATACGTGCCAAAGGGGATTTTGTCGCGCGCCGAATATGTTTGCCGCCAGTCGACAGGCTTCGGTTTGCTGTATTCCAAATACATCATTAAAGCCACAACTACTGCGAACAAAGCAATATATATTTTTACCTTTTTACCCAATTATTATAATATTTTGGTGCTTATTTCATCGAATTTTTGTTTTGCGAACAAATAATCCTGCTCTTTTGCCTCGTATTCGCCATACCAGCAACAGTCAAAAACGAACGATACTTCGCGAAACGGGGTCTGCAACTCGCGTGTCCCTATTTGGTAGGCATATTCATAATTTGTTTTTTGATATTGATAATCAACAATTTGCTTTGCGGCGAGCAGTTTAAGTATTTTCAGGTAACAGAAGCGCACAGCGAGGCGAAAATTCTTTGCCGCCAGCGCATTCTCAATCAGCAGGTCGAGGTTAATTTCCGAGAGGTTGCGCTCTGCCTCGTCCACGCTAATCAAATTATCATCTGCCCTGCCCAAAGAGTTTCGCAATTTTTTGAAAAAGAAAATATATATCGCCACCATCAGCGCCACCATCAGCACAGTGAGCGTAATCCACACAACTGCCCGCCCCGAAAGAGCATCGGGACGCAAGTTCCAATTGAACAGACTGTTCAAAAAACGTATGATTGCCGCTTGTATCTGAGCCCAAAGCCGCTCAAGGAAATCAGGTTCATTACCCTGCTCAACATAGTTAAAATTGCTGCCGGTGTAAATTTCCGACGGCGACTGAGGCAGGTATACAGGCGCGATATTTGCCGTGTCGTAACACAAGGGAACGCCGGCAGATATTTTGCAACACGCAGACAAACAGAATATTAATATTAAAAATTTAGCGTTCAAAATTGCAGGTATCCTATTTCCTTTTCTGCTTGTTTTTCCGCTGTAAAACGTCCTTGCTTTCAACGAGTTTGAGAAAATCTCCGGAAATATTTATCTTACCGTAAGAGAGTTCGCGCAGGTCGTTAAAAATTTGAACATCATCAACAACTTCTTTGTTCCAGGTTACAAAACACTTCTTCATCTGGTTGGCTATCAGCGCTATCAGTTCGTTCCGTTCTTCGCCCTGCGGCATTTCCGATGCCTTTTCAATCATCTCTTCAATGGTTCGTCCGTAATGCAAATAAGTGATTTGAGAGTTCTTGTAAGGCACTTTGTCGGGGCGCGTGTAGAGATTTTCTGCCCGCACTATTTCGTATGGGAAGTCAATATCCAACTTAAAATCGGACATTATAGCCACGTGGTCCCAAAGTTTGTGCTTAAAATCGTTCACATCGCGCAAATAGGGGAACAGGTTGCCCATAGTATTGATTATAGAATGTACAAAGCGAGTGCGCTCGTCTCTGTCGGCAATTGTTACCGCATATTCTACCATCTGCTGAATGTTGCGTCCATATTCGGGCATTTTGAGTTTCCCCTCAAGAGTTGTATATTTCATCATTTTTTTTATTACTGATTTAGTGATAAAATTTAATAACAGTTGTCAGTTATTTACATAAATTTTCAGAATTTTCATAATATTTCGCGCCTTCGCGCTTTATGTATTTTGCAAAAAAAATTTCCACAAAGTTACAACTTTTTTCAAAAATTAATGCACTTTACGGCAGTTTTTTTCGGCGCTGTTTAATTATCAAAAAAGGCAATTTGCAAAACTCCACTTATAACTAACTGTGTAGAAGGCGTTTAGCAGTTGGGTATCCGTTCTGTTCCAACTGTAACAACCCGCGCTAACCAACTAACAGGCAAAAATTTTAACCGATTCTAAAAACATGAGAAAATTAAGAAATTTTTCATTAATTTTGCGGCGCGAAAAAAAAATTGTCAGTTATCAGTTGTCAGAAAATACAATACAATACAATACAATACAATACAAAAAAAATCAGTAATTTTATAATTTCCAATTTATAATTAAAAAATATTAATAATTTAAATGAAAAAAATGAAAAAAATGAAAGTAATCAAATCTTTAGCGCTCGCCGCGCTTGCGGTATGTATATTTACCTCGTGTAAAGAAAAAGAGCCGGAACAACCACCTGTTGTGGAAGATAATGTTTACGCAGGTAAGGTAACAGTTGTTGCTTACGGTCAGAGCCAGGAAAGCGATTTGGAAGTGAAGGCGCTTAGCACTGCCAAAGAAGACAGCATTGTTCTGTTCTTGCAACGTGTACAATTTGTTCCCCAAATGCCGGGCTTGGACATTAAAATACCTGTGCAGGCAGCCACAACCGCCGATTACGTGGCGCTTTCGGGGACGGGAATTACACCATACCTTGTAAGCGCAACGGGAGATGATACGCCTTATCCGACTTTTAGTATTGACAACGTGAGTGGGAAAATCACCAGCGATTCGCTGATTTTCTCAACTGATATTGTTGTTGTAGACGGGGGATTGGGCTTTCCTGTCGGCTTGACTTTCCCTACGAGTTTTGCCGGCAAATTAAAAAAATAATTCCAAACGGAAAAAATTAAGAACTGACGCATTGGGTCGTTTGTAAAAAAACGCACGTCGCTCTAACAAAAATCATTCAAATTTATGATACAACGTATTCAAACATTTTTTCTGTTCCTTGCCGGCGTCATTTCGGGCAGCGGGATTTTTTTAGACTGGGTAAATGTTTTCAGCCGGACGCAAAGATTTGTGCTTAATTTTAATGGATTTTTCCTCGAAAATACACAGCCTCCTCATTTGCAATCGCATACTTGGGGGGCAACGGTTTTTGCGGCGGCAGCGCCCTTATTGGCGTTTGCGGCGATTTTTTTCTTCAAAAACAGGAAACTGCAATCCGGCATTTGTACGCTCGCAATTATCCTGATTGTCTGCTTCTACATCACTTTGGGCTGTTATTTATACGTGGCAATGCAAAAATACACCGACTGTCCATGCGATATTGCTCCGGCTGTACCCGCGTTTTTTTCGCTCGTGGCGTTAATTCTTATCGCTCTGGCAAAAAAATTCATCAAAAAAGACGAGAAGAAAGTACGCGCATGGGAACGGATTAGATGAGAGTAAAGAGCAAATAATAAAGAGCAAGACTTGTCCCGCCAAAGCGGGAGAGCAAAGAATGAGGCTGTCTCAAAAGCACTTTTTTTGAGGCAGCCTCTTTTTTTATAGAAGGGAACACCTGAAAATTGCCTGTTTGATATTATTCTCCCGCGTTTTGTGAACTTTGTGTAACCTTCGTGTCCTTTGTGGTTAATTTTTTTTTACCACAAAGCGCACAAGACTTGTCCCGCCAAAGCGGGAGAAATTCACAAGGAACACAAAGGGATTTTGAG
>JAISWT010000216.1 GCA_031271005.1 Prevotellaceae bacterium | reverse complement strand
AAAGAACGCAAAGGATTACGCAAGGAACGCAAAGATTGTCCCGCCAAAGTGGGAGAATAATATCAAATAATCAATTTTCAGGAGTTCCCGTTTATAAAAAATACTTTTGAGACAGCCCCTTTATCTCACTTTTTAACCGACTAATCTAAAACACACATTCGGTTTCTTTTTTGTATTTCATGCAACGTCTTCGTACCAGGTCAGTTGTGCATTTAGCCAGAGGTTTTCGAGGTCGTAAAATTCGCGGTCGTGTCGCTGAAAAACATGTACAATAATTTCTCCGTAGTCCATTGCTACCCAGCGACAATTTTCCAGCCCGTCTATTTCGGCTGGGCGAACCCTGATTTTTTCGCACACCCAGCGTTTCACCGAGTTGACAATGGAGTTGACATGAGTATTGCTGTCGCCCTGACAGATAACAAAATACGAGCACGGCGCGTCGCCAAGTTTTGTCATGTCAACTGTTACAATTTGTTTGCCTTTGAGTTCCTGAATGCCTTCTACAATTTTTTTTACTTTTGTGGTGGTGTCAATATGTTTTTTTAACATTTTATTTATTCTTTTTTTATTTTCCCCAAAAAACAGTACAGAAAAGATTTTCCGTCAGTCAATTGTCCATTGATTTGTGGCGTTCTGCTTCCGAGCGTCTTTGTTTGGGAGTCATTGTTGGTTAAAACTGCTTTGCTGCATTTTCTACAATCTTAATAATCAGTTCTGTTGCTTTTTCCATCGACTGCACGGGGATGTATTCAAAGCGTCCGTGAAAATTGTGTCCTCCTGCAAAGATGTTGGGGCATGGCAGCCCCATGAACGACAGTCGCGCACCGTCTGTTCCGCCTCTGATAGGCTTCACTTGCGGGGTGATGCCTACTTCGCGCATCGACTGCTCGGCTAATGCTACAATATGTATCACAGGCTCTACTTTTTCTCGCATGTTGTAGTATTGGTCTTGCATTTCGAGGGTTGCTGTATCTTCTCCAAACTCTGCATTAATCTTATTTGCAAGATGTTGCATTTCTTTTTTGCGTCTTTGGAAGCGGTCGTGGTCGTGGTCGCGGATAATGTAGTTGAGCGTAGAAGTTTCTACCGTGCCGTTCATGCTCGTAAGGTGGTAAAAACCTTCGTAGTCCTGCGTGTGTTCGGGTGTTTCGTGGCGCGGCAGCATATTTGCATACTGCATTGCTATTCGCATTGAGTTTATCATCTTGTGGCAGGCGTAGCCCGGATGCACGTTCAGCCCTTTGAAAGTAACTCTGGCGCTTGCGGCGTTGAAATTTTCATATTCAAGTTCGCCTATTTCGCTGCCGTCCATAGTGTAAGCCCAGTCTGCGCCAAATTTTTTCACGTCAAAAAAGTCGGCGCCCTTACCAATCTCTTCATCAGGAGTAAAGCCGATGCGCACTTTGCCGTGCTTTATTTGAGGATGTGCAATCAGATATTCCATCGCCTGAACGATTTCGGCTATACCTGCCTTGTCGTCTGCGCCCAAAAGCGTAGCGCCGTCTGTAACTATAATGTCTTGTCCTTTATATTGCGTAATCTCAGGATAAAGCGATGTTTGCAGAACGATATTTTTTTCTTTATTTAATAAAATATCTTTGCCATCGTAATTAGTTACTATTGAGGGCTTTATGTTTTTCCCAACAGAGTCGGGACTTGTGTCGAGGTGTGCAATAAAACCCAATACAGGCACGCGCTTATCCATATTCGAGGGCAAAGTAGCCATCAGATAGCCATTTTTATCGAGTTCAACTTCCTGCAATCCAATGCTTTTAAGTTCTGCTTCCAGAAATTGTGCGAAGAGCATTTGACCGGGAGTACTCGGTGTAAGGTTCGTATTTTCGTCAGAGGTAGTGTGATAACTGACGTATTTCAAAAAACGGTCGGTGATATTCATGTTTTTTTAGATAAATTAGATATTATATATTAGATATAAATTAAAAACTTCTGCAAAAGTATATAAAAAACGCAAGTTTTCCAAATATGCGAGACGGAAAAAGTTTTCAGTAGGGCGCACCTGTGTGTGCCCCCTACCGCTTGGCGGGATAAACTTTGCGTTCATTCTTCTTTATTACACAGAGGGACACGGAGAAATCACAGAGAGACACAGAGATTTTTTTGTGCTTTCGTTCATTGCAAAAAAAAGCCTTGTGTCCTTTGCGGTGAAAAAATTAACCGCAAGGGACGCAAGATTTATCCCGCCAAAGCGGGAGGGTTTCGCAAGGAACGCAATGAATGACCCGTGCCGTGTTATTCATTAACCACTAACCACTATATTGTCTTTTATCTTCTGAAAACTGAAAACTGAAAACTATGTAAAAAAAACAATAAAAATTTGCAGTTAAAAAATAAAGCATTAACTTTGCATCGCTAAAATGCTTATAAACAGGCAGATATAGTAAAAATGTTTATCAATTTGTTTTATATTTTACAAATAAATAAATTGATAAAAAAGTAATGCGCAAGCGAGCGCAAAATATCAATATGAAAATTTGCTATTATTCTTGATTATCGATTTACCACAATTTGTTATGCATGCAAGAATTAAGTAGTGAACGCCGTATGATATGGCGTGGAATTACTTGACAGCATGTATGGGCGTGGTAACCTGATAATCAGACAGGTCGATTCCACGCTAATTTTGTGTTGTGTTCTCACCTCACCCCCAGCCCCTCTCCGAAGGAGATGGGAGAAGGACGCAAAACGCAGGTAAATAATTAACAATTAATAGTGAATAATGAAATACGCCCTATTTAATAAATTTTTAATTCTAAAAAAAACTGTATTTTGTCGGTTAATTCTTTTTTTGAGGCGCTATGAAAAATATCCGGCAGTTCCTAACTTTGACACGTTTCTTTCTTTAATTTATAAATATTTACAAATCAACGATTTACAAATTTCAGGACACCGTTTTATCT
>JAISWT010000171.1 GCA_031271005.1 Prevotellaceae bacterium | reverse complement strand
CCCGTACGGCGATACCATCTTCGCCATTTTGACGGGTAAATATCAGGAAATCGGCTGTCGAGTTCCTGATTTGCAGCTGCTTTTTTATTTCGTCCTTTTCGTTCATATCTTTGAAAATTACGTTAATCTTTCCCCATCGGGAATACTAATACCTAAAAATTCCATATCTGTATCCATTAAAATATTTTTATACAAAGATAATCCTTTATTTTTGAAATAGAAATAACTCTGCAAATGACATTGGCAAATTCCCCTCGATGAGGCGGACTTGCAGTCCGTGCCGTGAAAAGGTTTCGTGTTTTTTGAAAATTATTGAAGGTCTAAAATGTCAAATTAAAAATTTAGAGAATTTATTAACACAAAAATAATACAGAAAAATGCAAAACGAAAAAAAACATACAAAAAAAACCTTAGTCATTGTGCGAGTTTGGAAAATTCGCGCTTTATACCTATTTTTGCAGAGAATTATTAATAGTGATTAGTGGTTAATAATTAAGAAATTAAGAAATGTTTTTGAATTGAGAATTGAGAATTGAGAATTAAAACAATTCCTAACTGTATTCAATTGCTATTATTGCTAATTATTAATTGCTCAAAAAATCAGACATACATAAAAATAATTGAATTTCAATAATTTATAAAACAAATAATACTTATAGTACTTATGAAACAAAACATTTATCTTTTCACAATTATTTTACTGATAATGACTTCGTGTAATTTAAACAGGACGAAAAACCTTGCAAACAATCCGTTTTTGGCAGTATGGGATACGCCTTATGGTGTTCCGCCGTTCGACAAGATTCAAATTGGCGATTATATGCCTGCCTTTGCCGAAGGTATGCGCATACATGCGGCAGAAATAGACAGCATTGCCGGCAACCCCGCAGAGCCGACTTTTGAGAACACCGTTGTTGCTATGGAATTTAGCGGCGAAGCGCTGCGGAAAGTTTCGAGCGTGTTCTTTAACCTCGAATCGGCGGATACCAATGACGAAATGCAGCGCATTTCTGAGGAAATCTCGCCGCAACTGACCGAACACAATGATAATATTTACCTTAACGAAAAACTTTTTGCGCGGGTCAACAATCTGAACAGCCGAAAACATGAATTAGGCTTGAACAGCGAACAGACACGGCTTTTAGAAAAATATTACCGCAGTTTTATGCGTAGCGGAGCAGGACTTGACAATGCGCAAAAGGAAGACCTGCGTGCTATCAACAAGGAACTGACTCTGGCTGAACTTGCATTTGGCAAAAATGTGCTGGCTTCAATCAAATCGTACAAAAAATTTGTGGACAACGAAGCCGAACTCTCAGGGCTGCCACAAAGCGTTAAGACGGCTGCTGCCGAAGCCGCCGAAAAAGCCGGACAGAAAGGGAAATGGCTCTTCACAACCGACAAGGCAAGTTTCTTGCCTGTGTTGCAGTATGCCGACAACAGAGAACTGCGCAAGGAACTATTGACGGCTTATTCGTTGCTTGCCAACGGCAACGACTCGTCTGATAACAGGCAAGTGGTTAGCACGATAATGAAACTGCGGGTCAAAAAAGCACAACTTTTGGGATTTAAATCGCCTGCCGATTTCATCCTTGATGATAAAATGGCAAAAACCCCCGAAACAGTTTCTGATTTTCTGGAAACAGTATGGAAATCGGCTCTCCCGCAGGCAAAAACGGAACGCGCTGAATTGCAGGCTATGATGGACAAAGAAGGGAAAAACGAAACGCTTCAAGCATGGGACTGGGCATATTATGCCGAAAAATTGCGCAGCCAAAAATACGACCTCGATGAGGAGGCTATCCGTCAGTATTTTAAGATGGAAAATGTGCGTCAAGGAGCGTTCGATTTGGCTACAAAGTTGTACGGAATAACTTTCAAGAAGGTTACTAACGTGCCTTTATACAATCAGGAGGCTGAAACTTTTGAGGTGAACGACAGCGATGGCACATTGCTCGGATTGCTTTATACCGACTATTTTCCCCGTGCAGGCAAACGCGCAGGTGCGTGGATGAACAATCTTTGCGACCAGTATGTAAAAGACGGCAAAGACCACCGACCCGTAATCGTTAACGTGGGCAATTTTACAAAAGGGGCAGCCGGCGAACCGTCGCTTCTGACTATTGATGACGTGGAGACTGTGTTCCACGAGTTTGGACACGCGCTGCACGGCTTGTTGAGCCGATGCACCTACCCTTCTACCGCAGGAACAGCCGTTACGCGCGACTTCGTGGAACTGCCATCACAAGTAATGGAGAACTGGTGTTTTGAACCGCAAGTGCTTAATACTTATGCCAAACATTATAAAACCGGCGAAACAATTCCACAGGCATTGATAGACAAACTTAATGCTGCCCAACAGTTTAATCAAGGTTTTGCGATGACCGAACTGCTCGCTGCCGCGTATCTTGACATGAAATTTCACGCGCGCACAGATACTGCCGATTTTGATGTGGAAAAATTTGAGGCAGATGTACTCACATCAATAGACTTGATACCCGAAATTCTTGTGCGCTACCGCAGCACATATTTCAGCCATATTTTTGACGGCGACGGTTATGCAGCAGGGTATTACAGTTATGTGTGGGCAGAAGTGCTTGATGCTGATGCTTTTGCGGCGTTTAAGGAAAGCGGCGACATCTTTAACAGGGAAATAGCCACTTCATTTCGCAAAAATATTCTGGAGCGCGGCGACAGTGAAGACCCAATGACACTTTACAAAAACTTCCGCAAAGCCGAGCCTAATGCACAGGCATTGCTGAAAAGAAGAGGATTTTTGAAATAGTGGTCAGCAATTAGCAGTTAGCAGTTAGCAATTAGCAGTTAGTGGTTAATGAAGAAATGAAGAAATGAAGAAATGAAGGAATGAAGGAATGAAGGAATGAAGAAATGTTTTTGAATTGAGAATTGAGAATTGAGAATTAAGAATTAAGAATTAAAACCATACCTAACTATTCCTAACTAAACTCTAAACTCTAAACTCTAAACTCTAAACTCTAAACTCTAATAACTGAAAACTGATAACTGAAAACTTTATTTCCCTGTGCTCTTTGCGGTAAAAACAATTTCACCGCAAAGAGCGCAATATTTATCCCGCCAAAGCGGTAGTTTTTTAGTTGTAAAAAATCTCTGTGTCTCTCTGTGTTTTTTCTCTGTTTTACTCTGTGAAATGTGGTTAGTGGTTAGTGGTCAGTGGTTAGTGGTTAATGAAGGAATGAAGAAATGTTTTTGAATTGAGAATTGAGAATTGAGAATTAAAACCATACCTAACCACTCCTAACTAAACTCTAAACTCTAAACTCTAAACTCTAAACTCTAAACTCTAATAACTAATAACTGATAACTGACAACTGACAACTGAAAACTGAATTTAAAGCATTTTCAGAGCCATTTTTATAATCTGTTCCACAGTGGCGGCAGAGGTTTCGCGCAGCGCTTTCTCTACCGCCTTTTGCGATGGTGCAGATGCGAATCCGAGCATTGTCAGCGCGGCGACAGCCTCGCTCCTCAGGTCGTTCATTTGCCCTGCAAGTTGCTGACTGTCTTCCGAAATGCCCGAAAGTTTGACAATCTTATCTTTCAAATCAACAATAATTCGCTGGGCTGTTTTCGCGCCTATGCCTTTGATGGAATTTAATGCCGACACGTTGCCTGTAGCAATCATCTGTCGAATCTCCTCATCGGAATACGATGACAAAATCATTCGCGCGGTGTTTGCTCCGATGCCCGAAACGGAAATGAGCAGCAGAAACAACTGCCTTTCCTTTTGCGTTTTAAATCCGAACAGCGTGTGCGCATCCTCGCGAATTGCCTCATAAATATACAGTTTATCTGCTTGCACCGCAGACAGAGCCGTGTATGTAAGCAGCGAAATTTGAATAGAATAACCAATGCCGCCTGTTTCGAACACCGCATAAGTTGGCGTGAGTTCGGCAACGTTGCCTTTAATATAGTCAATCATAATATTTTAAATAATTAATAAACCTGCAAATACGGCAGCAACACCCAAAAGTACGCTTGCTAAAACGTAAATTGCCAGAATAGTATAATCTCCGTTCTGAAAGAGTGTAACATTTTCGGCAGAAAACGTTGAGAATGTAGTTAAACCGCCACAAAAGCCAACAATCATTAACATTTTCAGTTCGTTGGTCAGTGCAGTACTTTTTGCTGCCGATGCAAGCAGCAGCCCTGCGACAAAGCAACCTATGATGTTCACGGTAAAAGTAGCAAAGGGGAAACTGCTTGAATTATATTTGTTTACAAAAAAAGAAATAAGATAGCGCATCACACTTCCGCTTGCGCCGCCAATGCCCACAAAAAGTATATTCTTTAGCATTTTTTTGATATAAATATTTGTTAATAAAGAGAAATTCTCAGCAGTAACTTACTTGCCGATTAATGGTTGTTGCTTTCGTTTCAATAAATTTAGTCGTTTTGCGCGACTCGGCATAGTTGGCAGTGAATAGTTAATAACGAATAGTGAATAATAAACACACTCTACTTTCTGAAAACTGAAAACTGAAAACTGAAAACTACTTCTGCTCTCGCTGCTTAAAACGTTCCTTTTTGTTAAGTTATTCATCTTCGTTTTTACTTTTACTTTATCTGCTGCAAAATTAGATTAAAAACTCCGGTTTTCCAAGCGCGTGCAATGAGCGAAAATGTTTTTACGGTAATTCTCCTCTTATACATTCAGCCGTTTGACGAGGTTTTGGTTGTCCGTGAGCGATTTCATCTGCGTGATTGCTACATTGTTGAGTTGCACGAGCCGCTCGCCCTGCGGCAGTCCCTGCCGTATCAGTAAAGCGTTGATACTTTCCATGTTGGACAGGACAACTAACTGTTCCAGCGTGGCATAATCACGAATATTGCCTTTGCTGTTAGGATTGTCGGTTCGCCATTGCGCTGCCGTTTTGCCAAAAAGTGCCACATTCAGCAAGTCGGCTTCCGAAGCGTAGGTGTAAACAATCTGTTCTTTGGTAACGATATTCGGGATAATACGTTCCTTAATTGCATCTGTATGAATATGGTAGTTAATTTTTGAGAGGGTACGCTGCAAGTTCCATTCGAGGGATAGATGTTGCTGTTCTCCTATTTTGAGGCGTTCAAACTCACTGATAAGATAATATTTAAATTCAGGACTGAGCCACGAGGCAAATTCAAAAGCAATATTCCTGTGTGCAAACGTCCCGCCGCCATAACGTCCCGCTTTAGAAACAATTCCTGTGGCATTTGTCATAGCAATCCACTGCTTGGGCGAAAGTGCGAACCCCGATTCCGTACTCAACATTCTAACCTCACGGAATCCCGTGAGATTAAAAGCAGGATTGTTCATACGCTCCCACAGACCCATGTAATTGATTGAAAAGTTAGTACTCATCCAATGTGATATGACTGTTGCCGGAATTTCTGCATTTTTATGCTTGGCCATATCCGTTAGTGAAATATAATCTTCTTTTTGGTGCGACAGTAGAATTATTTCCGTTCCCTGCACATTTATTATTTCTTTTTTGCTCATATCAAATACTTTTACTTTATCTGCTGCAAAATTAGATTAAAAACTCCGGTTTTCCAAGCGCGTGCAATGAGCGAAAATGTTTTGATATTAAACTCGCCGATTTCATAATGTACAGGTGCGAGTTACAGGCAGATAGCACATCTTCCAGCCGTTGAGTTGCCTGTTCGCAATCTGTTTTCGGTCATCATTTTGATGCGGTCGCGCAGGGGGGCGATGCGTATTTTTTCCACTATTTCGGCGGCAAAGGCATACATCAGTATCAGCCGTGCCTCGTTGCTCGCAATGCCCCGCTGCTGCATGTAAAAGAGCGCGTTCTCGTCAAGTTGCCCCACAGTTGCGCCGTGCGAGCATTTCACATCATCTGCGTAAATTTCGAGTTGCGGCTTGGTGTACATTCGGGCAGTGTCCGACAGCAGAATATTGCGGTTGGTTTGGTATGCGATGGTTTTTTGCGCGTATGGTTCAACAAATATTTTTCCCGAGAAGCCGCACAGCGAATTTTCGTCAAGAATATATTTGAACAGTTCGTTGCTCGTGCAGTTTGGCGCATTGTGAAAGATAGCCGTTGCATTATTTGTCGACTGGTTTTTGTCGGCAGTTACCATTCCGCAAAGCGTGGTTTCGGCGTTCTCGCCGTTGAGGTGAATATCTATGTTGTTGTGTGTTATGCCGTTGTGCAGTGTGATTACATTTGCCAGAACTCGCGAGCGGGTTGCCTGCTCAATTATAACCGTAGAGAAGTCGGATAGATTATGCCCGCTATTTTCGAGTGCATAATACTGGAAATCAGCGTTTTCGCCCACGAATATTTCGGTAAGGCAATTTGCAAAGTAATTCACCTGTCCGGCTGTGTGCCGGCAGGTAAGCAGTTGTGCGCGCGCGTTTTTGCCGAGTATAATCAAATTGCGGCTGTTCGCCATAAAATCTACATTTGCACGCATCAGATTAACGAGTTGAACGGGCTGCTCAATGGCAACATTATCAGGCACATACATAAAGAAGCCGTCCTGTGCAAATGTGCCGTTGAGCGCCACAAAACCGTCCTCTTTTTCACGTGCTAATCTCCCTAAAAACGGGGCGACAAGGTCGGGCTGAGTTTCGGAAATTGTCCGCAAACTGCCGATAACAACGCCCTGCGGCAAGTCGGCGGGGCAATCGTTCTCTATAAAGTCGTCATTGACTGTCAGGTAGTTGTAAATTGCGATGCCATTAACGTTGCAGCGAAAAATGTTACGAGCCTCAAAGTCGGTGCGCAACCGCCTAATATTCAGCCCATATTCAAACAAAAACGGCTTCACAAGATTGGTGTGCCGGTATTCCTCCGCTTTGCCGGCAGGGAAGCCCAGAGAGCAAAATCTTTGGAATGCAGCATCGCGCTCGGCGTTCATCAGCGCAGAAGAATTGGCGAATATAAGATCGCGATTGTTGCGGTATAAATTAATATATTGAGTTTCGGGGTGCATATTTTTTCCTTAAAAAACAAGTGCAAAGGTAATCCATTTTCGGCACATTTTTATGTCTTTTCGCAAACTTTTTAAGTTATCAGCCTCTCGCCCTCCCCCGAAGCCCCACATCCTGCTCAATAAAATTGAGAATTGAGAATTGAGAATTGAGAATTGAGAATTAATAGTGAATAGTGAATAGTGAAATACAGAATACGCAGCAATTAGCAATTAAGAAATAATCTAATAACTAAACTCTAACCTCTAATAATTAACATCAGCCGTACGCCCTACTCCCCCTCTCTTTTGGAGAGGGGGCAGGGGGGTGAGGTACTAACCACTAACCACTAATTATATAGACTCTTTCTGAAAACTGATAATTGAAAACTGAAAACTATTTTGTATTTTTGCAGCGTGTAAAAAAGTTTTGGCAAACTGAAAAAAACGCTGAAAATATTATTTCTGATTTTCGCAGGGCTGTTTGTGCTTTGCGTTGGTGCGTTTATTGCCTTGAACAGCAGCGCGGTACAGATGTGGGCTGTGCGTTATGCCGAAAAGGAACTCTCCAAAAAACTGGGAACTGAAATACATGTAGGCAAAGCACGCTACGACCTGTTCAGCAAAGTATCCCTTGACGATGTTTACGTGGAAGCGCTTGATAATGACACGCTTATATCTGTGGGCAGGGCAGAAATGCGCTTCAGTTTTCTGAAACTTTTTCAGAATAAATTTGTTGTCCGCTCTCTACAACTTCAAAATCTTTATGCTAACTGGAAGACAGATAGCACAGGTAATAATTTTGATTTTATACTAAAAGCATTTGAAACGCAAAAAAAAGAAACAGAAAAAAGCAGTTTTATTTTAAATATAAATAAAATCGAAATCAAAAATTCCGCCTTTAACTTTACTGATTTGAAAAATCAAAAACCCGATTCCCTCGAAAACAGCAACAATATATTTGATGCCCACAGATTGAAATTCAGCGATATAAACGGCGAAATAACATTTGACTTTTGGAAAAACGACTCAATTTTTGCCGAGATAAAATCGTTTTCGGCAAAAGAACACAGCGGACTGACAATCAGCAATTTGCAAACACAGGGACAATTGGGCGAAAAAAATATTACGGTTAAGTTTCTGAAAATAAATTTGCCGAACTCTGAAATTAATTTTGGGAAAAGCGAATTGAACTACGATTCAATCGGTGATTTTAAGCAATTTATCCAAAAAATTTCGCTGAATATCCCTATGGAAAATTCGCACATCACATTGAACGATTTGTCCGCATTTGTCCCCGATTTTCGCAATATTCAAGAAAAATTCAGCATCAGTACCACCATCGAAGGCGCTGTTAGCAGCCTTGCGCTGAAAAACATTGCCGTAAATTACGGCGCAGGTACGTCCCTCAATGCGAACATTGAAACAAACGGATTGCCCGACATCGCCGAAGCGTTCATTTACAGCGACATACAGCATTTTGCAAGTTCTGTGGGCGACATCCAAGACCTTGTTGCCAAAATCATCAGGCAGCCCGTTACATTGCCCCCAAAACTGGGAAAAATAACTTACAAAGGAAATATTTCGGGCTTCCTAAGCAATCTGGTTGTTTATGGGAACTTGCAAACAGGAATTGGAAATGCGCAAACCGACATCTTGCTGCAATTTTCAGATTATTTGCAAAATATGGCGTACAGCGGACGCATTCAAAGTAAAAACTTGCAAATAGGTGAACTTATTGATAATCAAAAAATTGGGAAGGTTGCTTTTGACTTTTCTACAAATGGACAAAAACGGAACAAAACAGGGTTTGCCGGCGAAATAAAAGGCGAAATTGCGGAACTTGAATACAGCAATTATACCTACAAAGACCTGAAACTCACCGGAAATTACAACAGTAGCGGCTTCGAAGGTAAAGCAACAATCGAAGACGAAAACATACAGGCGAATTTTGAAGGAAAAATTTACCTCGAAAACAATAAATTGCCGGTTTTTAATTTCCTTTTAGATGTAAAAAATGCCAATCTGCAAATGCTGCATTTAACTGAAAAATACACAAACTCAGCGCTCACTTTCAGCGCTACAACCAATATGACGGGCAATTCGCTCGACAATATGAACGGTTTTGTGAATATTAACGGCATCGCCTTTGACAACGGCGCTCAATCGTTGAATATCAACGAAATACACCTCGCAACAAGTTCCGATAACGGCAGAAAAAATATTGTACTAACATCTGATTTTGTAAACGGAACTGCCGAAGGAGACTTTTCATACAGCACTATCAATCACACAATTAATAACTTTTTGCTGCAATATTTGCCGGCGCTTGCAGCAGCGCCCGACAAAGAGCAAAAAAACTCACACAACCAACTTGCGGTAGATTTAACCTTTTCCAATTTGAACGAAATTTGTGAGACTCTCAATTTGCCCTTCTCGTTTCAGGGGAACGGAAATTTGAGCGGACTTATTAACGAAAACGCTAATTTTATTGATTTGTGCATAGAAGTTCCAATTGTACATCTGGCAGGGCAGCGCATTGAAAATCTGCATTTTACAATCAATAATCAGGGAAACGAATCCCTGCAACTGCTGGCGGAGGCAGCCGCAATCAATGAAAAAGAGCAAACAGTGAGTTTTATGCTCACTGCCAATGCTGATAACGACTTGATTAATACGGATTTAAGTTGGATAAATGCAAACAAAATTGCTAATGCCGCCCACCTTGTTGTCAATACAAAACTCGCGAAGGACAACGGCAATCTCACTGCCCGCGCACAGATTGACCCTATGGACGTGATTATCGCCGATTCCATCTGGCATATTGGAGACGGCTCAATAGCGTGGACAGCCGACAAGAAATTGATAATCAACAACTTTAAAGTTCAAAGCAGCGAGCAGTTACTCGCTGTTGACGGCGTCGCCTCCGACAGCGAAAACGACAAAATAAAGGTAGAACTGAAGCAATTTGACCTGGATATGATACTGAAAATAGTGAAACTGAAAGACTTGGAATTTGGAGGCAAAATAACGGGCGAAATAGCCGTTGAGAGCGCATTCCGAAACCCAATTTTAGTCTCAACACTGACGGTTGACAACGCCACTATGAACAATATGCCAATTGGCGATGCACAAATCTTTTCCGCATACTACGAGCCGACAAAAAGCATTATGATAGACGGAGTTTTTCTCCGCGAAAATGCTGATACTGTGGTAATTGCATCAGGCAATTATTTTATAAAAAAAGATTCGCTCGACCTGAATTTTGACGCTCGCGGTTTAGGAATAAGTTTTTTAAATGTCTATTTTAACGATGTGGTGAGGAATGTTGACGGCAAAGGATTCGGCAAACTGCGACTGTTCGGAAAGAACGATGATTTATGTTTTGACGGAGCGGTCTTTGTCAAAGACGGGACGCTGAATGTGGCTCTCCTGAACACTACTTACACTTTCAACGACAGCATTTTCCTTTACCCTAACAGTATATCAGTCAATAATATACAATTGTTCGACAAAGAAAAAAATCAAGCGGTTGCCAGCGGCAAAATGCTGCACGGCGGAATGTTTCAGCATCCGGTTTTCGACTTCACAATTCAGGCTAAAAACCTGCTCGCCCTCAACACCGAATCCGAAGACAACGAGTATTTTTTCGGCAAAATTTATGCTGACGGAACAGTGCAAATCAAAGGCAATGAACGAGTTGCAGATTTTAATATAAATGCCGTATCAAAACCGCATTCCAAATTATTTATTAGAATGCAAAACACCACCACGCCAACCGACAACAGTTTTATCAGTTTTGTAAACAAGAACCAAAATAAAGACAGCCAAAGTGCAGAGCAGCCCGAAAGTCCTGATATTCAGATGATTTCACGTGTAAACATGCAAGTGGAAGTTACCCCCGATGCCGAAGTGGAACTGATTGTTGACCCAAAATCGGGCGACCTTATCAATGCAAAAGGGGCAGGTAACTTGCGAATGGAATTTGACTCGCGCTCCGACAATATGAAACTGTTCGGAACTTACACTATTTCAAGCGGTTACTATCTGTTTTCATTGCAGGATATTATCCGTAAAGAATTTAAAATAGACAACGGCAGCGCAATAACATGGTCGGGCGACATGAAAAACGCTAACGTAAATATTCGCGGAATTTACTCATTATCAGCCTCTTTGCGCGACCTGCTTGACGAAAGTCAGGCAACAAGCATCACGCGCACAAATGTCTCCGTGAATTGCGTGCTGCAACTGACCGACAACCTGATGAACCCTGAGATTAAACTGGACATCGAACTGCCGCAAAGCGATGCTACCGTGCAGCAAATAGTGAAAAATGTGGTAAATACCGAAGAAATGATGAACCGCGAAATCGTCTCGCTACTGCTGCTGAACCGATTTTACAAACCCGAATATTTGAATACCGAAAGTCAGACAAATACAGGCAACGATGCGTGGTCTATTGCAGCAGCAACTGTTAGCGGACTGCTCTCGCGAGTGTTCCAAAGCAACGAGTTCTCTTTCGGATTTGTTACAAATGTTGGAGAGCAAAGCCAGCAATATCAGGCAACTATAAATTACCAGCCCAACGACCGACTGCTGATTAACGGAAATGTGGGATACCAAAATAACGCCCTCTCAAACGAAGGAAACAGAATTATTGGAGATATAGACATCGAAATAAAACTTATTCAGAGCGGAAAACTGCGCTTCAAGGCATATAATCACACTGTAGACCGACTGGGAAGTTCCAAGCAGTCCCAAGGACTTGGATTTGTCTATCGAGAAGAATTTAACAGCATTGGACAGATGATGAATTATTACCTGAAACAGATTGTTGCACCTTTCAGCCCCAAAAAGAAACGCGAAGAGAAACAGAAACAGGACAAAATGCAATGAATCGCCAAATGCCTGTCAGTTCCAAATCTTTTTTTCAACCTGATATTATGCGGCTCATCATAATGATTTTTTTTAAAATAAATAAACAGAAATTTGCTGCCAAAATGGGGCAAATTGCTTTCTTTTTGCTGCTTTTTTCCAATAATTTAACGCTTTTTTCGCAGGAAACGCTCGTTGTTGGACAGGTACTTGACGAAGACCACGCCCCGCTTGCAGGGGTAAGTGTTTATTTCAAAGGAACTTACAATGGCATGCTCACCAACGAAGAAGGCTATTTTATGGTACGCAACAACGGCAGCCAAACAACCGTTGTCTTCTCTCTTTTGGGATACAAAAAACAGGAACTTAAATTGCAGCGCGGGCAAAATATTGGCACAGAGATTATTATGAAAGAGGAAATAAACTGGCTGCCCGAAATTTTTGTGTTTCCGGGCGAGAACCCCGCTCTGGAACTTCTGCGGAAAGCACGCAGCCGCCGAAATGCAAACAATATCGCCAAATTCGCCGATTTTAGCGCAGTAGAAACGGCAAAAAACCGAATTTTTCTGGTCAATGACAGTTATGCAACAACGCGCAACAAACTGTGGAAACACTTGTTAGCAGGAAACCTGTCAACAAACGACTCCGTTTTACTTGCGCCGCTATTCAATTCCGAAGACAAATTTCAAATAAACGGAAAAAACAGAACGCTTACAGAAAGAAATATTTTTGAGACCGACAAAACCGCCGATTTCTTTGCGCAGCAACTGCTGCAAATCACAGGCGAACAGATTGATTTCTACGGCAATACGCTCGTTATCTTCGGGCGAAGTTTTGTCAGTCCGCTGGCAAATGCAGCAAACGCATACTACAAATTTTACCTTGCCGACAGCGCTTATGTTGACGGGCGAAAGCGTTACGAGGTGCATTTCCGTAGCAAAAACCGAAAAAATCTCGCTTTTGAAGGGGAAATACTGCTCGACTCTGCAAGCTGTGCAATCTGGGGGATTGAAGCAGAACTGCCCGCGCAGGCAAATATAAATTTTGTGAAGAACCTGAACATAAAGCAGTTATTTGAAAAAAATGAAAATAACTGTTTTGTAAAAAAAAGCGAAAATTTCAGCGTAAATCTGGAATATAGAATGTTTGCAGACACGGTTACGTCAAATTCACATCTGTATATTACACGCACAAGTAATTATCAATCAGAGAATTACAATATTAAAACAGACAATTTGCTGACAACGGAATATCCCGATGACCTGCTCAACAAAAAAATGCTCGCTTTGCGTGCCGACCCGCTCTATAGAACCGCGCTGTGGCTTGCCGACATTATGCTGACAGGAAAAGCAAAAGCAGGAAAAATTGACATCGGAAATGTTAATAACATATTGAGAATTAGCGAAATAGAAGGTTGGCGAATCGCTTTGCCAATCCAAACAAACGAAGATTTTTTGCGAAATTTTGAACTCGGAGGGCATATTGCCTACGGCTTTAAAAACAAAGAAATTAAATATTCCGCTTTCGCAAAGTGGAAATTGCCTGCAAAAACAAAACACCTGCTGTCAGTCGGCTACTTCAACGATTATCGCCGCATAGATTACGATTACAACGATTTCTCGTTTCGCGAAGACCCGTTTGCAGCAGATGACGAGGGATTTGAAAGTACAGTACTGTCTTTGAGAAAAGCGCGGGAAATGAACCCGAAACGCGAAATATTTGCATCCATATCCAACGATTGGAACGAAAATATTGAGAGCCATATTTTTTTGAGAAAAAATATTTTTTTCAATTCCGAATGTTTGCCTTTTTATTCTAAAAATAATGCAATTAATTCATTCTCAGTTAATTCAATTACGCTTTCAACACGATTCTCTTTTAACCAGCGCACTTACGAAGACCATTTGCAGCGAATATATTTGAACACAAACAAGCCGATTGTTTACGGGACAGCAGAAATTGGGAAATATCAGATTAACTCATTATCAGATATTTACGCCAAATTTACGGCAACGCTGAAACACAAAGTCCCGCTGATTTTTGGCAACTGGACATACCTTGTGCGTGCCGATTATGTGGCGGGCGCAGTGCCGTTTCCACTATTATCGTACGCGCACGGCAACCGAACTAACGACTATAACCTGTTCAAATTCAGCATGTTGAAATATCTGCAATTCCCCGCCGACAAAAATATCCAACTGCATAACGAACTGATTTTCAACGGGATAATATTCAATAAAATTCCACTCATCAACAGACTGAATTTGCGCGAAATGCTGACCCTGAAAGTCGGCTATGGAATGGCAGACAACCAAAAGCACGCGAAAATCCTTGATTTCCCCGACTTTATGCAGAAATACGACAAACCACACGCCGAATTTGGAGCAGGAATTACAAATATTCTCCAATTTTTCTCCTTACAGGTTATCTGCGCCACGCCCGCGCTGCCAAACAACAGATGGCAATGGGCAGCACGATTTTATTTGAGTTTGGGATTTTGATACAGAAGGAAATCTCAAATGTTACGCAGGCAAAAGATATTGTAACCTGTGGAACATTTTTTTTGCACAATTAGCATGATTTTTTTTGTTTTTTTATTTAGTTTTGCAAAAAATAAGTTCATCAAATGCCTGCAACAAAATTCAGTCACGCAGAGTGAACAAATTGAATACATTTAACTTAATAAAATTTAAACAAATGCGAATGAAAAACATACCCATTATTTTGGGTTGCATTATGCTGTTAGCCGTTTGCTGCACAACTAAACGCGCAGAGCCAGCCCCACAAACCCTCAAAGACGCGCTGAAAAGCGATTTTTACATCGGAACTGCCGTCAATATTGAGCAGATTTTTGAACGCGACACTGCGGGCGTACGTGTTATTACACAGCACTTTAACGCCATTGTAGCCGAAAACTGCATGAAGCCGATGTTTGTTCAGCCCGAACAGGGCAAATTCTTTTTTGACGAGGCAGACAGATTTATTGAATTTGGTGAAAAACATTCGATGTGGCTCACCGGACATTGTCTGGTGTGGCACAACCAAACGCCTGCGTGGTTTTTCGTGGACAAAGACGGGAAAGAACTGAGCCGCGACTCGCTGTTGGCACGTATCAAAACGCATATTACAACTGTTGTGAGCCGCTACAAGGGCAAAATCAAAGGCTGGGACGTAGTTAATGAAGCAATAATGGAAGACGGAAGTTGGAGGCAAAGTCCGCTGTATCGCATTATTGGTCAGGATTTTATCGATTCCGCATTTGTATGGACGCACGCAGCCGACCCCGAAGCCGAACTGTATTACAACGACTATGCAATGGCGCACGAAGGCAAGCGCAATGCTGTTGTCGCGCTGGTTAACCGCCTGAAACAGAGCGGAATACGCATTGACGCCATTGGCATGCAAGGGCACGCAGGAATGGACCACCCCAATTTTGAAGAATTTGAGAAAAGTATCACCGCCTTTGCTGCAACAGGCGCTAAAGTGTTGATTACAGAACTTGACGTCAGCATTTTGCCAACGCCGAACTACAACATAGGAGCAGACATCACCGCAAAATTTGAATATCAGCAAAAAATGAACCCATATCCAGACGGCTTGCCCGCCGAAATTGACAGCGCGTGGAACGCTCGCGTAGCAGACCTGTTCGCAATATTTCTGCGGCACAAAGATGTGATTACGCGAGTAACAACATGGGGAACGGGCGACAGCAACACGTGGCGAAACGACTGGCCAATTCCCGGTCGCAAAGATTACCCGCTCCTGTTCGACAGGAATTACAAGGCAAAGCCCTGCGTTGAGAAAATAATTGAAATAGCAATAAAGGGTAAAGAATAAAGACAAAAGACAAAAGAATAAAGATTAAAGACAAAAGAATAAAGATTAAAGAACAATTAATAATTTCTTCATTTCTTCATTTCTTCATTTCTTCATTTCTTAATTTATCTGGCAACTGATAACTGGCAACTGATTTAAACACTTGGAAATTTATATATGTATTTATTAGGTTTTGACATTGGTTCATCGTCAATAAAAGTAGCCCTTGTGGAGGCTGAAAGCGGTAAAATTGTGGGGTCTGACTTTTTTCCGAAGGTAGAGATGCCCATTATTGCGCATCAGTCGGGGTGGGCTGAGCAGGAGCCGCAAACGTGGTGGGAGAACTTGAAAACTGCCTGTAAATCAGCGCTTAATACCGTTGGTGTAAACCCTGCCGACATTAAGGCAATCGGCATCTCGTGGCAAATGCACGGCTTGGTGCTGGTTGATAAGCAAAAAAGCGTGTTGCGCCCCGCGATTATATGGTGCGACTCGCGGGCTGTGCCATTTGGCGAGAAGGCTTTTAACGAAATAGGTAAAGACCTGTGTTTGAGCCATTTATTAAACTCTCCCGGAAACTTTACCGCCGCAAAACTTGCGTGGGTCAAAGCAAACGAGCCGCAAATTTACTCACAAATAGACAAATTGATGCTTCCGGGCGACTATATAGCAATGCGACTCACTGACAATATTTCTGTTACGGTTGAGGGACTTTCAGAAGGCATCTTTTGGGATTTTCAGCGCAATTCTGTCTCGCAGGAAATTCTTAAGCATTTTGATTTTGATGAAAATATTATTCCTAAAATAACGGAAACATTTGGTATTCAGGGATTTGTGTCGCCTGCGGCAGCCGCCGAACTTGGTTTGGCAGCAGGCACTCCTGTGTGCTACCGCGCCGGCGACCAGCCAAATAACGCGCTCTCACTCAACGTGTTCAACGCCGGCGAAATTGCAGCCACAGCAGGCACATCGGGAGTGGTGTATGGCGTGCTTGGACAGGTAAATTACGATAAACTGTCGAGAGTAAATACCTTTGCTCACGTTAATCATTCACCTGAAAATGTGCGTCTTGGCGTGTTACTGTGTATCAACGGAACAGGTATTCTCAATTCGTGGCTCAAACGCAATATCGCCCCGCAGGGTATTTCCTACAACGATATGAACGCGCTCGCGTCAAAGTCGCCCGTTGGCAGTAAAGGATTAACTGTAATTCCTTTTGGCAATGGCGCAGAACGGATTTTGGAAAACAGAGAAACGAACTGCTCCATTCACGGCATTAACTTTAACATCCATACGCAAGCCGACATTATTCGCGCAGCGCAGGAAGGTATTGTGTTTTCGTTTCAGTACGGAATGGAAATTATGAAAGCGATGGGGATGAATATCAGTGTTATACGCGCAGGCAACGCAAATATGTTTCTCTCGCCTGTTTTCCGCCAAACGCTTGCCAACATTAGCGGCGCAAGCATAGAACTTTACGACACAGACGGGGCGGCAGGCGCGGCAAAAGGCGCAGGAATTGGCGCAGGAATTTACAAAGACAATAACGAGGCGTTCGGCTCGCTTGCCAAACTTGCCGTAATAGAAGCAGAAAGCGCTTGCCAAAGTGAATGTAGAGCGGCGTATGAACGATGGAAAGGATATTTGCGGTGAGAAATTAAGAAATTAAGAAATTAAGAAATTAAGAAATTAAGAAATTAAGAAATTAAGAAATTAAGAAATTAAGAAATTAAGAAATTAAGAAATTAAGAAATTAAGAAATGAAGAAATGAAGAAATGAATGAATTAAGAAATTATTAATTATTATTATTAATTTAAATAAATAAGATATTAAATAAAAATAATCCGACACAATTCTTTTAACTATTACAGATATTTCTTAAAAATTGTTTTTCTGTTGCGGGACTTGCATTTAGGAAAAAATCAGATTTTTAAAGAAGTTCTTACGTTTAATTGATTTATTTTGTGTCAAAAAAAAAATCTAAAAAAATATGTCAAACAAAGAATTTTTCCCGATGGTTGGGAAAGTAAAATTTGAGGGTAAAAGCAGCAAAAATCCTCTTGCGTTTCGGTACTACGATGCCGAGAAGTCAGTATATGGTCGTAAAATGAAGGACTGGTTTAAGTTTTCGGTGGCGTGGTGGCACACGCTTTGTGCCGAAGGCGGCGACCCGTTCGGTCCCGGCACAAAAACATTCCCGTGGAACGAAGGCGGCACAGCGCTTGAACGCGCCAAAAACAAATTGGACGCGGGTTTTGAGTTTATGCAAAAATGCGGCATTGAGTACTATTGCTTTCACGACGTTGACTTAATTGACGACAGTAACGATATTGCTCAATATGAGGCAAATATGAAAGCGATTGTTGCTTACGCAAAGCAAAAGCAAGCGGCTACGGGCATCAAACTGCTTTGGGGAACGGCTAATGTATTCAGCCACAAGCGTTATATGAATGGCGCGTCAACAAATCCTAACTTTGATGTGGTGGCGCGTGCGGCAGTGCAGGTGAAAAACGCGATTGACGCTACAATAGAACTCGGTGGCGAAAATTACGTCTTCTGGGGCGGTCGCGAGGGCTATTCCTCATTGCTGAATACAAATATGAAAATGGAAAAAGAACATTTGGCGAAATTTCTGACCGCTGCCCGCGATTATGCCCGCGCAAAAGGCTTCAAAGGCAATTTCCTGATTGAACCCAAACCAATGGAGCCAACAAAACATCAATATGATGTTGATGCTGAGACAGTTATCGGGTTTCTGCGGGCGCATGGACTTGACAGGGATTTCAAACTGAACATCGAAGTTAATCACGCAACTTTGGCAGGACACACTTTTGAACACGACCTTCAATGCGCCGCCGATGCGGATATGCTCGGCTCAATTGATGCTAACCGCGGCGACTACCAGAACGGATGGGACACCGACCAGTTTCCCATTGACGTTTATGAACTTACGCAGGCAATGCTCGTTATTTTGCAGCATGGCGGCTTGCAGGGCGGAGGCACGAACTTTGACGCTAAAACGCGCCGCAACTCTACCGACCTCGAAGATATTTTCATCGCGCATATTGCGGGGATGGACGCTTTTGCACGCGCACTGGAAACTGCCGCCGCAATTCTTGAGCAGTCGCCATACAAAAAGATGCTGACAGAAAGGTACGCATCCTTCGAAAGTGGAAAGGGCAAGGAATTTGACGAGGGAAAACTGTCGCTCGAAGACCTTGTTGCCTGCGCTAAATCCAACAGCGAGCCCGCGCAAATTAGCGGCAAACAGGAACTGTACGAAAGTATTGTAAATATGTATATTTAATTCAGTCTTCAACAATTAGCAATTAGCAATTAGCAATGAAGAAATGAAGAAATGAAGGAATGAAGAAATGAAGGAATGAAGAAATGAAGAAATTATATTCAATCACGAATTAAAAATTACGAATTATGATTTGCTAATCGCTAATTGCTAATTGCTAATTGATTAAAGTTTCTAACAATTCCTAACTAAACTCTAAACTCTAAACTCTAACCACTAACAATTAACCACTAACAATTAACCACTAACAATTAACCACTAATAACTAACCACTAACCACTAACCACGTTCAGCAATTCGGCATATTTGCCGGCTAAATTGCGGCGCGAATATTGCTCAATTGAATTTTTTGGGAGGTCTAAAGCATTGGTTTTAAATTGATTATAAAATTCGAGAACGTTTTTTTTCGTGGTTTCAAAATCATCGAAGTCTGCGATTTTGCCTGCACGTGTTTGTTGCAAAATGTCGGCAACATTGCTTTTGCTCGCGCCGATTGCCAAAATCGGGCGGCGTGCGGCGAGATATTCGTATAGTTTTCCTGTCAAAATGCCTGCTACATTTGCCGAATTGTTAATCAGAAGCAACAAAACCTGTGCTGTTTGCTGTGCGGCTATTGCTTCGGCGTGAGTAAGGTAATCAACTGTTGTCAAATTGTGCTGCAAAGCGTTTTCGCGAATCTTTTCCAACACCGAGAAGTCCGTTTTTCCAATAAGTTTTATTTCCAAATCCTGCCTGAAATCAGAATTTTCTGCACATAATTGTCCCAGAACCTGCCACAATGTCAGCGGATTGCGTGCTGCACTGAGCAAGCCTGTGTGAACAAGCGAAAATTTGCTGTCGGCAGTCGCAGGTGATTTTGGAAAATCATCGCTATCGAAACCATTGGTAATGAGCGCAATACCTTTGGTTTGCATCGCTGCAAAGTCATTTATCATATCATTGGAAACCACTACGATGCTATCGGCATTTTCGGCAACATTTTTTTCTTTTATATGATGAATTATATCTGCTAATTTGCTTAATTTCAAGTCTTTATAGAAATCAATATTTGTCCACGGGTCGCGGAAATCCGCAATCCAAGTCAAGTTTGGGAAACGCTTTTTCAGCCCTAACCCAATCAGGTGCATGGAATGTGGCGGTCCTGTTGTTATTATTGCATCTATCTTATTGGTTTTCAGATATTTAGAAAGGAATTTCACAGAAGGTCGCACCCAAAACCTGCGCGGGTCGGGTATAAGGAAGTTGCCTCTAATCCGGATACTCAACCGCTCTTTCCAGCCCGATTTTTTGTTCTCGGAAATAAAACCCGCGCTAATCGTTTCACCTTTTTTCCCAAAAAGGTTGCGGTAAATATTATATGGTTCCCAAATATGAGTTTTTATAACTTCAATATCTTCGGGCAAGTCCTGTTCCAACGAGTGGTCAATAGAAGGAAATTCGGGGTTCTGAGGGGTATAAACCACAGGTTGCCAATTGAACTGTGGTAAATATTTCACCATCTTTACCCACCGTTGCACGCCCGACCCGCCCGAAGGCGCCCAATAATATGTTATTATAAGAACACGTTTCATTATAGTGGCTAATGGTTAGTGGTTAGTGGTTAGTGGTTAGTGGTTAGTGGTTAATTGTTAGTGGTTAATAATTAAGGAATTAAGAAAATTGCTAATTGCTAATTGCTAATTGCTTTGAATTTTCATCTGAATAGATTGCGAAAATGTGCAAAGAAATTATTTGCCGCAGCCTTATTCGGTTTAACATTATCAGAGTCAGCAAGTTGTTCAAAGAGTTTTTTCTCGTCCCGATTTAGTTTTTCGGGTATATATATGCCTATATTTATTAACAAATCGCCTTTTCCGTACCCATTCAAAGAAGGCAGTCCTTTTCCGCGCAGGCGCAGCACCTTTCCGGGCTGTGTGCCTGCTTCGATAGTAACTTTTGCGCGTCCGTCTACTGTGGGGACTTCGGTAGAGCCGCCCAGAGTGGCTTCCGGTACGGATAGTAACAGGTTGTAAATCAGGTCGTTCTCGTCTCGAATCAGTTCAGGATGTTCTTCCTCTTCCACCAAAATAAACAAGTTGCCGTTTACGCCGCCGCGTCTTGCGGCATTGCCTTTTCCGCTCATGGACAGTTGCATTCCGTTCATTACGCCAGCCGGGATTTTCAAAGCGATGATTTCGTCATCCTGCACAACGCCTTCGCCGTAGCAGTGCGGACATTTTTTCCTGATAATTTTACCGTCGCCGTTACATACCGGACACTCGGTTCTGGTTTGCATCGTGCCTATAATTGTACGCTGCATGTGTGTAACCACGCCGCTACCTTTGCAGTTTTTACAGGTCTCCATGCTTGAGGAAGCATCGCCGTCTGCGCCCGTACCACTGCAATATTTGCAGGCAACATATTTTCGCACCTTGATTTTTTTCTCCACACCGTCGGCAATTTCTTTGAGATTGAGTTTTACCTTTACGCGCAAATCCGTTCCTCGCCTTTGTCGCTGTTCACTCTGCCCAAAGTTGCCGGTGAAACCGCCAAATCTGCCGGCTCTGCCGCCGGTGAATATGTCGCCTATGATGTCTCCAAAATGCGTGAATATATCCTCTACGGTCATTCCGCCTCCCCCGAAGCCACCCGAACCGCCTACGCCGGCATGCCCAAACTGGTTGTAACGCTCGCGCTTCTGAGGGTCGCCAAGCACTTCGTATGCTTCGGCGGCTTCTTTAAACTTCTCCTCAGCGGCTTTGTCGCCCGGATTCTTGTCAGGATGATACTGAATCGCCTTTTTGCGATACGCCTTCTTGATTTCATCAGGGGTTGCGCTTTTTGCAACCTCTAATATCTCGTAATAATCTCTTTTTGTTGCCATATTATTTCAATTTAAAGATTTAACTATTAAATAAATTTGAAAATTAAATCTTATAATCTCACAAATAATTAATTTTAAATCTTTAAATTTCTAAATTTTCCGGACAACCGTAAAAATTGCCCCTAAAATTATTAATTGTTAATTATTAATTGTTAATTGTTAATTGTTAAATTATTAATTGGTAATCTGCCTATTCCCCTACAATAACTTTTGCAAAGCGAATAACTTTGTCGTTGAGCGTGTAACCTTTTGATATACAGTCTATTATTTTCCCTTTTTGTTCGGGTGCAGGTGCGGGGAATAGCGTTACTGCCTCGTGAAATTCAGTGTTAAAATCCTCGTTTTCAGTGGGAATTTCTTTTATCCCGCTTTGTGTGAGAAATTTAACAAATTTTTGATAAATCAAATCAACACCTTCTTTTACTGCCAAAATGTCATTTGTAGTTTCGAGCGACTGCCGCGCACGCTCAAAGTCGTCAATAAGTGGCAGCATTTCTACAAGCACAGCAGAGGCGGCAGTTTTAATCAATTCCGCTTTTTCCTTCGATGTGCGTTTGCGGAAATTATCAAATTCCGCTAAAAGCCGTAAATTGCTGTCTTTCAGGTCGTTCAATTCTTCTGTGAGGTCTTTTTCCGCCTTCTCATCTGCCTCTACAGGTATTTCCTGCTCCAAAGGCGCTGTCTCATGAGTTGCTTCCGGTTGCGAAGAAAAGTTTTCTGTCGGCTGTTCAATATTGTCTGTTTCCTGCATATTTTGTCCTAAATTGTTCTGTTTGTGAAGTTTATGAAGTTTATGACGCTTGCTCATAATTATTTTCAATAAATAAATTTCTAATTACTAAATAATTCTTAATTTTTAATCTTAAAAAAATTCCTTTTCTCACTCCAACAATAATTTTGCCAGCAAGTTTGATTGCATATTTTTATGTCATTTTGTCAGATAATTTTGCGCCTCAAAAAATACGAAACAAATGACAATGAAGGAATGAAGAAATTAAGAAATGAAGAAATGTTTTTGAATTGAGAATTGAGAATTGAGAATTGAGAATTACGATTTGCTAATTGCTAATTGATTAAAGTTTCTACCTATTCCTAACTAAACTCTAAACTCTAAACTCTAATAACTGACAACTGACAACTGACAACTTTATTTTCCTGTGCTCTTTGCGGTAAAAACAATTTCACCGCAAAGAGCGCAATATTTATCCCGACAAAGCGGTAGTTTTTTTAGTTGTAAAAAATCTCTGTGTCTCTCTGTGTTTTCTCTATGTTACTCTGTGAAATAAAGAAGAATAAAAATAGTGATTAGTGATTAGTGATTAGTGATTAGTGGTTAATGAAGAAATGTTTTTGAATTGAGAATTGAGAATTGAGAATTACGATTTGCTAATTGCTAATTGCTAATTGCTAATTGATTAAAGTTTCTAACTATTCCTAACCCTATTCAATTCTCAATTATTTATATTATCAGGGCACACACATAGGTGCGCCCCTACCTGCGTTCATCATTATTTGTGCGCCATTCTCCATTCTCAATTCTCCATTCTCCATTCTCAATTCAATACCTAACCACTCCTAACTAAACTCTAAACTCTAAACTCTAAACTCTAAACTCTAATAACTAACAACTACTGACAACTGATTTGTATCGCTCGTGTTTTTTATGTAACTTTGCGCAAACTTTTTTGATACAGTTAATGCTAAAAGAACACATTGAATCGCTTCGCAGAGAACTTGAGCGGCACAATCACAGTTATTACGTGTTGAACGCGCCAACAATTTCCGATTTTGAATTTGACCGTCTGTTCAAAGAACTCGAACAGTTGGAGCGCGAAAATCCGCAGTTTTTTGACGCAAATTCGCCCACACAGCGCATTGGCAGCGACATTAACCAGTCTTTTGTACAGGTGGCACATCGCTACCCGATGATTTCGTTATCAAATACTTACTCGCAGGCAGAGGTTGAAGATTTTTATGGACGCCTGCAACGTCTTCTCAATCAAGATTTTGAGTTGGTTTGCGAACTCAAATACGATGGCGCTGCAATTTCGCTTGTTTATAAAAACGGACAGTTGAGCCGCGCTATTACGCGCGGAGACGGCGAAAAAGGAGACGATGTTACTGTTAATGTTAAAACAATAGGAAGTATACCGCTTCGTTTGCGCGGCAATGATTTTCCTGCCGATTTTGAAATACGCGGCGAAATTTTGATGCCATGGCCTGTTTTTGACGAATTGAACAAAGAGCGTTCGCGGCAGCAGGAGCCGCTTTTTGCAAATCCGCGCAATGCCGCATCGGGAACGCTCAAACTGCAAAACTCATCTATCGTAAGCAGCAGAAAATTAGACGCTTATCTTTATTATATGCTGGGTGAAGACCTGCCTGCCGACACGCATTTTGGCAATCTGCAAAAAGCCAAAGAGTGGGGTTTCAAAATTTCGGACGCTATGCGTGTGTGCCATAATTTGCAGGAGGTTTTTGACTTCATAACTTACTGGGACACAGCGCGTAAGGATTTGCCTGTGGCAACAGACGGCATTGTAATTAAGGTTAATTCCATTGCGCAGCAAAATTATTCAGGACTTACAGCCAAGTCGCCGCGCTGGGCTATTGCCTACAAGTTTCAGGCAGAGAAAGCGCTAACCCGTTTAAATTCGGTATCTTATCAGGTTGGGCGCACGGGCGCTGTTACGCCTGTTGCCAACCTTGAGCCCGTGCTGCTCTCAGGCACAACCGTAAAACGCGCTTCGCTGCACAACGCTGATATTATCGAGAATCTGGATTTGCACATTGGCGATATGGTGTTTGTGGAAAAAGGCGGCGAAATTATTCCTAAAATTACAGGCGTGGATACTGATGCGCGATTAATGATTGGCGAAAAAGTTCAATTTATTAAAAAATGCCCCGAATGTGGCTCTGCATTAATACGTTATCAGGGCGAAGCGGCGCACTATTGCCCAAACGAAAATCACTGTCCGCCACAAATTAAAGGCAAAATAGAACATTTTGCAGGTCGCCGCGCAATGAATATTGAGGGCTTGGGCGAAGAAACAGTTAATTTATTGTACGACAATAACTTGTTGCACAATATTGCCGATATTTACGAACTTACAATACAGGATTTGGCGCGGCAGGAGCGGCTGGGAAACAAGTCGGCGCGAAACATAAAAACATTTGTAGAGAACTCAAAATCAGCGCCTTACCAGCGCGTTCTGTTCGCTTTGGGAATACGTTTTGTGGGCGAAACAACGGCAAAAAAACTCGCTCTTGCATTCCCGTCTATCGAACAACTCGAACAGGCTACCGCAGAGCAGTTAATAACAGTTGATGAAGTAGGAGAGAGAATTGCAAAAAGCGTTGTGTCGTATTTTGCTGACGAGCAGAACATTGCAATGTTAAACAGGCTGAAAGGCTACGGATTGCAATTTTCGCTTTCGCCGGAAAACTTGCAGGCAACGGCAACAGCGTTAGCAGGTAAAACCATTGTGATTAGCGGCGTTTTTGCCAAACATTCGCGCGATGCCTACAAACAAATGATAGAGCAAAACGGCGGCAAATTGTCCGGCAGCATTTCGGCAAAAACTTCGTTTGTACTTGCCGGCGAAAACATGGGACCTGAAAAACTTAAAAAAGCACAATCACTTAATATTCAGTTAGTTAAAGAAGACGATTTTTTGAAAATGATTTGATGATAGAGGGAATTTAATGGTTAGTGGTTAGTGGTTAGAGTTTAGAGTTTAGTTATTAGAGTATAGATATTAGAGTTTAGTGTTAAGTTAAGTATGAAATGTCAAAGATATTTATTGTAAATCTCTATTAATTAGCAAATTATAAATCCGTTTAATAATTTACTTAGTGATAATAAATTAATAACTTATAAAAGTTGTTTATTTTTTGTCCCTTAACAGTAGTTAAAATAACTAAACTCTAAACTCTAATAACTAACCACTAACTAATGTGGTCAGTTTTTCAGCAGGTCAAATCCTTTTCCGTACACGCCGCGCACAACGCTTTGCGAAATAAATGCCTGCGGGTCAATGGCTTTTATCAGGCGAAACATCTGCAAAGACTCGGTGCGCTTTGCCATCACCATAATCACCTTCGATTGTTTTTTTGAGTACCAGCCCATCCCGTCAAGCAGGGTGCAGCCGCGATGCATTTCGGCATTGATAGCATCGGCAATTTGCTCAAATTTTTCGGAGATAATAAAAATCTGTACGCTTTGTCGCATCCCGTTAATCACCATATCAACGGTATAAGTAGTTACGCCCATAACTATCAGTCCGTGAATTATTCTGATAAAATCGTGCTGCACAAAGTATGAGGCAGTAATAATCACAAAATCGCACATCAACATCACGCGCCCGAAAGCCATATTTTTATATTTATTAACAATGGCAACTATAATGTCTGTGCCTCCTGTGCTGCCATTGGCATTAAAAACCAGCCCGATACCTGCGCCACACATAATCGCGCCTATCAGCGCCGACATCAGCGGCTCGCCTTCAATAATAGGCTTTGAAATAATCTTTGAAGCCACAGAAAGTAAAACCGTCAGCACGGCAACGCCATAAACCGTTTTTGCCAGAAATTTGAAGCCCAAAATCTTCAGCGCAATCAAAAACAGTAGCACATTGATACCAAAATAGGTATATTGCACAGGGATAGCGCCATTGGTAGCATATTCCACCGTCAAGCCAACTCCAACCAACCCGCCGGTAACCACGCCAACGGGTTTGATAAATCCTATCAACCCGAAAGCATAAACCATCAGCCCGAAAGTGAGGTACAGATAGTCGCGGACGTAAAATTTTTTAAGATAACTGCCTGTTGTCATTAATGAAATTTAAAAAAAGATTTTGCAAAAATAAATTTTTTTTCTGAAAAAACGTCATTTTAAATGCCTTTTTTTCTTACTTAAATTCAATACTATAGAAAATAAAACATACCAGACTATAAAAAATGCCACGCTCTTTGTCCTTAAAATCGCAAGGAGCGCGAGGCAACCGCCGATAAAAATGTATTGAATTTTATTGTCGCGATACGATAATCCTTTCACTTTGAGGGAAAACATTGGGATTTCGCAGACGAGTAAAAAGGCTGAAATTAGAGTTAAACACAACAGGAACCACCAGTTTGCTGCCAAGAAACCGGCAAAGGCATATACAAGTCCGCCCCAAAAAATTGCATTTGCCGGTACGGGTAACCCAATGAATGAGCTTGTCTGCCGCTCGTCGAGGTTGAACTTTGCCAGCCTCAATGCCGAGAACGCGGGGATTATAAATCCTGCAAATTTTAGTATTTCAGGCGCTTGCGCCGTTGACAGTACGCTGAAAATCATCGCACCGGGCGCAAAGCCAAAACTGATAACATCAGCCAGCGAGTCCAGTTCCTTGCCCATCGCAGAATATGCTTTTAGCAAACGCGCGGCAAGTCCGTCGCAAAAGTCGAAAACTGCAGCAACAAGAACCGCCAGCAGCGCACCTGCAAAGTCGCCGTTGAAAGCCAACCACACCGCAACGCACCCCGAAAACAAATTAAGGCAGGTTATAGCATTAGGAATATGTCGTTTTATGTTCATGTGTAAAATTTTATGCGCAAAATTAGGCGAAAAACGTGAGTTTCCCAAATGCAACAGGTGAAAAAAAGTAGTCTTCAGTTATCAGAGTTTTGATTTACATAATTAACATAATTTTCAAAATTAGTTTTGTCCACAGATTTAGATAACGCTGATTTCCAATTCACAGATTTTTTTTTATCTATTGAGACACAAAGCATTGCGTCTGTACATTATTGTTAGTGGTTAGTAGTTAGTGGTTAATTTTTTCTCAATTCTCAATTCTCAATTCTCAATTTTATTGGGCAGGAGGCATTGTGCCTTTACATGCCTTTCGCGCTTTCGCTGCTTAAAATGTCCTTTTAATTATCTCATCTGCAATACGTTGGGCAGAATTTCTTTCGGCAAGTTTTGCGATGTTTTCCGAAAGCGATTTTAATTTTGTGTTGTCAAACATCAAAGTCAAAATATTTTCAACTAATTGCAGTCGTGCATTTTGGTCTGTTACCAAAATAGCGGCATCGCGTTGAACAAGTGCAAGCGCGTTTTTAGTTTGGTGGTCTTCGGCTACGTTGGGCGACGGGACAAGGATTGCAGGCTTTGCAAGCAGGCAGAGTTCCGAGATGGAACTCGCGCCGGCACGCGAAACCACCAAATCGGCTATAGAATATGCCAACTCCATTTGCGTAACAAAGTCGCTGACATGCAAATTTGTGTTATTTTGAAACTCTTTTGCCGTTTTTTGTGCTTCATGGTAATAAATTTTGCCCGTTTGCCAAATAATTTGTATTCCCGATTCGAGCAAAGTTTGCAATCCGTCAGTCAGGCTTTCATTAATTGTACGGGCGCCCAAACTGCCGCCTACCACAAACAGCGTTTTTTTTGCAGGCGAAAAGCCGAAAAAATCGTACGCTTCCTTTGCCTTGAGCGCAATATCGAAAAGATTTTGGCGCACAGGATTGCCCATTTTAACAATCTTTTCTTTGGGAAAAAACTGCTCCATTCCGTCATAAGCAACGAAAATTGTTTGCGCTTTTTTTGCCAGCAACTTATTAGTAACGCCTGCGTACGAATTTTGCTCCTGAATAAAAGCGGGGATGTGCATTGCTGTTGCTGCTCTCAAAACCGGTGCGCTGGCATAGCCGCCCACGCCTATAACTGCGTCTGGTTGAAATCTTCTCAAAATTTTACGCGCCCGCGAAATGCTTCTTTGCAAATTGAAAAGCACTTTGATGTTTTTCAACATGTTTTTACGGTCGAACCCACTCACGGGCAATCCTTCAATAGGGTATCCCGCCTGCGGCACGCGCTCCATCTCCATGCGACCGACAGCGCCCACAAACAGAATTTCCGCATCCGGCTGACGCGCTTTCAGCGCATTGGCGATGCTTATTGCAGGGAAAATATGACCACCTGTACCGCCGCCGCTGATAAGATATTTTGGCATAAAATAAAGAAAATTATGATTTTTGGAATGCAAAAATAATATTAAATTTTCAATATTCGAAAACCTGTCAGGTCTAAAATTTTTCAGTTTTCAGTTTTCAGAAAGTAGAGTGTATTTATTATTCACCGTTCACTGCTAACTACGCCGAGTGGCGCAAAACGTTCAATAAATTTAGTCGTTTTGCGCGACTCGGCATAGAAAAAAACACATATTTCGCTTTGTCGCTCAATATGTGTTTTGCCTCTGCTCTCGCTGCTTAAAACGTTCAAAATCCATTGGAAACATATCAATGCAGCGTTCTTCCGACGGAATTACAATATCTTTCACATTTCGGTTGATACTCACAAGCGAGCCGGTTTCAATGTAATCGTACCTGCCGTCAGCCACAAGATATTTTATCGCCGCCCGCGCTTTCGGGTAGAGTTGCACCTCGTCGAAAATTATAACGGAGTTGCGCTCGTGCAGCCTTACATTGAAATACAAACTCAAAAAATTGAAAAATAAATCGAGTTTGGTAAGATAATTTTCAAAAATATCTAACAAGTTGGTATCTGCGCGGTTAAAATCAACAAGGATGTAGGAATTGTACTCGTTGCGAGCAAATTCCTCTGCGATAAAACTCTTGCCTGTACGCCGTGCGCCGTCAATCATTATCGCTGTTTTTCCGTTGCTCTTCTGCTTCCATTGCAGTAATTCGTTGTAAATCTTACGTTTCATAATATAAATTCACGTTTTCTAATAGTAAAACAGTCGAAAACTTCACGTTTCCAAGCAGTAAAACGCGCTATTTTCTCACGTTTCCAAGCACAAAAGTAGTGTTTTTTATAAAACAAAAAAGATTTCGCATTTTTTGCACATTGTAATTACGAAAAAAAATGATTTGCCTTGACTTTGTGCATATTTTAGGAAAAATTTACCCTGACTTTGTGCCGTTTTTATGTGAAATTTGCCCTGACTTTGTGTAAAATCAGAAAAAAGCAGTATCTTTGCAGGCGTAAATTTTAACAGAAAATCACAATGTTCAAGAGGCAAATTGTAAAGGAATTATTGCGATGGAAGCAGTCGGACGGGCGTAAACCGCTCGTGTTGCGCGGGGCGCGGCAAACAGGCAAAACGACTGTAGTAAAGCAGTTTGCAGAAAATTACAGTCAGTTTATTCACTTGAATTTGGAGCGGAAAACTGACAGAGAATTTTTCACAGCATACAGCACAATAAACGAAACCGTGCAGGCAATATTTTTTCATTACAACAAAACAATGGAAAAAATGTCTGACACGCTGCTGTTTATTGACGAGATACAGCAGTCGCCCGAAGCGGTGGCAATGTTGCGGTATTTTTTCGAGGATTTTCCTGCGCTGCATGTCATTGCAGCAGGTTCGCTGCTCGAAACGCTACTCGGCAAAAGCATAAATTTCCCTGTCGGACGGGTGGAATACCGCGCCTTGCGCCCTGTATCCTTTGCCGAATTTTTGGAGGAAATGGGCGAGCAGCAGGCATTTGAAATGTACAGTAAAACGCCTTTGCCCGATTTTGCGCACGGCAAACTGCTGCAACTCTTCCACACATATACGCTTATCGGCGGAATGCCCGCAATAGTGGCTAATTATATAAAAACCAGGGATTTAGCAGCATTGCAAAATGTATATGAATCGCTGCTGATACCGTATTTTGACGATGCGGAAAAATACGCGAAAAACGCCGCACAAATTCAACTTTTGCGCCACGCCATACGCAGTGTTTTTTACGAGGCGGGGCGGCGCATAAAGTTTCAGGGGTTTGGAGCATCAGCGTACAATTCAAAGGAAATGAGCGAAGTGTTGCGCACGCTGGAAAAGGCAATGTTGCTACATTTGGTTTTTCCGACTGTGCAAAGCGAGCCGCCTTTTCAGCCCGACATAAAAAAATCGCCACGCTTGCAGGCGCTCGACACGGGGATGCTGAATTTCTTTTCAGGATTGCAAAAGGACTTGTTCGGCGCTCGCGATTTGAACGATGTGTATCACGGGAAAATAACGGAACATATTGTCGGACAGGAATTTCTCTCGGCTAATTTCAGTTTTCTGAATGCGCTGCACTTTTGGGTGCGCGACAAAAAGCAGTCCGAAGCCGAACTTGATTTTATGTTTCCGTACCACAGCACAATGATACCTGTTGAAGTAAAATCAGGCACAAGCGGCAAACTGCGCTCGCTGCTGTATTATTTGGACAATACCGACTCCGATTTTGCAGTGCGGCTCTTTGCAGGCAAAATCCAGTTGGAAACGCACCGTACGCCCGCCGGTAAAACCTTCAAATTGCTGAATCTGCCCTATTATTTGAGCGGGCGGCTGAAAGAATATATTGACTGCTTCTATCAATAAATCTTACTGTACGGGTTGATAAAACATGGCGAAAAGCATTAAGAGCGTTTTTTCGTTCAATAAAATTTAGTCGTTTTGCGCGACTCGGCATAGTTAGCAATTAGCAATTAGCAATTAGTAATTAGCAATTAGTAATTAGCAATTAGTAATTAGCAATTAGCAATTAGCAGTTAGCAATTAGTAATTAGTAATTGAGAATTAAGAAATTAAGAAATTAAGAAATGAAAACTATTTCTAACTAACCTAAACTCTGAAAACTGAAAACTAATAACTTAAAACGTTCTTATATCTGTATATCAAAAAAGATTTCGTATTTTTGCACATTGTAATTACGAAAAAATAAAGGGTTATGGATAAGGAACTTTCTGATAAAATAAGTTTTATTTCGTTTATCATAACGATGTTTGCACGCGCATATAAAATGAACAAACAGGATGCGTATCGTTACCTGAAACAGTACGGCGGAATAGACTATCTGAATCGCCATTGGTGGACTTTGCACACCGAAGACCCATATTGGGCAGAAAAAAGTCTGTATTCCGTTTGCCGTAAAAATGGAGGTATGCGATGAGGGTCTATCACGGCAGTTACACGGCTATAGAAACGGTTGATTTTTCGTTTTGCAAAAAAAGACGGGATTTTGGCAAGGGATTTTATGTAACCAAAATTCTTTCACAGGCAGAATATTGGGCAACGCGAAAGGGTGAAGATAACGACACGGACGGCGTTGTTACCGAATTTGAATTTGACCAATATGCTTTTGAAGACGAAGATTTTAAGATATTGCGCTTCGACGGTTACTGCGAAGAATGGCTCGATTTTGTGGTAAAAAACCGTATGAACCCCAAAAACACTCTTGCGCACAACTATGATATTGTAGAAGGTCCGGTTGCAGACGATGATATTGCAACAAGAGTATTTGATTATGTAAAGGGGAAAATATCAAAAGAACAGTTTCTAAAAGATTTGAAACACAGAACGCCAACTCACCAGATTTGTTTTTGCACTTTGCAGTCGCTACAAGCGTTAGAATTTGATAAGGGGGAAGTTGATGTGCTGGCGATTAAGATTGAAAAAAATATTTTGCAGCAAATAATAATTGATTTAAAAATAGATGAAATGCAAGCCGCCGATTTATTTTACAATTCAAAAACCTTTGAAAAACTTGCCAATGAAACCACCGAATTTTATAAACGTTCGTGGCAGGAAATTTACGAATTGCTAAAAAAAGAAATCAAGATATGAATAGCCTTTCCTCTGTAAAAAACAGTTTTTTCATTTTTCGCGTTTGGAAATATCACTATTTTCATATAATTTTGCAACCCAAAAAGTTTCTATTTACTTAATTTTATCAATCAAGGCACTTTACAAACAGATATATGGAACTCAAAGAGATGACACGCCGCGCCGAGAATTATGCGCAATGGTACAACGACCTTGTAATCAAAGCCGATTTGGCAGAAAATTCTGCTGTGCGCGGCTGTATGGTGATTAAACCCTATGGCTATGCAATTTGGGAAAATATGCAGCACGAACTGGACAGGATGTTTAAGGAAACAGGGCACCAGAACGCCTGTTTCCCGCTTTTTATACCAAAATCTTTCTTCAGCCGCGAAGCCGAACATGTCAAGGGTTTTGCAAAAGAATGTGCCATTGTAACACACTATCGGCTCAAAAACGCAACTGACGGCAGCGGCGTGGTAGTTGACCCCGATGCAAAACTGGAAGAAGAACTGATTGTACGCCCCACTTCCGAAACCATCATTTGGCACACATACAAAAACTGGATACAATCCTACCGCGACCTGCCCGTTTTATGCAACCAGTGGGCAAATGTTGTGCGTTGGGAGATGCGCACACGCCTGTTTTTACGCACTACGGAATTTCTATGGCAAGAGGGACACACCGCGCATGCCACCGAAAATGAGGCAATAGAAGAAACCTTGAAAATGCTGGATGTTTATGCCTGTTTTGCCGAAAACTTCATGGCAATGCCCGTGCTAAAAGGAGTGAAATCGGCAAATGAACGTTTTGCCGGCGCTAAAGACACATTCTGTATTGAAGCCCTGATGCAAGACGGAAAAGCGTTGCAGGCAGGTACCTCCCACTTTTTGGGTCAGAACTTTGCAAAAGCCTTTGACGTTACGTTCATCAATAAGGAAAACAAGCAGGAATATGTCTGGGCTACATCGTGGGGAGTATCCACGCGACTTATAGGCGGATTGATAATGACACATTCTGACGATAACGGATTGGTGCTGCCGCCCAAACTTGCGCCAATACAGGTAGTTATAGTGCCTGTTTATAAAAATACGGAACAGTTGGCAGCAGTTTCCGAAAAAGTTCAATCCATTGTTTCCAAATTAAAAGAGAAAAATATTTCTGTTAAATATGATGACAGCGACAACAAAAAACCCGGATGGAAATTTTCAGAATATGAACTCAAAGGCGTTCCTGTGCGGCTGGCAATTGGCGCACGCGACCTCGAAAACGGGACCATTGAGATAGCACGCCGCGACACGCTAACAAAAGAAACCGTGTCGATGGAAAATGTTGATGTCCGCATAGCAGATTTATTGGAAGATATACAAAAAAATATTTATCAAAAAGCATACGCTTTTCGCGAAGAATCTACCCGCGAAGTGAACTCGTACCACGAATTTAAAGAGGAAATAGAAAAAGGCGGATTCTTGCTGTGCCATTGGGACGGGACCTCTGAAACAGAGGAACTTATAAAGCAGGAAACAAAAGCAACCATCCGTTGTATCCCCTTTGACGGCGACAAAACCCCCGGAAAGTGTATGGTAACGGGCAAACCTTCGGAACAAAGGGTGGTGTTTGCACGAAGTTACTGATATAACGAATAATGAATAAATTGTAAGGGCTGTCTCAAAAATTCAATTTTACCACAAAGAACACAAAGAATAGATGTTGAAAACCGGCGCTTTGTGTTCATTGTGAAACCTCCCGCTTTGGCGGGACAAGTATTGTGCCCTTTGTG
>JAISWT010000143.1 GCA_031271005.1 Prevotellaceae bacterium | reverse complement strand
AACTCCTAAAAACTAGATTATTTTAGGCGGACAAGTTTTCAAAAGCGCAGTTTACTAATGTAAATGAGCATTTTGAAAATGAAGTCCAACGACAAATAAGCAGTTTTTAGGAGTTCCCTTATATATTTCGCATCTCTTAAAAGTTAATACAAAGCCCAACACTCATAGGGCTTATGTTCAGGTTCACGGTAGTTTGACTGTTTGCCGAGTTATACAGTTCAACGGCTTTTCTCATTTTACTGCTGCCCGTAAAAATCATTACTAAGCCACCAGCCAAAGCCGTCCCGCCACATAGCAGCATTGTAGAACTGCCACTGCCGCCTGCCAGACGTGTACCTAAATCGAACCCAATAAAATACGCGCCTACGCAGCCGATAACTTCGCCCGCAATTTCCAAACTTTTGCCTGAACGAAATGAGGAGGCAAGTTGAGCATCTCTTTGACTCAATTTGGAGATAAAATCGGCTGACGAAACTGTTTGTCCGTTCACAAAATAATTAAAACCAAAGAAAGCGCCTTGAAAACTTAAACTGTCTGTTTGTGCCTGTGCCTGAATTGCCCCAAATGACAAAAACAGCGCTGCTGAAAAAACAACAAGAATTATTTTCATTTTTTTTTATATTAAAAAGTTTTTATTTTTTTATAAAATATTTATTGACACTCACAAAGAAAGATACACAACCCGACTGCAAATTTCGGTAAAATTTTGAATATACGCAACGAATTCAGCAAAAATCTACCGGAAAAAAACATATTTGCGCAAAACATCTATCAAAGAGAGAGGGGAGAGGGGAGAGGGGAGAGGTGGAGTAAAGGCGTGAAAAATATCTAAACTCTAAACTCTAAACCCTAATAACTGTCTTTTGTCTTTGTTCTTTTGGAGAGTTGCGTTAATCAAAAAAGAAATATTAATTTTGCCGAGAAGAAAATGAGCAAAAAAATTCTGACAGAAGCAAACAAGCAAAGATGCAAAAATTTTTAATAATAATTCTGACATCAGTTTTGGTTTCGTGTGGCGATGCGCCTTTGCCGAAGCCTTACGGCTATTTTCGTGTGGCATTGCCGCAGCATGCTTACCGACAACTTGGCGATACTCTGGGCGTGCTGTACACTTTTGATTTGCCTGTATACACGCAACTCACCAGAGCGGATGCCGAGAAAGCCGCGCAGGCAGACCGCGCCACAGATGGCGAGCAGTGGATTAACATTAATTATCCCCAACTTGGCGCCACAATTTATTGCTACTACAAGCCGTTGCAAAACAATCTGTACGAAATTTCGGAAGAGGTGCGCAAAATGGTTTACAAGCACAGTGTGCGTGCCGATGCCATTGGCGAACAGCGTTATGAGGACACGGATAACCGCGTTTTCGGGGTTTTTTACGACCTGAAGGGCAACACTGCCTCCACCGCGCAATTTGTGCTGACCGACAGTGTACACCATTTTTTTCGCGCGGCAGTGTATTTCAACAATGTTCCAAACAGCGATTCTATTGCCCCTGTGCGCAATTTTGTGAACGAAGATATACTGCGAATGATGGAGACTTTCAAATGGAAACATTGATTTTCAGGACAAAAGAAGGAGCAACAGTGGCAATTGACAACTTGCCCGCTATAGACCCGCAGTCATCCGCAGGTAACCATAAGCGTCAATGTGAAAAGATAGCAGCCCACAAGGTTTTGGAAAAACTCCTGAATACTAAAACGGAAATTATGCACGACCCTTACGGGAAACCGTTTTTAAAAGATAACACGCTGAAAATCAGCATCTCACACAGTAAAACCAAAATTGCACTGATAATTCACGCCACAAAAAATGTTGGGATTGATGTGGAAAACATCTCCCCGAAAATACTCAAACTTGCATCGCGCTTTTTGAGCGACAAAGAACTTGCACAAATCCGTCAATCTGCTGAAAATTACACGATTGCATGGGCAGCAAAAGAAGCAGCCTTCAAAATAGCGGGCAAAGCGGCAGTTGATTTCCGCAAAAGTTTGGAAATTGAAAAAATTGAAAAAGGAGATATGGAAAATAAAATTATTTTAAAATTTTTAGAAGACGGCAAAGTTTTAAATTTTTATTATAAAATATTGAATAATAATGTTTTAGTATGGGGAATGGACTAAACGTTTCTTAAAAAAATATAAAAATTTCAATTAGGGGAAAAAAAATAGTATTTTTGCAAAAAATTATTAACCACAATGTATAAAAACAGTATCCTACTTTTTGTCTGTATTTCGCTGATTTCGAGTTGCTTCACTCTCACTTTCGCACAAAACAGCACCAATTCGCCATACACACGCTTTGGGTTGGGCAATGTAAGCGACAACGCCAATAGTGCGCGGCGTGCCTTGGGAGGCGCATCGGTAGGCTTCCGCAGTGCAAAAGAAATCAATACCGTTAATCCTGCCTCTTACAGTGCAGTTGACTCGCTTTCGTTCATGTTCGACGTGGGATTGAGCGCTATGTATTCGCATTTTGCCGATGCTAACGGCAGCACAGGCAAAATGAACGGCAATCTGGAATATGTTGCAATACAGTTCCCTGTGGCGAAATTTTTGGGCATCAGTGCAGGACTGCTGCCTTACTCTTTTTCAGGATACTCGTTCAGCAACAAAACAAGGTCGCAAATAGACCCGCAAAATCCCGCCGACACTGTTTGGACTACCGGCACGTACAACGGCGCAGGCACTATTTCGCAAGTCTATCTGGGAGTAGGCGGCAAGTTTTTGAAACACTTTTCTGCCGGTATAAACACTTATTACATGTTTGGAAACATTACCAACAGCCGCCAGACAAGCAATGTTCCCACAGCCTATTCATCTACATATCAAGAAGATAGAATTGCGGTGAATACTTTTCGTTTTCGATACGGATTGCAATATTTTAGAACAATAAATAAAAAACACGATATTTCGGTGGGCATTTTCTATGAAAACAAGATGAAAATGAGCGGAAATAAGTTCACTTATGACAGAATCAGCATTTCGCAAGTGTCCGACACGGTTTCGTATAGCAACTATTTTGATTTGCCGCAGAACTTTGGAATTGGGATGTATTATTCTATTAATAAGCAATTTACTGTTGGCGCCGATTTCAGTATGCAGCAGTGGAAAAGCGCGAAGTTTTTTGGCAAAACAGACTCTCTTAGCAATCGCTGGAAATTTGCCGCAGGAGTTGAATATGTTCCGAACCTGCAAGGCTACCGTTATTCCGACCACCTGCGCTACCGTGTAGGACTGACACTGAGCAACTCGTACTACGATGTCAACGGGCATACATTGCCGCCAAACATCGGCGTATCGGTGGGGCTGGGTATCCCGATGCCAAAATCAAAATCCATCATCAATGCTTCGCTGGAATACAGCAAAATAGGCAACCGCAGTGCAATGTCCGAAAACGTTTTCAAACTGACATTGAGCGCAACAATCAACGAGTTGTGGTTTTTTAAGCGAGAGTTACACTAAAAAACAGACAAAAAACATCAAATCCTTAAACTCCTCGAACTGATAATGTGCCGAGCATTATTTCAAACTGAAATTATGCTCTTTGGCAAAGGCGATGCAAAAGTTGTGTGCGTGGCGCCAGTCTCTGCTCAGTTTTTGCCTCTTCTGTTTATCAACCGTTGTAAGAATTGAATTTTGGCGCAACTTGTAGTAATACACCGCGTGGGGTACGGCGACAACTTTTTTGGCAAAATACACCGACTGCAACACAAAAGTCAAGTCCTCTATTAGCCGTCCCTCTTCAAAGCGTATATTTTGGCTTCTCAAAAAGTCGGTTCTGAACATAAACCGCCAGCAATAACCTTCTTTATGTGCGTTTGTGAGTTTCATCTTGTCTTGGACGGTTGTAACGAGCAAATGGTGGTCAAAAAGGTAACTCAGTTTGGGTCGCGGCTCGTGCACCACTCCGCAGCAGGCAATATCGGCGGCGGTAAGTGTCGATGCATCAGCCATTTTTTCGTAAAATTCGAGGTTCAGCAAGTCATCAACATCCATAAAATGAATATATTCGCCTGTGGCACAGTCTATACCGGCATTTCGCGCGGCAGAAAGCCCTTTGTTGTGCTCAAATTGAATCAGTTGAACAGGGAACTGCGCGGCAAGTGCGGCTGTACGGTCAGTAGAGCCGTCATCTACAACAATGATTTCCAGATTTTTATATGTCTGGCACGACAATATTTCGAGGCACTGCAAAATCCATTTTTCAGAGTTGAAAGCAGGAACAATAACAGAGAGTTTCAGGTGTTTTTCCATTGAGAATATTTTTTTGCAAAAGTACATGAAAGTTTTCAGTTATCAGATAGAAAAAAGAACAAGGTATATACGTTTTACTCAAAAGGTATATACGTTTTATTCAAAAGGTATATACGTTTTATTCAAAAGGTATATACATTTTATTCAAAAGGTATATACATTTTATTCAAAAGGTATATACGTTTTACT
>JAISWT010000140.1 GCA_031271005.1 Prevotellaceae bacterium | reverse complement strand
AACTCCTAAAAATTAGATTATTTTAGGCGGACAAGTTTTCAAAAGCGCAGTTTACTAATGTAAATGAGCATTTTGAAAATGAAGTCCAACGACAAATAAGCAGTTTTTAGGAGTTCCCTGTAAAAGTAAGCAGTGAAAATTAATATTTATTTTGCTTAATCCAAGAGTTTTGTATTTTTCAATTTGGAATATCTTCCTGCAATTTTCTCATTTTTATCGATGTAGAATATTGTGGGCGTGCCTGTAACCCCATAACTTTTAAATACTTCGCCCTCAAATCCTTTGAAATCGCAAAACTTGTTTTTCCACAGAAACGTTTTTGCGGTTTCTTCGTAAAGCGACCTGTCTAAATCTGAAGAAATGCTAACTGTCTGAATGTTTTTGTTTTGCAATTGCGGATAATATTTTATAAACTCGGAAATTTGAATTTTGCAATGCGGACAATCCGTTTCGTAAAACAATAAAAGCGTGTTTTTCAGCGATTTAAGTCCATTAATGTGGTGCGCTTTGCTCCCAATTTTACCTTTCAAAACTTCGGACGAATACTGAAAAGCGAACGAGTTTTGCTCTAAACGATTGCAATTGAGCAAATATTCTGCGAGCATATCTTCGGCATCCGCCCAGGAATTATGCTGACAGCGAAACATCAAATCGTCTGCAAAATTGCGAAAAATAATATCGGAGCGCGTCTGTTGCAGTTTTTTTATCATCACTTTGCCAAATTCTTCGGTTGATTTGAACAGTTTCAGCGCGGTACTGAATACTTTTGCATACAAACCAGATGTATATAAATTGTCAATAATAAGCGAGTCTGTAAAAAATGTGAGCAAAGCAGCGTAGTTCTGTTTCTTTTCGGAAGGCAAAAAAAGGCGGTCGGCGTATCCATTTACAAATTCTGATATTTCGAGGTAGCGGCAAGCATATAACTTGCACAGTGTCAGTTCTTTACGCAGAGAAACATATTGCGAGTTCGTGTTGTTAAATTCCGCTTTCAGTGTGCCTGCAAATTCGCTATTGTCGGCGAAAAGCGCAATCCCGTCATATAGGTATTTGCTTTTCGCCGCCAAATTTTGAATCTGATTTTGTCTGCTTATAAAAGCCTCATTTTCAACGCTTTGTCTAATTATCAAATTGCCGTTAACTTCCTCTACACTAAAATCATCGTTATTAATTATGAAATTCCAAGCGCTGCCTTTGGCTGCAAAACGCATTAATCCACAATAGTTTGCATACCTTTCGGGCATTGTAAAGGTAAGTTTTCCTTCAGCAGAAATTTTGCCTTGGGCAACAGTGTCGCTATATTCGCCTCGAAATAGCGTAAGATTGTATTCCGAATTGGCAAAGCCCGACAAATTAAATTCAATTTTTTGCGAAAAACAAAAAATTGAACAAGTTATTGATATACAGAAAGTTATTATTTTTTTCATTCGTTTAAATTTTATCAAATTATTCAAATCAGGTCATTATCATTAAGTGATTTCTAAAAATTAACTGCAATTTTTTCACAAAGTTAGCATTAAATTTCCAGATTACACACAAACGAAAAAAGCATTTGGGAAAACGCGATTCTTATTTGCAAATTAATTTATTGACCTGTAATAATAAAAAAGTGTTTCAAACGTTGTTATTATCTGTAAAAAAATATAATGAGCAAGAAGATGCAAATACTTTTCGGAATTTTGATGCTTGTTGTCTACTTTGGGGCAACAATTTATTTGTTTGTGCGTATCAGGCAGGCATTGCCGGCGATTTCTTTGGTGCGAATTGTTTATACAGTTGCATTTGTTTTCACGGCTTTTTCGCTGTTTGCATACATGTTTTGCCGCAATATTTTGCCTTCCGGCCTGCTTACATTTATGTATTTAGTTGGCTCTACATGGCTCATAGCGCTGATTTATCTTACAGTGTTTTTCCTGTTTACAGATTTAATTTTATTTGCAAATAAAAAAATACTGTTTATTCCTGAAAATTTTTCGCCCCGCATTTTGCGACAAATTCAAGTTGTTGCAGGATTCGTAATACTTGCAATCGTTTTAATATCAGGTTATTGCAAATTTAATAATCCTGTTGTGGTGGGAAAAAATATTGTTATCAATAAAAAACTTTTAATTAACAACAATAATAAATCATCGCTTAAAATATTGCTGATAAGCGATTTGCATCTTGGTCATGGGATTGGTAAGGCGCGTTTGAGTAGATATGTGGAAATGCTTAATGCGCAAAATGCTGATATTGTGCTGATTGCAGGCGACTTGATAGATACTTCGCCGCAACCGCTTTTTGAGCAGCGAATGTTCGAGGAAATAAACCGAATAAACGCGCCGCAAGGCATTTTTATGTGTATGGGCAATCACGAGTATATTAGCGGTGTGGCGCAATCTTTGGATTTTATTAAGAAAACTAAAATTACTCCGCTGCTCGATTCGGTCATTACAATTGGAAATGTGTCAATCATAGGACGAAAAGACTTGTCGGCACATAACAGATTGGAATTAAGCGAATTAACCGGCAATATTCCGGCAGACAACATTAAAATTCTGCTCGACCATCAACCTTATAACCTGCTCGAAACGCAGCAAAACAATATTGACTTGCAAATTTCGGGGCATACACATAACGGACAGTTCTTTCCGATAAATCTGATTGTGAAAAAACTGTTTGAATTGGGGTATGGTTACGCCCAAAAGGGCAATACTCACTATATTGTCTCTTCCGGGTTGGGACTTTGGGGTCCGCCTTACCGCATCGGCACTCAGTCAGAGTTGTGGGTTGCCACCTTGACGTTCAACCAATAAAAGGCAGACCTTTATTTGGGTCTGCCTTTTGCTCTTTTTATCTGTTCTGTTAGCGTACTAAAAAGGTAAATCGTCCTCAGGGTTGCCGCCGTCTTCAAATCTGTCTGCCTGATTTTGCATCGGCTGCTGCGGCGCTGCCGGCTGATGCGAACTGCTAACGCCTGTAGCGTAAGTAGGCTGAGTGCTGAGAGGCTCAATTGTTTCGGGACGGTTGCCCAACATTTGAATTGTTTCTGCATAAATCTCTGTTGTATATCGTTTTATGCCATCTTTCTCCCACGAGCGCGACTGTATTTTCCCTTCTATGTACAACTGGCGTCCCTTGCGGATGTACTTTTCTGCCAATTCTGCCAAACCGCGCCACGCAACAATGTTGTGCCATTCTGTGCGCTCAGGCACTTGTGTACCATTTTGCATGGTATAACCTCTCTCTGTTGTGGCAAGCGTAAAGTTTGCCACTGCAACGTTCCTCTCCAAATAGCGTACTTCGGGGTCTCTTCCAACATTCCCTACTAAAATTACTTTGTTTACTGACATAATCTCGATCTTTTATATGATTATTTTTTTTAATTTTTTTACTGATATTTTCACAGCAAAAATCGTGCGAAATTTTTATTTTTCAAAAATTTTGTTTTTCAAAAAGAACATAACTTTACAAATTTCATTCCAATACCAACCCAACAGTTGCTCCGCGCTGTACGCGGAGTCCGGGCTGCATTGTTTGACTTGCCACTTTGCCGCGTCCGAGCAGGGTTACACGCAATCCGGCGTGCTCCATCAAATAAACAGCATCTTTTGCGCCCATTCCAACCACATTTGGTACAAGATTGCTGACAATCTGAACAGCTTGTGTTTCTATTTTGTTGCTGTCTGTTCTGACAGTTACCCACTCGCTATTGCTGTCGGTAAGCGAAAAGTTCAGTTGTCGTGCTGCCCGTTTCAGTTGGGCGTAGTTTCCGTTTTTGACAGAAGCGGTTTTTCTGATGCTCCGTGAGTCGAAAGCGCTGTCGCGTGCAAGTTCAAGCGGCGTTGTTTTCGCCTGCATGTTAACCAGATTTTCAGCAATTTTTTTGACAACAATTCCCGCCATTATTCCACCTGAGGGGCTGCCCTGAGGCTCGCGAATTATCGCGATGCAGGTATATTGAGGCTTCTCAGCCGGAAAATATCCGCAAAACGAGACCTGATATCTGCCTCCATAGCCGCTGCCTTCGTCAATGAGCGCGGTGCCTGTTTTGCCGGCAATGCGCACAATATCAGACCTTACTATCTGTGCAGTGCCGTATCTATTGTCATAAACAACGCCAAGCAGGGCGTTTCTGATTTGTTCGAGCGTTTGGGCGCTGCAAATTCTTCCTCTTATTGTTTCCGTACCGAAAGTTTTGATTATCCGACCGTTAGAAGAAATATTTTTCACAAAAAACGGGCGTATCATTTTTCCGTCATTTGCAATAGCATTATAAAAGGCGAGCGTATATATTGGCGGAATCAGCGCCTGATAGCCTATTGACGACCATGGCAGCGCAGTGATGTCGTTTGTATTGCGGGGTAAACGCGCGGTTTGCGCTCCCGCAATTTCTATTTTCATAGAATCTTCAATCCCCATTTGTTGCAGTTTATCAACAAAAGCAGTGAGGTTATGATTATATGCGTTATACACAGCACGCGACACTGCCACATTTGACGATGCGGCTATTGCCTGTTCGATAGTAATTTTATGGAAGCCGCCGCGCCTCCAGTTATGGTCTCGCATGGTAGACCTGCCGTAATTGTACAGCCCGTTTCCGGTGTCAATAGTGTCGTCCATACTTACAAGTCCGTCGTCAAGCGCAGCCATGATGGAGACCGTTTTGAAGGTGGAGCCCGGCTCGGCTCGCAGCAGCGCAATGTTGTGATTTTCAGAATATGAGCCGTCTGCATTGCGCTGCAAATTAACAATGGACTTTACCTCGCCGCTTTGAGTTTCCATTAAGATGACACAACCTTCTCTTGCGCCATACAGTTGCAGATTTTCGCGCAAAGCAGTTTCTGCAATGTCCTGCATGTCAACGTCAATGGTTGTAACAATGTCGTTGCCTGCAACCGGCTCTACAACAATGTTTTCCAAAGTGGTATTGGCAATTTTTCGGACAATAGCCATGCCGTTTTTTCCTGTCAAAGTCTGGTTGAACGACAACTCGATTCCGTACTCGCCGCCCTTTGACTCTTCGCCATAAACATTGCCCACGGTTCGGCTTGCCAGTGAGCCAAACGGGTGGATGCGCTCAACATATTCTTTGGGAATAAGTCCGCTTTTGTTGCGTCCATAGCGGAAAAGCGGCATTTTCCTTATTGCTTTCAACTGACTGTACGAAATTCTTCTTGGATACAGCAGCAAAGCGCCGTCTCCGCGCCTGTAAGCATTGGTAATCAGTGTTTTATAGCCTTGCGCAGTGCGGTCGCCAAACATTTGCGCAAGCGCCGCCGAAACGGAATCTATCTTTGCCTCAAAGCGGGTTGCGATGTGCCCGTTTTTTGTGAAAAATATTTTTTTCCGATTTTCAACCCTTTCTATCGTGTCGCGCAAGCCCGGAACGCGCGTGTCCATGTAGATAGTGTACGAAGGAATGCTGCTTGCCATCAAACGTCCGTCTGCGGCATAAATATTGCCCCGCAACGGCTTTACAACTATTGTGTCGTTGCGGTTTTTTGCGGCTAACTTCAGCAGTGTGTCGCGTTCAACGGTTTGAATATGAACAATTTTTGCTATCACTGCAACAAACAGAAGCGCTATCAGCACATATACAATACCAAATCGGAGTACAATATTTTCACGTTTGTCGGGCATATAAAGCGAGTTGAAAATTTATAAAGTTTATCAGAAAAGCACAAGCACCCTTCCCCTTGCCTTGTTGCGAGAGGATATGCGTAGCATTTTTTTCTGTTTTTTTAACCGCAAAGAATCAGGTTGTCAGTAATCCGGCAGCCGCTTTTTTGCTGTTTTCAATACTTTGCAAAGCCAGATAGTTGTCGCCAAAATTATGCAAGTTGTCAATTTCGGTGTCGAAACGGTCTTGATGTTCTTCTTCTTCACCGATAAGGTCTTCGAACAACTTTTTTGTAGCAGCATCGGCAGCATCAGCCGCTTCACGCGCCCATTTGTTGTAGTTTGTGATTGTATCCGACTCAAGTTGCTCGGCTTTTTTGAGCATTCTTTCAACGTCATGAATTTTGTCTACGTTTTCGGAGGCTCTCATTTCCACTTCGCCTTTGAGGAACAAAATCCGCTCTGCCAAGCGTTCTACGTGCCTCATCTCGGCAATGGCTGTGCGCTTAAAGTAACTCGATAGCAATTCGTAGCCCATATCTTCCAACAAAAAATGGAAGTACATGTATTGATTCAATGCTGTCATTTCATCGGCAACTGCTCTGTTGAGCAATTCGATGCTTTTTACTCTTTTTTCCATAGATTTAATTTTTAAAAATCTTATTTTTTTTATTTCGAGCCACAAAATTAATAAAAAAATTTCAAATTTTATTATTGATGGGATATTGGTTAATTCTTTTTTTGAGGCGCTATTGTACCGCACACAGTTATACACACCGGTCAATTCAGGACTACCTAACATCAACTGATGCGCAATGAGTTACTAATTTTTAGGCTTCTTAAATATATTGAAAAAGGCAATAGCGCTTCAAAAAAAGAATTAACCGGAAAGTTAGGATTTAAATCAAACAAAAAATATTTTTGGATTGTAAAAAACGCAGAACATGGTGGCAGTAATGGACCTGAATATAAAAATTTTAAAAAGTGGCGTAAAAAAGTTCTTAACTTTTACAACAAAAATTTGAAATGACCCACTTCCCCCAACTCGATGCCCTGGACTGCTTACGCTGCTTGCCTGCGGATGATTGTAAAGTTTTCTTTTAGAAAACACAACAACATCACAAAAGCAAAAATCTTTCTGCTTCATATAACTCTTTGAAAAAACAAATTTTACTCTGTTTTATTGATTACTTCCTGAATGATTTTGCGCAACATTTCCATATCAATACTCATCATGTTATGTTGTGTATTGATATAACCGCTTTGGTTTGCAGTAGAGTTGAACACAATATTAAAAATATTGTTCGTATTGAGTAATGCGGACAAATCTACTTGCAAAATTTCTGCAATTTGTTGCAGTCGGTCAATTTTTAGTACGGTTAATCCCTGCTCTATTTTCACATACGCGGGCTGCGAAATGCTTAATTCTTGAGCCATAAAATCTTGAGTAAGATTTTTTAACTCACGTATCTGCTTGATATTCCGCGCAATATCATTGACTATATTATTAGAGTTTTTTTTCATAAACACTAAAAAGTTATAATTTATATGCAAAAGTAATAAATTATTTCTAAATTATGCTTATTGTTATAGTTTTATGCTTTACCTTTGCTGCGTAATTTTTTTCAGTCGCGAATGAACAAGATTACAAAAATAATTTTTTTTAATTTTGTAACTTAAAACCGGGCTACACAGGGTTATATGTGGCAAAAATATTATGCATAAAGAATTTAAAATTGTCAGTAAAGGGGAGATAAAAAACATTAAAGGAGGCGCAAACGATACTTTAACAGATATCAATGATACTCTTATCAATGATACTCTAATAAGTATTGGTGAAAGCATTCTAAAAATTCTTCCACGTCCAAGCATTGCAGGAACTCCCGCTACTCAAAGTTGTAGTAATTTTGGTAGTTTGCCATCTGCTTGCGATCAATTAAAGTAGTTTTGTTATTTGTCAGCAGGTTGTTATGGCAATCTGCTGACATTATTAACACAAAAAATATTGGCATTTATGAAATTGAACATATCAAAATACAATATTTTTTTAACAAATTATGTTATATGTAACTTGTTATCAAAAAAATATATTAAGGTAAATGAAGAATTGTATTCTTTTTTACGAGGACAAAAATCATTCGAATTAAATGATTTCGATAATGATGTATTAATAGAATTATTGGATGCAAATATTATCACTCAATCAGACGAACTTTCTACGATTGATTACAGATATAATGCGCTAAAATTTGCTAATAACAAAGCATCCTATATTATTTATCCGACTTTGAATTGTAATTTCAGTTGCAATTATTGTTATCAAATTTTCAAAGGTTCGAGTTTAAGTAATGATAAAGAAAAAATACTTCAGCAATTTTTGCTAAATACTTTACACAATTTAAATGAGTTAAAAATACTTTGGAGTGGTGGAGAACCTTTGCTAAAATGGGATTTTATAAAACGAACAAATCTTGCTATTCTAAAAAGCGCCGATAACAATTTGGATTTTTATTCAGATATTGCAACTAACGGTTATCTTATTAACGATAAAATTGCCGACGAAATGCAGGAATGTAATATATCTATATTGCAAATAACAGTAGATGGTTCAGAAGAAGAACATAATAAGATTAGATTTTCGAAAACAGATAAAAATACATATACTTCTGTTATAAATGGAATTAAAAAGGCAGCAAAAAATATAAAAGTCAGAATACGATTAAATATAAACCATCATAATACAAATTCTTTTGATAGTTTTTTGGATGATTTAGAAAAAAATAATTGTAACAATTCAAATATTTCAATATTTGTAAAAAGAATTTTAGCAAAACAGGATAATTCAAGTCATTGTACTTTACTAAACGATAATGAATTTTATGAATATGAAATTAAGTACGCAGAATTAGCACATAAAAAAGGTTTTAATTATTCATTGCATCCGAGTTGGGAAAGTTCGATACGTTGTGCATATCATCATATCAATTCTTTTGCAATAGACCCCAATTTGTTAGCATACAAATGTGCTTTGGAAATAGGAATGCAAGAAAAAAGTATAGGTTCAATAGATGAAACTTCAAGGCTCAATCTGCGAGAAAATGTTTTAACTGGTTTATTATACAGTCCACTAACCATAGAGGAATGTAGAAAATGTATGGTGTTGCCTATTTGCGGAGGAAAATGTCCTATTGAATGGGAAAGACAAAACAGACAAAAAGAGGCAGGTTGTGTTCCCGACAAACAATCTATTTCAATAAAACTGAATAATTTATTAAATCATTAATTATAAATATTTTATGAAACGAACACGATTAACAAGACACACAAGGTTATGATTATGTTGTAAAATATTGAATGTCAAATAATTAAAAAATATAAACAGATGAAAAAGATAATTATTATATCCTGTTGTTGTAGTTTATTATTTACAACCAATGCCGTTTTTTCGCAAACGGCAGAACAACTCAAAATTGCCGCAGCAGAAAAATTTGCAAATGAAGATTATTCGTCTGCCATTGATTTATTAGAAAATGCTTTGAAAAAAGATACAACCGACAAGGAGATTTATTATTATTTGGGGCATTATAATCATTACAGGGCTTATGACAGCCGTTCTTATGATTTTAACAATCAATATTCCAATCAAATTTATTACTATTTGGATAAAGCGCTTGAATTGGACACAAATTATGGTAATGCCCGCTATTTTTATGGAACTCAATGTGGTGCAGACGCATCATATTCGTTGCAACACAAGGATACGCTAACAGCAAGGTCTTTTTATGTAATGGCAGAAAACAAAAAGTGTTTTACCCCCTGGCTGTTGGAATATGGAGCAAATGTTTTAAATTCCTGCGAAAATAATGCCATTCTTTTTTGTAATGGCGATGCTGAAGCGAATACAATGGCTTATTTGCAACTTATAAAAAAAGTTAGAACTGATGTAACCGTTATACCATTAGCGCATTTAGATAGAATATGGTACGTTTTGTATTTGAAAAATGGACTTGGTAGGTTTATAAAAAAAACTGACATTAATCTTTCCGACAATCAAATACTTGACTTGCATCTGTTCAAATGGAAAGAAAACAAAATAGAGATTGCATTGAATAAGGATTACAAAGAAAAATATCATTTAAAAGAAAATTTTTTTATTGATATTGCTCCCGATATTGTATCTGTTTCCAACAGCGAACGAACTTATATCAGCATTTATATGTCTGTTTTACTGAATATTATAGAGGCAAATATAAATAAAAGACCTGTATTATTTACAAATTTCGATGTTTTGGAAAATTATTTACAGCGTTGTGGTTTAGTTTTCAAATTAATTCCATTCAACACAAAAGGTACATCTTTTGAATGGGATTTCAGTGCGATTGACAATTTATTGAAAAAAGAAAATTTTGAAAACTACAAAACCATTCTTTCAACAGACCAACCATACATTTCGCCAATATTATTCAGGTATCATTATTATTGCTGGATGCCATTAATGCAACATTATATAGACACAGACAATAATAAAAAATCAGAGTTATTGTTAGATTTTATCAATGACAATTTAATATCGGGTGGCTATTTTGACGCCAAAACAGACTCCATAATCAAAGGATGGTTAAAAGAACTTAATTTTTACAGGCAATCTGATAAAAAATAATATGGAAAATAAATACAAACTGTCTATTTATAACCTGATTGTAGAAATTTCTGATACTGAAATTTTATTATTTAATACACATTCAAGTTCGTTGATAAAAATAAACATATCAGATTATCAATATTATGTAAATCTTTTTACAGAATGCAATGAAATTGAAAATCAAAAATTAAATGAAATAAAAAAAACATTTATAAATTTGGGGTTTATTGTAGAAAAAGATTTTGACGAATTGACCTATATAAAAATCAGGAATAGACAATGGCGTCATACTCCGCTACTTCATTCAATCGCAATAATTCCTAATTTGGATTGCAATTTTAATTGCAAATATTGCTTTGAAACTATTTCTCATAGTTATATGTCTGAAAAAGTTGTAAAAAGTATTGAGGCATATATAAACAAAAATTTAAAGGAAAAAAACATTGAAAGTTTGGCTGTTAGTTGGTACGGAGGAGAACCGTTATTGTCCAAAAACGTAATGGAAAGATTAAGCAGAACATTTTCTCTTGTAGAAAATTTTAGAGCGACTATTTTTACCAATGGATATGATTTTACAGATGCTTTTATTAGAAAATTAAAAATTATGGGTGTAAAATTGATTGTTATCACTCTTGATGGCAACAAAGATGCACACAATAAATACAGATATTTGAAAAATGGTAAAGAAACATACGATAAAATTTTAGCAAATATTAGCAAAATATGTCAAATTCATAATGATGAAATAAAGTTTAATATTAGAACTAATTTTGATAAAAATAATATTGGCTTTTATGAATCAATGCTCGAAGATATCGAAAAAATCCATACAAAAAACATAAGTTTTGTTTTCGCTAAAATACTTAAATCTATTTCCGGTAATGGCGCTAACGCAACTAATCTTCTATCTGAAAAAGATTTTTATTCAATAGATTATAAAATTAAGGAACTTTTAATAAAGCATAATTTTAAAAAACCACTTAATATTCTGCCACACAAATTAGATTATTTTAATTGCTATGTCGGTGCTGACAATGGTTTTGCAATAAATTACGATGGCTCTGTATACAAGTGTTTTGGCGACGTTAATCCACCCCAAAATCAAGTTGGCGCTTTGTTAGAAAATGGTGAAATACAATATTTTCCCAAGGAAATTATGAAATGGTACGGATATGATTTTTTTGATAATGCCAAATGTAGAAATTGTGTTATTTTGCCAACTTGTATGGGGGGATGTGCAAAAACACGGATTGGGTTGGATATTTACAATAATTCTAAATGCAACCAAGGCAAAATGATAAATAATGCAAAAGAACAAATCAAACAAGCATATTTTTTACAAGAAAAGTACAATAATGAATGAAACGCCCCTTCCCCCACTACACCCAACCGACGCCCTGGACTGCTTACGCTACTTGCCTGCGGATGATTGCGAAGTTTTATGGCAAAACGTACTCTAATCAGTTTTTGAGGGAAAGGAGTTTTATTACACGCGAGGGCGTGTCGCTTTTGGGGATTTCGGAGGCGGAATATCTGCAAATAATAATCTTGGGTTTATTACGCTGGCGCTAACGCTTTATCTTTGTATTCTACTTCCATAAATCGTCGGTTTTGATGACTTTTCCTGTACTTTTGCGGCTTTGCTGAATTTCACGCACAAAATCTGCATCATAAGGCGAGGGTTCTTCTTTAATAGAAAAAACACCAACTTTTTTTATCATTTCTATAATGCTGATAGCCACAGTATTATGAGTATCATACTTCAATGTTAATGTACCTGTTGCCATAATTTAATAAAATTTTTTTTCTGCAAATTTACTTATTTTTTTCGTTTTTCAAGAAAATACTTTCCTTTTGTATTGAAAAAATAAAAGGCGTTTCACGCTGTTTATTGTCATCGAAACTTCAACAATTTCAGAAAAGAACAAGATTACGTGTAATCCTGCGTAAGTGGGTTTACATTAGTTCTTATGGTAGTTGAAGACCTCGATGGCAAATGCGAGTTCGCTTTTTGTTTTTTTACAACTGATTGATATATACTAATTTAAAATACTAAAAAAATGGAACGTTTTAAGCAGCGAGAGCAGAGACAAAACACATATTGAGTGAAAAGTGAAATATGTGTTTTGGCTATGCCGAGTCGCGCAAAACGACTAAATTTATTGAAGAAAAGAAAATACACATCGGAGACCTTATAAAAGAACAACTTGCACTGCAAAAACGCTCGGTCAATTGGCTCGCAGAAGAGATGGGTAAAGATGGCAGCAATTTTTCCAAACAAATGAAAAAGCGCCATTTAGGCGCCGACCTGATTACTCAAATCGGAAAGGTATCAAATGTTATTTTTTTTGAAATCATAGGCAAAATGAAAAATTAACTTAAATATTTTAACATTTTGGCTGTTTTTTACCAAAAAATGCGGTGAATTTTAACCATACAAGGTGTTATGATTTGTGCTTACCTTTGCCTCGTAATTTTTACGCGCCCAAAAAGGTAAAACTTCCAGTGCTAGCGCGAGAAAAAATTAACCCCCATTGCAGCCCGTTACGTCACAAATTTCTTAAAATCAACGACATTCATTTTTTCAAATTCCTATTTGTGTACTACAAATTTTCGTTTGGAGTAGGGACGCAGTTTGGAGTGCAGACGGTCGTAACCGCCTTTTGCGTGTTCATAATCCGCACTGTTTCACGCCATTGAAAGTTCGTAGCGTGCTGTTTGAGCTGGTAGCGCACCGTGTTCACGACCCAGTAGGAAACTTTGAAGTACATAATGGCGCAAAGGTACTGCCTAACTATCTGATAATCAACACCCCCCTGTGTACTACAAAACGGTTTTTTGCGAACCCTGAAAAATCAACACACTGATTTTCAGCAACTTACAAATTTGACACTTCGAGACGGAAATGCTGCAATGTGGGTTAATTATGTAAAATCAAAAAAACTGATAACTTAATATTAATAATTGTTAAATATTAATATGTCAGCAATGATTTAAAATGTTGATTATCAATGGATTATAGACTTAGAGTTGTGCTTGTTATAAACGAGAATCCGAAAATTTTATGCTTTTGTCGGCATGTGATTGAATATTTTGTACTATCTTTACACACGCAAAATATATTTGCTCTATGAACCTGAAAGATGTTCTATATTTTTCAAAAGGTCAACGCATTGGTATTGTAGTGATGGTCGTGCTGATTGTGTTGGCGCTTTTGCTTAACGTGTTTTTACCGAAATTGGTTGTGCGCGAAAAAACAGGTTTTAATACTCAATTCAATGAAGAGGTCGCGCGTTTTAAGCAGTCGTTAGTGTTGGTGGACAGCGTCAAGCAAATGCAATGGCAGCAGGCATACGAGGAGCGTTACCGACAGAATTACACAAATTGGAATAATCCTAAATACTACTCAAACTCAGAGAGTTACACTCTTTTCACCTTCGACCCCAACACGCTTGACTCCGCGGGTTTCGTGCGCTTGGGACTGAAGCCTACACTTGCCGCTACCATTCTGAAGTACAGGAAGAAGGGCGGAACGTTCCGCCAGAAATCCGATTTTGCCAAAATCTATGGCTTGCGTGCCGAAAAATTCAGCGAACTGGAAGCCTATATCAACATCGCTGCTCAGCAGAGCGAAACAGCGAGCGAGGCAGCAAGCCCGACCCCCACCGAAACGCCACTTACTGCCGAAAATATCATTGTGGAACTCAACACCGCCGACACTGCCGAATTGATGCGCGTCAAAGGTATCGGTCGCTTTTATGCACGCGGCATTGTGGCGCTGCGAAACAGTTTTGGCGGCTTTGCCCAAGTAGACCAACTCCTTGAACTGAAAAATATGCGTCCCGAAAACTATGAAAAAATCAAAAATTCATTCACAATAGACGCCTCCAAAATCCGCAAAATAAGCATCAATACCGCCACCACACAAAGGCTGGGCGCACATCCGTACATCAATTTTTATCAGGCAAAAGCGATATACGAATTGCGCCGAAAAAAAGGAAAATTGAAAAATATTGACGATTTGAAAAAAGAATTTCAGAACGAAAAAGATTTTACGGAAGACTGGTACCATAAAATCGCCGTGTACCTGAGTTTTGATTAAAAGATAAAAATTTAATAGCGTTTAAAAAATGAGGCTGCCTCAAAAATATTTTTTCTTGAGATAACCTCTTTTTTTTATAGAAGGGGGGTTCCTGAAAATTGCTTATTTGATATTATTGTCCCGCCAAAGCGGGAGGTGCGCCCCTACTCTAATATCTATTATCTATTATCTGACAACTGAAAACCGAACACCCTTACGCATCAATATTTGCATAAGTTGCATTTTCTTCTATAAATTGTCGTCTCGGCGCTACGTCATCGCCCATCAGCATCGAGAAAGTGTGGTCTGCAATAGCCGCATTTTCTATTGTAACCTGCCTCAGCGTACGATTTTCCGGGTTCATTGTGGTATCCCAAAGTTGCTTTTCGTTCATCTCGCCGAGACCTTTGTAACGCTGTGTGTGTACTCCGCTCTCCGAGCCGCCTCCAAATTCCCGAATAAACGTGAGCCGTTGCTGGTCGTTCCAGCAGTAGCGTTCAATTTTTCCTTTCTTACAGAGATAAAGCGGCGGCGTGGCAATGTAAAGATAGCCCTGCTCAATCAACTCTTTCATGTGCCGAAAAAAGAAAGTCATAATCAGTGTGGCAATGTGGCTGCCGTCAACATCGGCATCGGTCATTATTATTATTTTGTGGTAGCGTAATTTTGCAATATTCAATGCTTTTTCGTCTTCGGGTGTTCCCACTGTAACTCCCAGCGCCATAAAGATATTGCGAATTTCTTCGCTGTCGAAAATCTTGTGTGGCATCGCCTTTTCCACGTTCAAAATTTTTCCGCGCAGAGGTAAAATTGCCTGAAACTGTCGGCTTCGTCCCTGCTTTGCGGTGCCTCCCGCGGAATCTCCTTCTACAAGAAACAGTTCGCAGTTGGCAGGGTCTTTATCTGCGCAATCTGCCAGTTTGCCCGGCAGCCCTGCTCCGCCCATTGGATTTTTGCGGATAACTCCCAAACGCGCTTTCCTTGCTGCTTCGCGTGCCTGCGCAGCAAGAATTACTTTTTTTACAATGGTTTCTGCCTGTCGCGGATGCTCTTCCAGATAATTGCCTAATGCTTCGCCTACGGCTTGACGTACTGTTCCTGCCGTTTCGCTGTTGCCGAGTTTGGTTTTGGTCTGTCCCTCAAACTGCGGCTCGGCAACTTTGACAGAGATAATAGCGGTAAGTCCTTCGCGAAAATCATCGCCCGAAACTTCAACTTTCGCTTTCTCAAGCATGTTTTTGTCATCAGCATATTTTTTCAATGTACTTGTAAGCCCCTGCCTGAAGCCGGTAACGTGTGTGCCGCCTTCAATTGTGTTGATATTATTAACGTAAGAATGTGTATTTTCATTAAACGTTGTGTTATAGGTCATTGCTATTTCCACAGGCGTCCCAAACTTGCCTGTATTGATGTGAATAATATCGTCAATAAGTTGTTCGCGCGTGCCTTCCAGATAGCGAATAAAATCGGGTAATCCCTCTTGGGAGCAGTAAGTTTCTATTTTTGGGTCGGGCATCGCCTCCGAAACGCGCTCGTCTGTGAGCGTCAGTTTTACGCCGGCATTTAAAAAAGCCAGTTCGCGCAAACGGTTCGACAGCACATCGAAATTGTAATTTATAGTTTCCTTGAAAATTTCGCCGTCCGGATGAAAAGTAATTTTTGTGCCGCGCTCGTCGGTTGTGCCAACTGCTTCAACCTGCGTAGTTGCCTGTCCGCGCGAGTATTTCTGTTCGTAAATTGTGCCGTCTCGATAAACGCGCGCCACAAGCCTGTCAGACAGCGCATTAACTACCGAAACCCCAACGCCATGCAGCCCTCCCGACACTTTGTAACTGTCTTTGTCGAACTTGCCGCCTGCGCCTATCTTGGTCATAACTACTTCCAGAGCCGATTTTTGTTCTTTTTCGTGCAAATCAACAGGAATACCGCGCCCGTTGTCTTTAACCGAAACGCTGTTGTTGGCGTGAATAATCACGTCAATAGTGTCGCAATAGCCTGCCAGAGCCTCGTCAATAGAGTTGTCAACTACCTCATACACAAGGTGATGCAATCCTTTTGAGCCTATGTCGCCTATGTACATTGACGGACGCATGCGCACGTGCTCCATACCTTCGAGCGACTGGATTTTACTCGCATCGTAGTTGGAATTGTCGTTTAATTTCTGTTCTTCACTCATATATTTCTTTTATTTTTACACAATTTTTTTAGAAAAAATATGTAAAGTTTTGTCAAATTTATTTCTCTATTTATAACTTGCCTGTTAATATTTGTATAAGTCCTATCTGTCAATGTCTTAAAAACATAGTCGCCATTTTTTGCCACACCCATATCCTTGCGTATAATGAAGGAAGGGGAAACTTTGACATTGCTATGGTGTGCAATTTATCACTGTTGCATAATGGATTTTTCAGGGAAAAACATACCGAATATCAGTAATCCGACAGATAAGGGGGATTTCCAAAAATTAGTACCTGCATAAAACGCTACCCATTTTGTTTGTTACAGAAAGGATTTGTATATATGGAATGTTATTGTTTGCTCTTTTTTAATCCTTAATTAACTATAAATCAGAAGATTTCAATTTTATCTGAAAAACATACAAAGATACAGAAAATTTCGGAAACAGGCAAATTTATCTGTTAATTTATGTTATAAAACACGATTCTAAACAGTCATGCTTCTGCTTTCTCTGTCAAAAACGCCGCTCAAGTTACTGCAATATCTAAAAGTTTTTTCATTAAACTACAAATCTTTAACAGTTTTTTTGTATATTTGCGCCCCTAATTTTAATGTTTTTTTTAGTGTGAAATTTTCGGTTAATTGACAATTAATAATAGAAAATTAAGAAATTAAGAAATGAATGAATTAAGAAATTATTAATTGTTAATTATTAATTATTTAGAAATAGATTTTATCACAATTTATCATAAAAAAAATAAATAAAAACAATAATTAAAAAATAAAACGATATGCAAAACAAAGGACTTATCAGGGTTTTTGCATTAGCCCTCATGCTCGTATGTCTTTATTACCTTTCATTTAGCGTAGTAACAAGTATTTACGGGAAGCGTGCTTCAGATTATGCTCAGGGCGATGCTCATAAGGAGTACATTTATTTGGATTCTGTCGGCAGTCAGCAGGTTTGGCTGGGCTATACGCTCAAAGAATGCAGAGATAAGGAATTAGGTTTGGGTCTAGACCTCAAAGGCGGTATGAATATTGTTCTTGAGATTTCTGTTCCCGATATTTTACGCGCTCTTTCCGACTATAACGAGAGTCCGAACTTTACCAAATCTCTATCTTTGGCATCAGAACG
>JAISWT010000139.1 GCA_031271005.1 Prevotellaceae bacterium | reverse complement strand
ACGAAATTGTCCGTTTCATGATTGAAAGCGCCGACTACCTGCTGCACAAGCATTTCGATAAATACCTCGAAGACCCGAATGTGGAAATTCTGGACCCCGCTACCGGAACAGGCACTTTTGTTTGCGATCTGATTGACTATATCCGCAAGGAAAAACTTGCGCATAAATACAGAAATGAAATTCACGCCAACGAGGTCGCCATTCTTCCCTATTACATCAGCAATCTCAACATTGAGTTTACATACACGCAGAAAATGGGCAGCTACGCTGAGTTTAAAAACATTTGCTTTGTGGACACACTCGACAATATGGGCTTCAACTACAAGGGAAAACAAGGCACGCTTGATTTCTTTTCGGAAGAAAACAGCCTGCGCATTCAAAAGCAAAACGAGAAAAAAATTGCCGTTATTATAGGTAATCCGCCTTACAACGCCAATCAAACCAACGAAAACGACAATAACAAAAATCGCGAATATCCCCTTATCGACAAGCGAATAAAGGATACGTTTATCAAGCACAGCACAGCGCAAAAAACCAAAGTATATGATATGTACGCCCGATTTTACCGCTGGGCATTCGACCGGTTAAACAACAATGGCGTCGTAGCATTTGTTACCAACCGCAGTTTTATTGACAGCCGCACGTTCGACGGATTCCGCAAAACCATCGGGCAGGAATTTGAAGCAGCATATATTATTGATACCCGTAGCGATGTGCGTGCCAATCCGAAAATTGCAGGAACGACGCACAATGTATTCGGAATACAGACGGGAGTGGCCATTATGTTCTTGGTGAAAAAACAAAATCGCGAGAACGAAACATGTAAGATCCATTACATCGCTTTGGACGACTTTTGGCGAAAGGAGCAAAAGTTACAATGGCTTGCAGAAAACTCTTTGAAAGATTTAATGGATAAATTTGAAATCATCCGTCCCGATAAAAACAATAATTGGATAAATCTTACGGATAATGATTTTGAGAGCTTGTTGCCACTGTGTAGCAAAGATGTAAAGGCGGGAAAAAGTAAGAAGACATTGTTTGAGTTGTTTTCATTGGGCGTAGTAACTGCTCGCGACGAGTGGGTTTATGACAACGATAAAAAAGTTCTCTCGGACAAAGTGAATTTTTTGATTGATATTTACAACAGAGACCTCGCTTTATATAAAGGTGAAGATAAAAATAAGATAAAAGATTTGGTTGATTATACCATCAAATGGACAAGAGCGGCAAAAAACGATTTGTCAAAGGAAAAGAAATATATTTTTGGCGAAAATGAAATTATTGAAAGTTTATACAGACCTTTTGTGAAAAAGCAATTGTACTTCAATAAAGAATTGAATGAAATGCGTTATCAATTAAATTCCGTTTTTTGCGGAAAAAATATTTCTATAAACTTTTTATGTGTTAATTCAAGTAATGAACTTGCAACATTAGCATCAGATAAAATATTTGATTATTGCTTACTAAAGAAAGGAAATGGCGGAACTCAATGCCTCCCTCTCTACCGTTACGACAAAAACGGCAAGCGCATTGACAACATTACCGATTGGGGATTGGAACAGTTTAGAGAGCATTACGGAGAAAAGACTGTTACAAAGCAGGATATTTTCCATTACGTTTATGCCGTACTGCACAATCCCGCGTACCGCAAAAAATACGAATTAAACCTGAAACGCGAATTTCCGCGCATCCCGTTTTATGACAATTTTCACCACTGGGTGATATGGGGCAAACAGTTAATGGATTTGCACTTGAACTACGGAACCGTCGAACCGTATCCGTTGCGTGTCGTTGACAACAAAGGGTTGCAACCCTCTGTCAAACCAAAACTGAAAGCCGACAAAACAGCCGGCATTATCCATATCGACGAACAGACCGAATTGAAAGGCATCCCCACCGAAGCATGGGAGTACAAACTCGGCAACCGTAGCGCATTGGAATGGATTCTCGACCAGTATCAGGAAAAGAAACCCAAAGACCCGACCATCGCAGAGAAATTCAACACCTATCATTTTGCAGATTACAAAGAGCAGGTCATTGATTTGTTGAAACGGGTTTGTAGCGTCAGCGTGGAAACGATGAAGATTGTCGGTTTTTTGCATGATGCTGCCAAAGATACGTCCCAGACTGTGAACGAGACTGTCCAGACCTTAAAAGAAAATCCAATGGTGTTCTGAAAAATGAAGATACACAGAAAATATACAAAGCATTGAATTTGCTAAACGCGAATACTGCATCCTCAAGGGAAGAATACATTGCGAGAATAAAAGAAAGTTTCCACACAACAAAAGTGAAATTGAACAATTTGAGGCACAATATGGATATTTCGCGAATTTCCAATCCTACCAGACAGGGAGCGAATAAAACGATATCGCAGAGAATACAAGCAAGTACTTGAGTATTTAGGTACTGTTGCGTGGGAGAGGGATGAAAACGAAACATAAGATATGGTTACATGCAAAAAAACAGAGAGGCTCACCTTAACCCACATTGCAACTCTCATCGAGACAACAGTTAAATAACAACAAAAAAGCGAGCAGTAAAAGGTGAGAAATTCACATATATTTATATTTGTGAGCTGTTTAGCGGGAAAAATGGTTGAAAAAGTGCCGTTTCCGGCAGAATTTTCGTTTGTAGTGCACAGGGGGTATTGCTACCCGGAAGGGCATGGAGTATCTTTGCGCCCGATATGTATTTCCGATTTTCACTGCGCCATAATCCGGCCAAAGGCAAGAGCGATGCTTATTATCGGTTGATAGAAAGCTATCGCAACGAAAAGGACAGGGTCTGTCACAGGACACTGCTCAATGTCGGTTTTCTCGATGACAGAGTAACGACAGATCAGTTGAATCAGATTCACCGCATCCTGTGTAACCGTCGTGAAGAAGCGCTGTGCAAGCGTCAACTCTTTGAGATAGAGATAGATAATGATGCGATAGTGAATGAATTGGCGGATGAATTTTGGCAACGACTTCTTTCAGAGAACCGGATCGACGTTGGTCAAAAACCTGAG
>JAISWT010000114.1 GCA_031271005.1 Prevotellaceae bacterium | reverse complement strand
TATTTCAGTTTTTTGTCATTGAAGCCGATAGCCGCGTAACCGCTTAAAAACCAATGTTTTGAGAAATTAGCAGTTGTCATTCCGCCAAGTCGCAACCGCAATCCTTCAACATAGTTGTTGCCAATAAGTGCAGAGTTTGGACCAAAATCGAAACGGTTTTTTGTAACATCAAAAGACAAAGGAATGAAACCGTTTGTGAGAATTTCCAAACATTTTGAAAAAATATTAAAACCTGCTTTTTTGTTTAACTCGCTGATTATCACGCCAATACTCGCTTCTTTTTCAGACATCGGAATGGTGCGCTTTTGCAGCCAAAACGAGTCTGTTTTCAGCGTGGCATCGGGCATTTCGACCATTTTTTCCGCCGAATTGAAAATCGTATCTATTTCCGGTGGCGAAAAATCGTAGTGCGAAAACCGCCGCGACCTGTGCGCATACAGTTCCTGAACTCCTTTTACGGGATAAAAATTACCGGAATAATGGTCGCTGTGCAAAGCCAAAGTACTGTCTTCGAGTTGGGTAAATTCCTGAATTATACGCAGTTGCCCTACCCAGTTCAGGTTTATATCCTTCGGCGTGTTGAGCATTGCCTTTTTCACCGCAAAACGTCCGTCGAGGGTAATGCATAGTTGCCCGGTAAAACCATAACTCTGCGGATTAAACGGTATAAACGCCAGATTTATGCACTGCTCGCCTGCCACGTCAATGGTATCGAGAATGTAATATCTGTAATAACTCGTTGCCAGTGTGGAAGATAGCGGACTTACAAACTCGCCAAGCAGAAACTTGATATTATTGTCAAAAATGTTAATATCTTTTAATATATCGTTAATATTTGTTGTCAGTAAATCATTCTGGTCAAAAGGTTTATCAACTCCTTCGTGTCGGCGGGCAAGCGTAACGCTCTTTTCTTTGAGAGGTTGTTTTTGGTAATAATACTCCGATAATTTCTCTCTAACCGACAATGTAATCACAGGTTTTCCGTTAAATTCGGAAGTATCAATATGATTTTTCAGAAACGAAAAAGGGTTCGTTATTTTGCCTTTTTCAATGGGAGAAGTGGAGTAATCTAATGAAAATGTGAGTTTTTCGTAAATATCAACTTTATATTGCGGGTGATTTTCCATACGGTTGCTGTCTTTGCGGGCAATCACCTGTTTTATTAAATCTACTGCGGGGTTATTTTTTTTGGAATATTTTTCGCGGTGCGGTTTCACCACAACCTCGTTAAGTTGGTAAGAATTAGGGACAAGCAGGATTTTAAGATTATCATTGTGGTTGTTCTTTTTCAGAGCAATCTTTTTGGTATTATATCCTAAAGAATTGACAGTCAGCGTATCTCGTCCTGTATTGTTTTTAATGTAAAAAGAGCCGTCGCTGTCAGTCATTGTGCCGGCATTGCTCCCCTGCAAAACTGCCGATGCATAAGCGATTGGCTCGCCGCTCAGGGAGTCGGCAACAATGCCCGACACAGATACTCCGCTTTGCGCGCGAAGGATGGAGCAACTGCAAAAAAAAAGGCAAAAACAATATACAGAAAAGTATCTTTTCATTCTTCTTTTGATGATATTTGTATCTGTTTTTTACGCAAAATATAAAATTATTTTTTTGAAGCGTAAAAACTTTTTGTTGTTTGTAAAATACTAATAATCAAGCGTTTATTTTCTATAATTTTTTTTTAAAATATATATAAGTTTCTCCTTTCATCGCCTTTTTTAATAAGGATTGGGATTGTTATCGGTCATACTGTTGATATATTTGTGCTGCTGGGCAAAAAACTTCTCTCGCGCAAGTTCGTTGCTTTGCGAAATAAGTACCGAATATCTTTTGAGCATGTCCAAAAAAGACCTGTGGAGCTGGCATATTTCCGAATTTTTTATCTCAATTATGCTGAACGGGAACACCCAAAATTTTGAAATCAGATTGCTTTCATGTTGTATAAATGTGGTATTTATACTAATGTCGAACATCGAAACATAGTAATATATAAGCGTTTGGTTGTCATTTTGCGGGTGGGATAACCTTTGATGCATCATGTTTGTCAAGTCGGTCAGCGCTTTTTTCAGGGCAAAAAATTCGTCTTGCGACAGAAGTTTGCGCCGATAAAAATATTGTATTTCCTTACACAAATTTCGCAACATCCTTTTGTCGCATATATAGGTAATCTTTTTTACTTCGGGCGGATTGTTTATAAATTGTTTTTGAAAAGTTAATATTTTTTCAGGCAATTGAACATCTGCAAGAATGCAGTTGGAGTCGATGTAATTTATCTGGTGTAAAAAACGGTAGTAATAAAACTGCAACAAATCGTTGTTGTACATAAGTGTAGAAAAATTCGCCCTGTTTTGCGAAACGATAACTTCGGCAGAGTTCAGGTAAAAAGATTTTGAGAACCGCTTCATCATACCCAAAAATTTCTCGCTCCCGTCCTCGTTCCACGACGGAAAATCGGAGTAGGACTTGTTCGGCTTGTTTGCCACAATTTCATCTACCGAAAACTCAAGCCGCTGCGCCAGCAACGCAACTTCCTCAAAAGAGAAAGGAATTTCGCCACGTAAACGCCTGTAAGCAGACTCGCGACCCAAGTCAAGAGTATCCATAAGGTAAGTAACAGGCTTGATATGAACAGGTATTTTTTCCTGTATTGCAGAAATCAGTTGGTTTATCATTCCATGCTGTGGGATTGTAAGATAAAAAAAACTAACACAAAATTATACAAAAAATATCAATTTTCCAAATGCGACAAAAACGGAAAAAAGTCAATTTTCCACGCTCTGCAAAAAATAAATAATAATAACTGTAAGAATATCAGACATATAAACCTGCAAACTCTATAAAAAAACAGAAAATCATACCGAACAGGCATTGATTTTGTTTTTTAATTTTTTAATTTTTTTTAGATAAAAATAATAAAGAGCAATAGACTCCTGACATCTACTTGCTCTTTATGCTTTTTCTGTTTTTATTTTAGGATTTTTTTTTTGATAAAAAATGAGAATGTAATTGCTCAATTCTTTAAATCTGTGTGTAACAACAACTTACAGCACATTTTTCAAATCCTCGTTCACTTCTTTGACTGCCGCAGCCGAAGACGCGAATTTCTCCTTTTCGGCATCGGTCAGTTCCAGTTCTACAATGCGCTCAACGCCGTTTTTTCCGAGAATTACGGGCACGCCTGCGCACACATCCGATTGCCCATATTCGCCTTGCAGCAACACAGAGCAGGGGATTAGTTTCTTCTGGTCGCAAAGCAGCGCCTGCACCACAGCCGACACTGCTGCACCGGGCGCGTACCACGCCGAAGTGCCGAGTAGTTTTGTCAGCGTTGCGCCGCCGGTCTTGGTCTCCTCGACAACGTAATTTATCTTTTCCGCGCTCAGAAATTCGCTCACAGGTACTCCACGCCAAGTCGCTTTGCTTATCAGCGGCAACATGCCCGTGTCTGAGTGTGCCGCAATCACCATGCCGTCAACATCGGAAGCGGGGCAACCGAGCGCCTCTGACAGACGATAGCGGAAACGCGCACTGTCCAAAGCGCCGCCCATACCGATAATGCGATTTGATGGCAAATTAGAAACTTTATGAACAAGGTAAGTCATAGTGTCCATCGGGTTGGAGACAACTACAATAATGGCGTCGGGCGAATATTGTAAAATGTTTGAAACCACGCTTTTAACAATACCGGCATTGACGCCGATAAGTTCTTCGCGGGTCATACCCGGCTTGCGCGGAATGCCGGACGTTATCACCGCAACCTGCGAGCCGGCGGTCAGGCTGTAATCGCCCGTTGTACCTGTGATTTTGGTGTCGAACCCATTGAGCGAAGAGGTTTGCAACAAATCCATCGCTTTACCTTCGGCAACGCCTTCTTTAATATCGACAAGTACTACTTCTGATGCAAAATTTTTCATCGCAATATACTCGGCGCAACTCGCACCTACTGCACCTGCGCCTACAACTGTTACTTTTGACATTTTTTTTTCTGTTTTTTTAATGATATTTTTAATTTATAAATATTTAATTATTCATTATTTTCCAATACTTTATCTTCTCTTCTCTTATCTAATATCTAATATCTAATATCTAATATCTAATATCTAATAAACTGACAACTGCTCTTTATTTTTCCACAGAAAATTTGTACTCAGATATTTGATTATATGTAAGAGCATCCAGAAGCATTGTCGATGGGAAATGCGCAAAATTTACTGCCGCAGGAAATCCTTGCGTTTCAAGGCATATTGCGCCGTGTCGGTCGTATATTTTATTGTCTTTTCCGCGCATTCCTTTTATCCCGTTAGCCGTATAAACCTGTATTCCGGGCTGAGAAGTGGTAATTTCTATTTTTCTACCTGTTTGTTTATCAAACAAATAGCCTGCATTGGCAATATTTGTTGGCTGAGTGTTCCGAATCGCCCAGTTATTGTCGATTCCGCCGAAACGCGCAAATTCGGGAGCATTAATACGAGTTTGAATCACAGTAGGAGTGCGAAAATCGTAAACTGTGCCATCTACTGCCAATATCTCGCCCGTAGGACATGCATGCTCGTCGGCAACAGTGTGAAAGTCTGCATTTAACTGCAAAATTTGATGATGCACTGTGCCGTTGCCCGCGCCCTGCAAGGCAAAATACGTGTGATTGCAAAGATTAACAACAGTCGCTTCGTCGGTTGTTGCATGATAATTGATTTCCAGAGAATTGTCGCCTGCTAAAAAATAAATCACAGTAACGTTAAGATTTCCCGGAAATCCCTCTTCGCCGTCCTTTGAAAAATAACGCATTGCTACGCTGTGCTCGTAAACCCACACAACCTCCCACACTTGCCTGTGGAAGCCTTCAACTCCGCCGTGTAAGGTATTTGGAGCATCATTTATCGCCAAGTTCAATTCATCTACATCAATTATGAATTTTCCGTTTTTGATACGGTTGGCAACACGCCCGCAAGTTGCGCCAAAATATTCTCCTTCGGGGGCAAAATATTCCTCAAGCGTATCGAAACCAAGAACTATGTTGTCAAAATTCCCGTCGCGGTCGGGGGCAATTATCGACACGATTCTGGCTCCATAGTTGGTAATATCAATCGACATTCCATTTTTATTTCTAATGGTGTAAAGCGAAACTTTTTTCCCGTTAAGTTCTATAAAATCTTTTTCTTGCATAAGTAATTTAATTTATTTTAATTTGAAGATAAACAAATTAATTTCATCTGTTTATATTTTATTTTTTAAGTTCAGATGGAACTCACACGACAACATAATCATAACCTTGTGTGTTTTGTTAATCGTGTTCGTTTCATAATTTTTGTATCAACTCTGCACCCTTGTTGATAGCCTCTTCGTTCATAGGAATCAGGTGATGATGTCTTTCGGGCAGTGATTTTTTCAGCCCTTTCAGCACATTTTCTATCGACACAACAGGTCTGATTTTAAGCAACCCGCCCATGATAAGCATGTTCATCGTTTTGGAGGCATTGTTGGCAGTGGCATATTCCGTTGCGTCAATGCGATAAATATTGATGTCTTTTCTCTGTGGAAAGCGCGTGAAGCCGTTGCTGTCAAAAATCAGCGTGCCGCCGGGCTTCACTTTGCTCTCAAACTTGTCGAGCGACGGCTGGTTAAGCACAATCGCCGTATCGTAGGTGTGCAGCACGGGCGACGAAATCTTGGAGTCGCTGATGATGACGGTAACATTTGCAGTCCCGCCGCGTTGCTCGGGCCCGTACGCAGGCATCCAACTTACTTCCTGCCCCTGCATAAGCCCGGAATATGCCAAAATCTTTCCCATCGACAGTACGCCCTGTCCACCAAAACCGGCTATAATTATTTCTTCGGTCATAATAAAATAGTATTATATTTAAAAGTTATTTGTGTAATTCTTCAGTTTTTTTGCTTGCCGCCACATTCGCGCAAATTTATTATGCTGTGGCAACAAACCGAATGCAATTTTGTTGCCCGTTTTTTTTATGCTTAAAAACGTGATGCAAAGGTAATTTTTTTTTTTGAAATAAAAAAGAATAAAGATTTTTCTGCTGAAAACTGAAATTTACATAGGGTCAATATCCATAGTTATTGATACCGACCTAAAGTCCTGCATGTTAAGCGTTGCGGTGATTTGCTCTGTAACAAGTTGTTTCGCTTTTTCGGCAGATGCGGCTATCTCTATTTTCAGCAAGATTTGTTTGATGTAAAGATTTTTGATACGCGCAATGACAGGGTTGTTCGGTCCTAATACTCTGTCGCCAAATGATTGGCGCATTATTTCAGATAAACAGTCTGCCGCCTGTTTGGTTTTGTTCTCATCTTTGTGCCTGACGGATACCTGTATCAGTCGCACAAAAGGCGGGTAGCAGAATGTGCGGCGTTCTGCAATTTGCGTAGCAAACATATTTTGGTAATCATTATTCATAATCTGCATAATTACAGGATTTTGCGGCTCTGATGTTTGTATAATCACTGTTCCGCGTGTTTTCCTTCGCCCTGCGCGTCCGCTTACCTGAACAAGCATCTGAAATGCGCGTTCTGCCGCCCTGAAATCGGGGAAATTCAGCAAATTGTCGGCATTGAGTACGCCTACCAGACTTACGTTCTCAAAATCAAGCCCTTTGCTAACCATTTGCGTGCCAACAAGAATGTCAATTTTGTGGTTTTCAAAATCATGAATCAGCGATTCGTAGTTTTTGCGGCTGCGTGTAGTGTCCATATCCATACGTGCAACACGCGCCTGCGGAAAGATTTTGCCTATTTCATCTTCAATCTTTTCCGTGCCAAAGCCTTTGGCGCTCATCTCGCCCTGCGTATGGCAAGCGGGGCAAACACTCGTAATGTTCTCAGTATAACCACAATAGTGGCAGGTCAGTGAATTGGTATGGCGATGTATGGTCAAACTCACGTCGCAGTTTTTGCAATGCACCACAAAGCCGCACGCGCTGCATTGCATGTAAGGCGCGTAACCTCTGCGGTTCTGAAACAGAATAATTTGCATACCGTTGTGCAAGGCTGCGCTCATCTTTTCCAAAAGCATTTCGCTGAAAAATCCGCGCATCTCTTTCTTCCTGTACGCCTCTTTTGTGTCTACAATCTGAATTTCGGGCATCTGAATTTGTCCGAATCGTTCATTTATTTCCACCAGCCCGAATTTCCCTGTTTTAGCATTGCGGTAACTTTCAATAGCGGGGGTGGCGGTGCCGAGCAGCGTTTTTGCGCCGTGCATACCTGCCAGCACAATTGCCACATTACGCGCATTATAGCGCGGGGCAGGGTCAAACTGCTTATAACTCAATTCGTGCTCCTCGTCCACAATAACAAGTCCTAACTTCCTGAAAGGCAAAAAAACAGATGACCGCACCCCAATAATCAAGTCGTAAGTTTGGTCATTAATAAGATGATTCCAGACCTCAACACGTTCCGCATCCGAAAATTTGGAATGATAAACGCCTGTACGATTGCCAAAAATGCTCTTTAAACGGCTTGTAAGTTGGGTTGTAAGCGCTATCTCCGGCACAAGAAGCAAAGCCTGATTGCCCTGCTCTATACATTTTTTTATTAAATGGATATAAATTTCGGTTTTGCCGCTCGAAGTTACGCCGCTAAGTAGAACCACTTGTTTTTCAACAAATTGAGAGCAAATATCGTTGTATGCCCGCTGCTGAAAATCGTTCAGCGGCGACATCGGCGTTGTGCTGACTGCCGACAAATCAAGACGCCCGATTTTTTTCTCATAAATTTCAAAAATATTTTTCGCGCTTAACGACCGAAGAATTGCTTCGGAAGAATGAGATTTAAACAAAAGTTCTTTTTTGCTGATTTCAAGAGGTCGTTTGGTTAAGCATTTTGAAAAATCTATCATTTTCATCAACAAATCCAACTGTTTTGGATACCTGTTAAGTTCGGTAAAAATCCTTTCCAAATTATTATTTGCCAATAATTCGTCATTTATTTTTACAAATTTTTCTTTTTTTTCTTTAAATTTTTCAAAAATATTTTCGGATACATATATTGCGCCAACATTCAAAAGTTTTGTAACTGTTGGCATAACGTTCTTAATATCAGTGTATTTGGCAAGTTCGTTAATACTTTTGGGCTTTTGGTCGGCAAGGACATCAAGAATTTTGTACTCCCGCTCTGACAATGCTGTGTCTGCTTCAAAATCGGCATTGACCGTAATTTGTGTTTCGCTTTGCAACTTCAAGCCCGATGGTACTGCCGCCTGATATACCTCGCCAATTGCAGCGCAATAATATTGTGCAATCCACTGCCAAAACTGCAACTGCGGGTGGCGCACAATGGGCTTGTCATCAAGCAGCCCGACAATGTCCTTAACTGCATAATCGGCTACAGGCGCCTGAGTATGAACGATTTGCACGATGGAAGTGTAAAGTTTTTTTGCACCGAACGGCACAACAGCACGCATCCCAACACGTACCCTCTCTGCCAAAAACGCCGGCACAGAATAAGTAAAAACGCGCCGCAAAGGTAACGGAAGTATTACGCTGACATATTTTTTATCAAACATTTTCGTAAAAGAAATGAGTACAAAATTAATTATTTTTTTTTACGAATAAGGAAAAAAAGAACTGAATTTTTTTGAGCATTTGAAATAACTTGCAAAAAAATGAGTTTTTAATTTTTAAAAATTAAACAATTTATGGAACATGTTTGTTGTATTTATTGTAATTTTCTAATTATTATAATTTAAAAACTTAAACATTTATGGAACAAAACAAAAAAAGAATGACTACCGGCACAGGCATTCCGGTAGACAGCGACCAGGCGTCGCGCACAACGGGTAACGGCTACACGTTACTCTCTGATACTCATTTAGTTGAAAAACTTGCTCATTTTGACCGCGAACGTATTCCGGAGCGCGTGGTGCACGCCAAAGGCGCAGGCGCGTATGGTGTTTTTGAAGTTACGGAAGACGTAACGAAATATACCTGCGCCGATTTTCTGAACCAGACAGGCAAAAAGACAGAAGTTTTTGTACGCTTTTCAACGGTAGGCGGCGGGCGCGGCTCTGCTGATTCGGCGCGAGACCCGCGCGGGTTTGCCGTTAAGTTCTACACCCAAGACGGTAATTATGATATGGTTGGAAACAACACGCCCGTATTTTTTATTCGCGATGCGATAAAATTCCCCGATTTTATTCACACGCAAAAGAAAAATCCTATCTCCAACCTCGACGACCCTGACGCTTTTTGGGATTTTATGTCGTTGACGCCCGAAAGCGTGCATCAATGTACGATTTTGTTTACCGACAGAGGTACGCCGGCTTCATACCGCAATATGCACGGCTATACAAGCCATACATATATGTGGTATAATCAAAACGGTGATTACTGCTGGATTAAATTGCATTTTCGCACCAATCAGGGAGTTAAAAACCTGACCCGTAAGGAGGCAACTCTGCTGGCGGGAACAGACCCCGACCACGCTACCCGCGATTTGTTTGAACATATTGAAAAAGGCGATTATCCTTCGTGGGACGTTTATGTTCAGATAATGAAGCCGGAAGAGGCGCCAAAGTATCGCTTCGACCCGTTTGATGTTACAAAAGTGTGGTCGCAAAAAGATTATCCGCTTATTAAATTTGGGAAAATGACCCTGAACCGCAATCCTGAAAACTATTTTTCGGAGACTGAACAGGCTGCCTTTTCGCCCGGAAACCTTGTACCCGGAATCGCCGTTTCGCCCGACAAAATGTTGCAGGGACGCACATTCAGTTATCCCGATACGCATCGTCATCGGTTAGGCGCAAATTTTGATATGATTCCCGTTAATGCTCCAAAATCGCATATAAATACCTATCAGCGCGACAGCTATATGAATATGAAGACTTACGGAGCGCCCAATTATTACCCCAACACATTTGACGGCGCACAGCCGGACAAAAAATACGCCCTTCCGCCGGTTGACGTATATGGTATGGCTGCACGCCACGAATATGTCCTTTCGGATGTTGATTACGTGCAGGCAGGCGATTTGTACGGCAAAGTTCTGAGCGAACAGGACAAAACGAATCTGGTTGATAACATTGTAACGCATCTTGGCGGCGCACAGAAACGTTTGCAACTTCGCCAGTCGGCAGTATTCTACAAAGCGCATCCCGAATATGGAACGCGCGTTGCCGAAGGACTTGGACTTGATATTGAAGATGTTAAACGCCTTGCGGCAATGTCGCAGGAGGACAGGGTGAAAGCAACGCTGTAAGATTGAAATATAATTGAAAATAAAGGCTTCGGGTCAATGAAAATATTTGACCGAAGCCTTTGTTTGTTTGGTTTTGTGCAATTTCAAAAAGGAACGGGTAAATTTGCGTTACCCGTCCCCATGAATTTTATTTTCTAAAAAGTTTAAAATATCATTTTTGTGGAGCATACCGGACTCGAACCGGTCACCTCGACACTGCCAGTGTCGCGCTCTAGCCAGATGAGCTAATGCCCCGTTTTTGGAACTGCAAAGGTAACATAAAATATTTGATTACACAAAAAAGGCTTGCAAAATTTTCTGCGGGAAAGTTCGTGAGTAAGAAATTAAGAAATTAAGAAATGAACCCACATTGCAGCCTTTTACGTCACAAACTTCCTAAAATCAGCAACATCCATTTTTTCAAATTCCGATTTGTGTACTACAAATTTTCGTTTGGAGTAGGGACGCGGTTTGTAGCGCAGTCGGAAAATTCCAATCAAAAACCCTCTGTTTTTAACTAAAATTTAACAGTTCGAGGCGGAAATGCTGCAATGTGGGTTAAATGTTAATACTAAGTTACTTATATTCAGACCTCTTGATGAGGTTGGTGAATCGTTTATTGGGTTCAGCGAGTGGCTCACTGGGGTCAGTAGACGGCTCACTAACGTCAGTAAGTCTCTCACTGGGGTCAGTGGACGGCTCACTAACGTCAGTAAGCGATATGTTGCTGCTGTTATCGTTGCTCTTCCTGCTTTTTCAGCCCTGCTTTCTTCAGCCGGAGATACATATACGACCCGAAAATTAGGAGAAGGGAAGCGATATGTATGTACCGTTTTGCCTGCGAACCGACTTTAATATCGGCAAAGCCTGCGCTTTGCTGATGTCCGCCTCTTCCGGACGGGGTTGCCGCTTCGGTACGGTTGCCGTTGCCTGCCGCCTGCTGAACAGCATTATTATTGCCGTATCGGCCTCTTTCCGCATGTTCATGCAATTCCTGACTGTCGTTTCCTGACGGCTGCGCTACGTTTCTGTTGCCGCGCCCGCCTCTGTGTTCGCCTTTTGCCGCTCCGGAATGTTTACTGCTGTCGGCGGGTTGCGCGGCGTTTCTGTTTTCGCGTTCGCCTCTTGCCGCCTGTTGCTGCATTCCCAAATTTTCGGCGAAAAGGTTGCGGGTTGCGGCTGATGTTATTGCTGTTGTTTCAACGGCGGGGCTTAGCGCTCTTCGCCCGCCGCCCCTGGGGTTCAACATGCCGCCGACCTGGATGCCCATGGCATGGATAAACAGCATGGCATAAAGCACATACGACCATCGCTGAATTTTCTTCCACCGGACGCCGCCCAGCCATTTATGCACCACATCGAAAGACGTTACCCAAAGAATGAGAAAGAGTATCGCCATAAAGATTCCCAGCATATAAACCGCATTTGAAAAACCGGCTCCGATACCGCTTCTTACCGTCTCGCCGCTTCCAAAAAAGTAATCGAACGAGCCGAAAGCCATTCGCAGCCGTACCCACGAGTGAATAAGCACGGGAAAACCGGAAATAATCGACATCTCTTTCCGAATCATCATCAGTCGTTTTACATACTTGTTTTGAGCAGGCAGAGCGCCCATGTACATGATGATGATGAGTAGAGGAAAGGAAAAACCCGATGCATGGACGTATTCGCGAAGGATACTGCCGATTATCGAGCCGCGCGAAAATTCAAGGGCGGTTATTCCGTACGACGAAAATATCTGCCTTAAAATGAAAAGTATCGCAGGTATCGCAAATACAAAATAATAGACGACGGCATGTTTTTTGATTGACTTTGACAATAAAATCGACAGCAGCGTCAAAACACCCAGCGCCATAAGCAATGGCGCGAGGGTGTTCAGGAATTGAATAAAATCAAACAATAACTTAATCATAATATTTGTATGTTTTTATTGTTACGGAATTAATAATCTTCCTACGGCGGCAATACTGTTGCAGGTTACAACTTTACCTTTTACGGCGGTTGCAGTAACGGGGTCGATTACGTAGATTGCAGGTTGCGAGCCTTCGGTATCAACCGGTACTACGGGAACGTAAATAAGACCTTTATCGACGCCTAATTTCTTGCTGATGCTGCCGATATTTTCCACATCGGGAAATCCTGTTACCCAGCGGAACGTTTTGTTGGCGGCGTCGAAAATTGCCATTTTCTGGGCTATCGGGGAACTTGAAGTTGAGGCGGTTGAGTTGGGTTCGGTGTACATTTGCAGCAGGAAATAGTCGCCCGTGATATAATAGGGTTTGCACACTTTATGTCCTCCTGACGCTTGTTGGATATCGAAAAAGAAGTTGGGGTCGAACGTTTCCGTTCCCGCCTTGATGCGCAGCACGCCCGAAGGCTTGGTTGTATTGGCGTCGTAGG
>JAISWT010000106.1 GCA_031271005.1 Prevotellaceae bacterium | reverse complement strand
CAAAACATTGATTAAACAATAATCAAAAAACTTCGCTTGTATTAACTTGAAAAAATGAATTTACAACATTAACAGAACGGAGGCTGTCTCAAAAGTATTTTTTTGAGGCAGCCTCTTTTCGCCTGACTTTGACACTGGGACACCCTACGAGATTTTCCGGAAATCAGGGGTAAAGAGCGGGGCAAATTCACAACAGAAAACGGCTGAAAGTCGTACAATCAATAGCGTAGGGCAACGCCCTACGGAACAGAACGCCGCCATAATTTTCGCCCTGAAAGGGCAAAATCGAATGACGGACAGAGGGTTGCACACAACAATGATTACGCCCCGTCAGGGCTTATGTTTACTCTCGCGATTGTTTCACAGGGCGTTGCCCTGCGCTATTGATTTTGGGTTTTCAACCCAATTCCCAAAAACACAAATACGGTTTCAACGGGGGCAGACACACAGGTCTGCCCCTACATGCGTTCATCATCTTTCGTGCGCTGTAGGGGCACACCTGTGTGTGCGCCCCGAATGTGTGTGCGTCCCTTGTGGTTAAATATTTTTTCACCACAAGGGACACAAAGGACACAAAAAATTCACAAATGGTGCAAAGGGATTTTGAGACAATCTCTACAAATTGCAGGCAGTGATAATATCTTCTATTTTTCCGTAAATTTCTTCTATTGTTCCATTGCCTTCAATTTGGTAATAATTGTTTTTCTTTTTATAGAAATCGCTAATTGGCTGGGTTTTAGAGCTGTATGCTTTCAGTCGTTCCTTTATGGTTTCTAAATTGTCATCTGTTCTGCCATAAATTTGCCCTCTTTTGAGCAACCGTTCTATCAGTTCGGCTTCGTCAACATGAATGTCCAGAAAGACTGTAATTTTTTTCCCTTGCTGTTCAAGGATTGTTTCCAGCGCCTGCGCCTGCTCTACTGTACGCGGGAAACCGTCCAAAATCAGTCCGTTGTACGAGTTGTCAACCTTTTGAATTGCGTTGGCAATGATGTCTATCATTATACTGTCAGGCACAAACAGTCCTCCCGACACGAGTTTTTCTACCTGTTTGCCGAGTTCGGTTCCTGCGGCTATCTCGTTGCGCAGCATGTCGCCTGTGGAAAGATGTTTGAGGCGAAAATTCTTGACAATCAAGTCGCTTTGTGTTCCTTTGCCCGAACCGGGTGCGCCGCTTATTATTACGTTTATCATTTTTTTTATGTAATCTTTAATTTATTATTAATCAATATTTTGCCTCAATCAGAGTTTAAATTACCGTATAAATTTCTTTCAGATTTCGCCCGTATCCGTCATAGTCAAGTCCGTATCCCACAATAAATTCGTTAGGTATTTTTACGCCCACATAATCTACGGTGATATTGCGTTGCAGCGCGTCCGGCTTCTGCAAAAAAGTTGCTATCTTAACGCTCGCCACTCCCTTGCTGGACAGGGACTCCAAAATTCGTTCCATCGTAACTCCCGTATCCACAATATCTTCTATAATCACCACATTGCGCCCGACCACGCTTTCGTTCAGCCCGATAATTTCCTTCACCGCACCCGTTGAGTACAGCCCTTGATATGACGAAAGTTTTATAAAGGTAATTTCGCAGGGGAAATTGATGAGTTTGATTAAATCGGAAGCAAACATAAATGCGCCGTTCAACACACAGATAAACAGGGGATTTTCATTTGCCAAATCCTTATTTATTTGAACAGCAACTTCGTTCACAGCGCGGATTACTTCTTTTTCCGAAATTGTTAAACGAAATTCTTTGTCTTTAATTTTTATGGTCTTCATTTTTATTTTTTTTACTCTTAATATTTAAAATGACAAAAATAGTGTTTTATTTATTAAAACACAAAAAAAAGAAAAGCCGCAGAAAAAATTTGCGACCTTTCTTTTGGAGTTCATTTATTGATTTGAGGGGGCGCTAAAAATCTGTTTTTTTTGGCGCTTCCCTTTCAAGTCAATATGAATGTTCATCTTCTTTGATTTCCTTTATGTCCGATTGTTTCCTTTCCAAACTGCGCCATGCCCAAACGATGTAGGCAAGCACAAAGGGTATGAGAAACGATACATAGAACATTGTCTTTAACGTAAATTCGCTTGACGAGGCGTTTCTTATTGTCAATGAACTTTGCAGGTCGGGCGTAGCCGGATAGAAAGCGGTATTGTTCCATCCTGCAATTAAAAGCAGACAGGTTACCGTTATCACTGTTCCTGCGCCGGCGAACCATATTCCTTTACGCGAATTTTTGCAAAAAAGCGTAATGCCGATGCCATAGAGAACTGCCACAACTCCCAAAAGGAAGAAAATCAGAACAACCGGCATTTCCCAAAGATTAAGAAAATACTTGTAAGGCTGCATAAACACCTCTTGAGTTTCGGGATTTACAGCGAAGCCTTTGCTGAGTAATGTCCATATCACAAATGCAAGGAAAAACACTACAAATACTACAGCATTAATCCACAGTTGTTTGCGGGCGCGTTCCAAAATTGTTTCGTGGTTCACACGGTTAATAAAATAGAGCAGCGCCAACGTTCTTGCCAAAAAGAACACTGCTACGCCCAGACAGAGATTTTGCACATTAAATGCTGCCTCAATGCCGTGCCACGCCGAATTCCAAACGCTGATAACAGGCGACTCCACATCGGTGAGGTTGAGTTTGTTGACCGTAAAATCAGACCCCGTGTAGAAGGTTGCCACTGCTGTGCCAAGCAATACCGTTGCCAGCAATCCGTTGACAAACAGGAAGATTTGATAGGTTCGCGCGCCAAAAATGTTACCCGGCTTGTTCATATATTCGTAAGAAACTGCTTGCAGTACAAAGCAAAACAAAACAAGCAGCCAGACGTAAATTGCGCCGCTGAAACTCGTAGAGTAAAACAGCGGGAAGGAGGCGAAGAAGCCTCCGCCAAAGGTTGCCAGCGTAGTGTAAGTAAATTCCCACTTGCGCCCAAGTACATTGACAAGCAATCGCCGCTCGTCATCGTTCTTCGAGAGTTGGAACAGCAGAGACTGTCCGCCCTGCACAAACAGCAGGAACACCAAAATTCCGCCCAAAAGCGAAACGATAAACCACCAGTAATTCTGGAGAAATATGTAAAATTCACTATTTGAAGTCATAATATTATATTTTAAAAAAAATTGTAATTAAAAAATTTGTTATTGGTAAATTAAGTTGCCACAGATTTTATTGAATATAATTAACTGTTAATAAGCCTGTTATTATCTATAAATATGCTGTGTATTACTTATTCCAAAAATATTGATTTACAAATTTAAATTTTTTCAGTCCTGATTTCTGTCAGTTCCACCACTTCGGTTAAAATAAAATTTCTCTGTTGTTGATTTCGTTATTTTTTTTGAGTAAAATAACAAACGGTTACATATTGAGCATATTTTGCAATATTTTATTGCCAATGTGGACTTTTAAAAATCATTTTGTAAAATTTATTTTGTAAAACAAGTCAAATCTAAAATCCTTTGCGTATTTGTTTTACCATAATAGTTACTTCTGCTATCAGCAGAGCGGTGAACAGTGCAAGGAACAGGAAGAAGGTTACCTGAACCGAACTTACAGCCAGTTTTGACACTGCGGCATTGAGCGGCAGCACTTCGTTGATAGCCCACGGGAATCGTCCTACTTCGGCAACTATCCAGCCCATTTGCGAGCAGAGATAAGCCAGAGGGATGCAGATAATTGCAATCCAATGGAACCATTTTGCGTTTTCAAGTTTGCCTCTCAAAGCGATTGCCAAAATGAACAGCGCGATGAACAGGAAGCCCAAAATCACCATTATATGAAACGAGTAGAACACAAGCGGCAAATTGGGAATAAGGTCAGACGGCTGGTCGATGTACGAGTAGCCGAAATATTTGTAATTGTCCATCAGTGTTTGCCTGTGTTCCTCTGCTGTGGCAGGTACGGTTGGGGCAACAGCGGCAGAGTCGGCAGGCGCTGCCTGTGCAACTGCAGCCGAGTCGGCAGGCGGCTGACTCTCTGCTACCGTAGCCTGCGGCACATTTACTGTCATTTTCCGATATTCCGCCAGTGCGTTGCGTGCAACAGTTCCTTTTGCCTTCTTTTCCTCAAAAGAGAGCGCTGTTGTGCCGTCAGGCAGTGTGTAACCGCCATTAATAATGTCTTTTATGCCCGGAATAAACGCCTGCGAATCGTAGGTTGCTATCCACGACAAAAAGCCCGAAATAGGCACGTCAATTTTAAAAATGAAGGGATTTTCGGCGTTGTCAAAAGTCTTTTCGGGGTTCAGAATACCGAATCCTACCAGATTAGCCTCACTTTTGCCGTCATACAGACCTTCCATTGCGGCAAGTTTCATCGGCTGTTTTTCAGCCACTTGCTGTGCCGAGCCGTGTCCTGTCCACACTGTAAGTACCATTGCTACCAGCCCTACAATTGAGGCAACTTTAATACTTTTGAGCGCAAATTCGGTATCTCTCTTTCTCAGTAAGAACCAGCAACTTACGCCTACAACGAATACTGCGCCGAGCACCCATGACGAAATCACGGTGTGGAAAAACTTGTTTATTGCCACCGGCGAGAACAGTACTGCCCAGAAGTCTGTCATCTCGTTGCGCACAGTGTCGGGGTTAAATTCCGTGCCTGCGGGATATTGCATCCACGCATTTGCCACCAGTATCCACAACGCAGAGATTGTTGCGCCCACCACGGTGAGCCAGGTAGAGACAAGGTGCGTCCTTTTGCTGAGTTTTTTCCAGCCGAAAAACATCAGCGAAATAAAGGTTGCCTCCATAAAGAACGCCAGCACGCCTTCGATAGCCAGCGGGGCGCCAAAGATGTCGCCCACAAACCAACTGTAATTTGACCAGTTAGTTCCAAACTCGAATTCGAGAATCAACCCCGTAGCCACGCCGATGGCAAAGTTGATACCGAAAACGGTCATCCAAAATTTCGTAGCCCGTTTCCAAACCTCGTTGCCGGTCTTGACGTACATTGTTTCCAAGATACACATAATCAAGCCCAGCCCAAGTGTTAGCGGAACAAAAAGCCAGTGATACGCCGCGGTCATCGCAAACTGCGCCCGCGACCAGTCAACCAGAGAAGCATTTAATAATTCCATAATATTAACATATTTTAGAGATTAAAATTAATTTTATTCTTTTTATAAATAAAAATATCAAAAGTCTGTAACAGTTTGCAGTTTTTTTATTTAAGGTTGTTGTATTTTGTTTTTGAAGCGCTGTTTTGCATATATTATTGCGTAGCAATGCTTGTCGAATCTGCCTCTTCTACAGGCAGGTCTTCTTCAAAGACGCCTTCGCTTTCGTCATCGCAGCATTCTTCTGCCTCGTACTCTTCCTCTTCGGTTATTCTACTTGCCGGCGCCTGATAATATTGATTAAACTGCATTGTTTTCGGGTCGTAAAAAATCGCATATTTTAGGGGCGTTTCGCCTTTGCCGCGCAGCATTTCGTAGATTAAGCCGCTGTTTGGGGCTTTGACTAAATGTTCGCTGTTGATGTAAATCAGCGCATTTTTGTTGAATTTGTTTATTATGCCCCAGCCGCTGTTATTATCAGTGAATTCCTGATAATATTGTTTAATATCGCTGTTGTAGCACATCAGATACAGGCGATTTATTCTGTAGTCTGCATTTTCCACAATCACAGCCACATCCTGCTCGCCATCCATATTGAAATCGGCAAAAACAATTTGTTTAACGCTTCTGTTTGCGTCTAATGTGAAATGAAAATCGCTGCTGTTGTCCTTATAGACAGCAGCAAATATTGATGTTTTAATATCCGAAGGCAGTTCGATGGCTTCTTTGTTACAAAACATTTTCAAATAATCGTTTTGCGTGTAGCCAAATTCGCGTTCAAGGTCGTTGCTGCGGTGTGTTTCTATATAAAAACCTTTGTATTTGCCGTCAGATTCGGCGGGGTCTATTTTGAAATATGTTTTATTGTCAAGTTGAATTTGTTCGTCCGCCAACTTGACAAGAGTTCCAAAAGGCGCTTTGTCTTTAATTCTGAACTCTGTTTTGCCTGCATCGTTTTTTGTTTTTTCAACAATATTCAGCCCCGGCGCAATAACAACATAAGTATTGACCGCATCACTGCGATTTGCTTTCAGAATTTCGAGCCATACCAGCACGCCCACTGCAATAGCAACTGCCAGCAATGCGCCAACTGTAATCAACACTATCTTCAACCCTTTTTTACTTTTTTTGTCGGTAAGAATAATTTCGTGTTTTGAAACGCGCTGATTTGTACGGTCGTCCAAACTGTTTTTCCCTTGCTCCATAAAATATTTTATAGATAATAAATACTTATAATTAAAAGAATTATCAATTTTTAACTGTCAACTTCAATCAACTGCTCGCGCACATAATCCGCTTTTTGCTCTTTTGTGTCGAACTTTGAATTGAGAAAATTGGGGAAAAAAAACACTCTGAGAATTGCAAACATAATAAACAGTTTTATTAGCACAATAGCCCAAAGCGTTCGCCCGACAGTCATATTACGAAATCCTTCGCGATAGAACTCTACAAAGTTGTGAAAAAATTTTTGTGTTTTCATTTGCTTAAATTTTTATTAAGAACACGGTTAAAAGGTTTTTTCATTACGCAAAATTGTAAATATGTTTATCATATTACGCCCACAAAGATATAAATTATTTTTTTATATTTCAAAATAAAAAATAAGGATTTTTCAAAATTTCATGTATAATAAATGGCAATAGTCTAATAATCAAATTGTTATAAATGTAAAATCTTTGTTTTTTTAAGCAGTTTTCAAATAAAATGTTATATTAATTATGCAAATTCTGTTAATTACGAATAGCCGAAACCGAAAATTGCCTCTGCGGAAATATGTTTTCAGCATTTTTGCAGCGCTCATTCGGAGCGGCTAATACAAAATTTTAGCAGAATTTTGAACTGAAATAGAATTTTATTTGCTAATTTTGCACTTGCAAACAGCGTTTTTCGTATCTTTATTAAGTGTAACTGATTGATTGCAAGTTACAAAAGCGCAAAAATATTGGAGCGTACAAATAAAAAAACTGTTTGCAAGCATTGGTTTAAAGTTTTTTTTTCGCACAGACTCTAACAACAATTGTCTGAACCTGAAAATTCAGACAGATATTACAATATTATTCTAATTTCTCTAACATAACAAAAAAACCAGACAGATGAACATCACCTTTAAAGTCCGTTGTTTGGCGTTTTTAGTGATATTATTTTTCACAAAGAATGCCGCCTTTGCGCAAATTCCCAACGGATATTACGATTCAGCCGCAGGACTTGCGGGGGCAGACCTGAAAACTGCTCTTTACGACATTATTAAGAATCCGACTTTTTGGCAGGGAAAATATTTCAACGCTCGGAGTTTTTTCGAGGTTGCCGACCTTACCCCTGACGGCTACATCTGGGATATGTATTCCAGCACGCGCATCAGGAAGTGGGACGGAAACGTTTTGAACCGCGAGCATAACATGCCCAAAAGTTGGTTCGGAGTAACAAGTGGCAACGAAGACCTATATTCCATCGGCTGCGACTACAACAATCTTTATCCGTCAGAAAAAACGGCTAACGGTAAAAAGTCCAATTATCCGCTTGGCGAAGTGAACAGTTCTCCTTCGTTTGACAACGGCGTGGTTAAAGTGGGCAAAAGTCGCATTGCAATTAGCGGCTACAATGGCAACGTATTTGAGCCGGCAGATGAATACAAAGGCGATTTTGCGCGAAATTACATGTACATGGTTACCTGCTACGAAGATTACGCCTCAAAATGGACAACCAGCTACGGAATGACAATGTTGTTGTATAACAACACTTATCCCGTTTTTACGCAGTATGCAACCAATCTGCTGATGACCTGGCACCGAAACGACCCCGTTAGCCAGAAGGAAAAAGACAGGAACGAAGTAGTTTTTGAGTATCAGGGCAATCGCAATCCCTTTGTTGACCACCCCGAATATGCGGAATATATTTGGGGCGGGCAAGCCAACAACCCGTCAGTAAACGCCGGCAAGTTCTCGGTAAAGTACGTGGCAGAAAACAAAAAACTGCAACTTACGCTTACCAACGCAGAAATAGCAGAATACGAAATTTATTCAATAAGCGGAATAAAAATAATGAGCGGAATAAAGATACAGAGCAGTGAGGAACAGAGCAGTGAGGAAAATACGATTGATTGCAGCGGGTTGCCGCGTGGATTGTATGTGGTTTCGGTTTATGCCAAAAATCCTAACTGCAAATACACCGCAAAATTTGTAATGCTATAATGTCAGTTATCAGTTATCAGTTATCAGACAAAATATCGGCATTGGTGATTAAAAAATTAAGAAATGAAGAAATGAAGAAATTAAGAAATTTAATTGAGAATTGAGAATTGAGAATTGAGAATTGAGAATTGAGAAATGAAGGAATTAAGAAATGAAGGAATGTTTTTGAATTGAGAATTATATTCAATTACGAACTTTAAACAATTAGCAATTAGCAATTCCTAACTAAACTCTAAACTCTAATAACTAATAACTGATAACTGATAACTGAAAACTGAAAACTAAAAGCAGTTTTTAGAAGTTTCCGAAACATATTTTATCGGGCTGACTCTTTTTTTTGAGGTCTATTTGAAAATTTAATGCTAACTTTGCATCGCAAAAAACTAAATTTGAGTTAAATGCGCAACAAATCACTTGTCATAAAAATCTTCATTATAATCGCCCTTACTGCCTCAGCAGGCTATTTGCTTGCCGCTTTTGTGTTTTTTGCCGACAGGAACGACAAAAACATCTGCCGGCAGGTGAACGTCAGGATTTTGAACGATAAAGAACTGCAAATGATGAGCGCAAAAACTGTTACCGATTTTGTATGCAAAGGCTCTCTGAACCCGACAGGGAAGCCGATTGCAGAGGTGAAAACCGATAAAATAGAAGAGGAATTGCTGCATGCAAATCCGGTTGTGAAAAGTGCCGAGTGTTACATCACTCCGTCAGGCATTATGAATATTGATATTCTCCAGCGCACGCCAAAATTCCGTGTCATTACCGGCAGCGAAGCCTATTATGTTGATACAGAAGGTAAAACTTTTCCTGTTTCCACTGATTATTCTGCATACGTACCTGTGGTGTCAGGAAGGTTGACAAAAACATTTGCAACCACGCAACTGTTTGATTTTGTGAACTTTATAGAAAAAAACGGCTTCTGGAACGCTCAAATTGAACAAATATATGTTGTTGATAACAGAAACATTGAACTCGTTCAGCGAATAGGCGGCGGGATAATTCGCTTTGGCGACATCGCAAATTATGAACTAAAATTTGAAAAACTGCAAAAACTCTACACAAATGCGTTCAAAGAAATAGGCTGGAACCATTACAGAACTATTGATTTACGATTGGCAGACCAAACGGATATGATTGTTTGCACCAAAATCAACAACTAAAATCACAGTTTTTTTTCATGACCTCTGCTTTTAAATATTTCGGGCTACTTTCTTTGATAATTAAATATCTTTCTGCCAAAAAAATATTTAATTATTTGAAAATAGAAATATCGTATTTTTGTTCGTTCTTTAAGATAAAAACAGGATACAATCTTATGCCAGCCTTCGCATCTTTTGAGCCGTCCAATTTTTGCAATTTGCGCTGCCCTGAATGTCCTGTTGGGATGCACAAAAACCTGAGCCGAAAATCGGAACTTATGCAGTTCTATTTATTTAAAAATATTTTTAAAGAACTGATGCCCACGCTTCTGCATGCCGTTTTCTATTTTCAGGGCGAGCCGCTTCTGAACAAACATTTTGCGGACATGATACGTTTCGCCCACCGGAATCACGTTTTTACAAGCACATCCACTAACGCACAGTTGCTCGACAACCACACGGCGCGGCTGCTTGTAGAGGCAAAACTTGACAAACTGATAATCTCCATTGACGGCGCAACGCAGGCAACTTATGAGCAATATCGTGTTGGCGGGTCGCTGGAGAAAGCCATTCAGGGAGCAAAGTATGTTCACAAATGGAAAAAACTGCTGCGCCGGAAAAGTCCGTTTGTAGAAGTTCAATGCCTCCTGTTAAAATCAAACCAAACACAACGCGCTGAAATCAAGAGACTTGCAAAGTCGCTACACGCTGACCGACTCGTTTTTAAAACCGCGCAGTTTTACGACTTTCAACACGGAAATCCGCTTATGCCCGACAATGAAAATCATTGTAGATACAGAAAAAACAATAAAGGTAAATATGTGATTAAAAACAAGTTGCGCAATCGTTGCCATCGTTTGTGGGCAGGGACGGTACTCACTGCCGGCGGAGAAATATTGCCTTGCTGCTACGACAAAAACGCGGACTTTTCGTTCGGATTTTTTCGGGGAAATTTCAAAGCCATTTGGAACGGAAAAAAAGCAAACGATTTTCGCAAAAAAATCCTCGAAAATCGCCGACAGTTTGAGATGTGCCGCAACTGCACAGAATAATTTCCTAACGGGCGGCAGCGTTGCCGTGCAGCGAAGAAATAGACATTATAAGTAGCCCTAAAATAATGAAAATCAAATAGATACCGAAATTTTTGCGCGTGCAGTTCCGAAAAATTTCCGGCATCAGATTTACAGTGGCAATATACAAAAATCCTCCCGCTGCAATCGGAATAATATAGGTAGAAAAGTTTTGCATCACACTGCCTGCACACAGCGTAAGCGCTGCCGCCAAAATAGCGGTACAGCCAGATAAGAAGTTGTAAATAAGCGCTTTACGCCGCGAGAAACCTGCTTTTATTAAAATGCCGAAGTCGCCAAATTCCTGCGGAATTTCGTGCAGCAAAATTGCAAAAGTAACCGTCAGCCCCGCTTCAAACGAAGTAGTGAAGGCAACAGCAATCAGCACGCCGTCCGTAAAATTATGCACGGCATCGGAATACAAACTCAAATAGCCGTAAGTACTTATGCGTCTGTTTTTTGAACGCTCGGCGCGTTTGTGCAAGTACAGGTCAATCAGCAAAAAAAACATAAATCCACCGATAATCAGCCCTGAGGCAAGCATTACATTACTGATGCTGCCGTATGTTTCGGGAATCAGGTGGAAAAAGCAGTTGCCAAGCAAAGCGCCTGTTGCAAAACACAACAAGCAGAGCAACAGCCGATTGAAGATTTTGCCTCTGCCCGACACCAAAAAAATGCCGACAAACGACACCATACTTACTAAAAAAGTGCCAATTAGCGTTGCGCTCCAAATCATTTGAGGTACAATTTTTCTTTACGATAAAATGCAAATATTCTTTTTGCAACAGAAAAATCCATTATTTTGCTGTTCGGGCAACAGAACTGCCCCGCCCCACAACAACACACAACCCAATTGCCGTTTTTATTCAAAAAAAATCGGCAACCGATACGCAATTTGTGCAGTGAAAAGGCTCAGAAAAAAGGATTTTTCGTGCCGGCAATTTTAAAGTTTGATGCCTTTTTCGTCCAAAATTTTCATTGCCATGTTGAATATTTCGAGGTCGTCAAGCATAACGATGCCGCCGTCGGGTCCGGGCTCAATGTGCATCCCGCAACTTTCGCCGTTGTCATAGTGCTTACCACCAAAATAATTGCGTACTGTGTCTTTTTCAATGCCCAACTCCTGTGCAATGCGAGCGGTGCTGCCACTCGGAAGTGCATCTTTTATTCTGCGCAGTTCATTGAATGTGATTGTTTTAGTCATGTTACTGTAATTTTTTTTATTAATATTTTTATTAGTATGAATGAGGGCGTGAATTTACACTTTATTTTGTTAATATCAATAATGTTTTTGCATTTTTTAATATTTTTACTGAAAATTTCAGATATTAAGGCTGTAATTTCACTCACCTTTTCAGCAAACAATTTTCAATATATCTTGTAAGTATATCTATTGCCACATGATTTTCGCCGCCTTGTGGCACTATAATATCTGCAAAGCACTTTGCAGGCTCAATAAATTGCTGGTGCATTGGTTTTAATATTTTTTCGTATCGTTCAATTACGGCGGCAACAGAGCGTCCTCTCTCCTTGATGTCGCGGTTGATAACGCGAATCAGGCGGTCATCTGCATCTGCATCTACAAACACTTTCAGGTCGAGCATTTTGCGTAGCGGAGCATTATTAAGCACCAGAATACCTTCCACAATCACTACGTGGCACGGTTGCACAGGAATTGTCTCGTGTGCGCGTGTGCAAGTGAGGTACGAATAAATTGGCTGCTGAATGGAGTTGCCTTTTTTGAGTTCGTGCAAATGGCGCACAAGCAGTTCAAATTCAATGGAATCGGGATGGTCAAAGTTTATTTTCTGCCTGTCTTCCATCGGAACGTTGCTGCTGTCGCGGTAATACGAGTCCTGAGGCATCAAGGCTACTTCGCCGCAGGGCAAACGCTCTATCAATTTGCGCACCACTGTGGATTTGCCCGAACCTGTCCCGCCTGCTATTCCTATGATTATCATATTGTTATAAAAAAAGTTATTAGTTATCAGTTATTAGTTATTAGAGTTTAGAGTTTAGAGTTTAGTTAGGAATTGCTAATTGCTAATTGTTTAAAGTTCGTAATTGAATATAATTCTCAATTCAAAAACATTCCTTCATTTCTTAATTCCTTCATTTCTTAATTCTTAATTCTCAATTCTCAATTCTCAATTAAATTCCTTCATTTCTATTAAAGGTTAATCGAATTAAAATAAGGTTTTTATTAATTGTTTACAGTACAAAAGCGGTTTCTTTAATAATTTCGCACACAGTTGGATGTGGAAACACTGCGTGCTGCAACTGCTCGATCGTCATTTTCTGCTCAATGGCGATGCCTGCGCCGAATATCATTTCGCTTGCCGGATTGCCGAGTATATGCAGCCCGATTATTCGGTTGTCTTTGTCGGCAATGATTTTACACAGTCCTGCTCCGCCTTCGTTTTCCACAACAAAGCGTCCGGCGTAAGCCATCGCGAGTTTTTTCACCTTACAATCGATGCCTTTGGCGCGGGCGCTCTCTTCGGTTTCGCCCACGGCGGCTACTTCGGGGTTGGTATAAACCACACTCGGAATAGCGTTGTAGCGCATTTCATCAGGTTCGCCCGTGAGATTATTGACAACAACCTCACCTTCGCGACTTGCAGTGTGTGCCAGCAGCGAGAAGCCGGTAACATCGCCTGCGGCAAACACACACGGCACATTAGTTCGCATTTTTGTGTCTACTTTGATGCCGCCACGTTCAAGTTCCACTCCCAAATTTTCGAGCCCAAAGTTCCGAATTACAGGCTGCCGACCCGCACTGACAAGTATTTTATCACATTCAACAATTCCTGTTTGACCGTTTTGCTCAAAAATCACTTTATCGCTTTCTATTTTTATAACTTTGGCATTCAAATGAAAAGTAATTCCTTTCCTGGTGTAAATATCGCGCAACATCGCTGAAATTTCCAAATCGTTGGCTCCTAAAATTTCGGGCAGCATTTCCACAACAGTTACTTTTGTTCCCAAGGTGTTGTAAAAACTCGCAAATTCCATTCCTATTACGCCGCCGCCTATTACTACAAGTGATTTTGGCTGCTCTTTCAGGGACAGTATTTCTCTGTTTGTCATAACAATGTCTGCCGCTTGCAGCAGTCCGGGAATTGTCGGAACAAATGCTTCCGACCCCGTACAAATCAGCAAGTTAGCGCCTTTGAATATTTCTCCGCAACATGATATTTCGATGCCTTCGGCGGTGCGTCTCTCAATTATTGCTTTGCCTTTGAGCACAGTAACGTGGTTTTGCTGCATTTTGCTGTTCACGCCGGCCACAAGTTTGCGGACGATTTTATTTTTACGTGCAATGATTTTTTCCAGGTCAAATTTCACATTTTCAGCAAAAACGCCATATTTGCTGCTGTGCAGAGCATTTTCGCAGGTTTTCGCGCTGTAAAGCAATGTTTTGGCAGGTATGCAGCCTTCGTTGAGGCAAACCCCGCCCAGAGCGTTCTGCTCGCACAAAAGGACATTCATCCCTTTGTGACCGGCGCGTTCGGCTGCTACATAGCCTGCCGGACCGCCGCCAATAATTATAAGGTCAAACATTTAATTTTACGATTTTGGATTTAAACTGTATTTATTTTTTGTATAAAAATTTAAGGTTCAATAAATTTAGTCGTTTTGCGCGACTCGGCAGAGTTGGCAGTGAATAGTTAATAACGAATAGTGAATAATAAACACACTCTACTTTCTGAAAACTGATAACTAATTCTGCTCTCGCTGCTTAAAACGTTCAATTAAAATTTAGTCGTTTTGCGCGACTCGGCATAGCCAAAACATTTATTTCGCTTTCGCTCAATATCTGCTTTGTCTCTGCTCTCGCTGCTTAAAACGTTCAATATTTATAAAAAAAATCAGAATGACATCGTTGCTCCGAGCATCAGATTTATGCCTTGTACTTCGTATCCATAATAGATGTCGTATTTGCTGTTGAGCAGGTTGTTGCCTGTAACAAACAGGGTGAGCCACTGATACCAAGTGTATGATGCGCCAAGATTCAGGTCTATTCTGTTCTTCATTTTTCGGGGTTCGGAGCCGATTTTAGCCATCAACCCTGATTGATAATAACCTGTGAATGAAATATTTATGTTTTCAACAACTTTATACGAAGCGTTCAGATTCAAATCCAATTCCGGTCTCTGCCATGGGAATGCCTGCGTTTTGAGCGGTCCTGTAAAATATTTTCCCGTAAAGTCAACATTAAATTTGTCTCTGTAAGTATAACTGACGTGTCCGCCCAGAATCAGCAGTGAACTTTTGTCGTACACCACGTCAAATCGGTTTGTGTAAATTGCGCTGTCGGCTGGCTTATACTCATAAATATTTCCGCGCGGATTGTTGTATGCTTTGTTGATGAAAAAATACTCGTTGTTTGTAACGCTATAGTCAGCAAAAACATCAATCAGCAAGCCTGCAGCAGGTTTAATTAGCAGTCCGCCGTACAGTTCGAGCGGGGTATATGTGTCGCGCACGCGCACGTCAGAGGCGAGGTACGGATTTTCGTAAAACAGGCTGCTCATTGTATTTACTTTGTATTTCCCTTTTATGCCTGCATATATTTTGAGCGTTTCGGGCAGCGGCTTCCAGTCCAGACCTATGTCCGGCGCTAATCTCACCTTCTTGTCGCCGGCAAAGCCAATGGCTGCCAAAACGCCCAAATGGACATTTATATTTTCAAATCTGTTTAATTCAAAATAGGGTTGCAACACTAATACATTATTTTTTTTATAAAAATTAATTTCCTGCTTTGAATAATAACCTGTGTTGTACATCTGTGCTTCCAACCCCACTCTGTCTTCATTAAAAACAAAATCCAGCCGCCCCGCAAAGTTAATCAGATGCTCGGTAACGCCTGAAGTATTGTGAAAAAGTCCATATTTGAGCAATGCGTAATATCGCAAATTTTCGGCGTTTTCACTTGAACGCACCCCAGCATTTGCTCCGAGCCGAAAAAAGTGCGCAAATTTATTTGCTTCATCTAAATCTTTTATTCTCACAAATTTAGGAGCGCGACCGATTTGTGTAAAATCTGTTTCTGTATAAGTAACATACTGGTCTTCTTTGAACAAACGCTGCAACCACAGTTCTTCGTTGTTTGCGTTGAAGTTTTGCCCGTAATATTTAACTCCCTGATAGCCTGCATTTAAAGCGCCAAACAGCGTTGCATTGTCAAAAAATCTGTCGAAAGATAGCTGCGCCGAAGTTGTCATCGAATATTTTTCGTTGTACGCGCCCTTCTGCTTGACAACAGCATCGAGGCGCATATCAGAGCGGTCAATGAGAGGGTATGAAAAATCGGCGAGCGTATTTGGATAGAAACCTGCCGACAGCCGCGCAAAACCCGGTCGGCTGGCAGACGGCTGCGCATACAGCAAAGTTGCCGCCGCGAGCGGATGAACGTTGCCGCCAAGCGCAAGCGGCGACATGAAATCGGAATAAACCACGTCAAGCGCCGTCTTTTGAGGTTCAACAACAATAGCCGACGTCTCTATTTTGCCGGCAGGCTGAATGACAGGTATATATTCCCGCTCAACTGTTACCGATTTTTTAATGATAGAATCATTTTGTTGTGCAACAGAAAACGTTGAAAATAAAACAAATACTGTAAAGACCGTCAAAATTTTTTTATTCATATAAATAAATAAGAATTGTAATTTAACTTGTAATTTAATGTTTCGCACCCGATTTTTTCAGTGCGGCAGGATTGAATAACACGTAAAACACATATTTTTTATGGAAGAACAAAAGTATAAAAATTATTTCAGAGAGCAAAAAATAATTTATCCACGCCCCGCCGAATTTGCAACTCGGCAAATATAGAGTTTGCATTTGCCATTTGATACTATTCAATTCAATTCAAACAATCTTTCCTTCCCACAGCATTTTCAAAAATTCCTTTGCAGGAATAATTTCAACCTCATTCATCGTGCGGGGATATTTGTCCAACGAAACGGCAATGAGTTTTGCCTGCGG
>JAISWT010000105.1 GCA_031271005.1 Prevotellaceae bacterium | reverse complement strand
ACTAAAAAAATAACATTTTAAATTTTAATTTTTACAAAAATGAAAAAGAGTATTTTAACTTTGGGCATAATAGCCCTGATGAGCGGCGCGGCTCTGTCCGCGCAGGTGGGTATCAACACAGATAACCCGACAGCGACTTTGGACATAGTCCAAAAAGACCAGACGCTAAAAGGCAAAGGATTCCGGCTTGACGACGGGAACCAGGGCGCAGGAAAAATCCTGACAAGCGACTCTGACGGCACAGGAACATGGACGCCGCCTACTCAACCGGCTACATGGTTCTATTTGCCTTCGTTTAACATCACACTGGGGGCTATAGGCGCAGGAAAAACATTAAATCTCTACAACATTTACAGAGATCAGTTTACCAGAAGCGGCAATGCCCGGTTTGTGAGCAGCGACGCTACAATACAGCGTGCCGTATTGCAGCCGGCTCTGTACACGGCAAGCGAACTGATTTTTGTGGTTACAGACTATGACAGCGCCCTGATAACAGTAAACAGTATCTCCGACAGCGGAGTGATGAACTACGATGTAATCAGCGGCGATGTAAGCCCTACATCGTATATTAATGTGATCTGTATTGTGAAATAATGCAGTTTTTTTATCTATTATTTTAAAATAAAAAAAATGATTAAAAATTTTATCATTACATTGCTGTGCGCTTTGTGCGCGGCAGGCGTGCAGGCGGCAGATATAAGTCAGTATGTTACTGTTACCGATTTTAAACTCTTAAAATCGGACGGGTCGGAAATAAGCGTGTCGAACCCCGGAAGAGCGGGCACGATGTTTAAAATAGAAGTAAGTTGGACTGTAAATATGACTTCGGGCGTAATACAAAACGGCGATTATTTTATGTTTCCCGTTCCGATTACCAGTCCCGGTATTCCAATTACTTATGCATCTTCAAGTTTTGTTGATTTTAAAGACATTTCAGGCGTAACGCTGGGGCAATGGCGAATTATTAACGGCGGCGACTATATGGCGCCTGTAAGTTTGGCAAGAAGGATAAGAGTGGAACTAGGTCCCGGCGCAGCAGGGATGGTTGCGCTTTCAGGCTCATTCTCTACCGGTCTCAGTTTCCAGTTTTCGAATCAGTCAGAAGGCATCAGAGATGTAACCGCAGGCAACCTTACTAAACAGATAATGATTACTACTGCTCCGCGTTCTCTATTGCAGGGAGAACACAAATGGTTAAGTTCGGCATCCAACGGCATCGTAACGTGGGGATTTGACTTTGGCAATGACGGTTTTAGAGAATTGAGCGCAAGCAATGGCGCAACATATACGTCCGTTCAAAATAATATTATAGTTGAAGATACATTGGTTTCCGCTATTTCGGCAGAATCAGTAGATGCCCGTCTTGTTATTTTGCTTCCGATGAGCGACAGCAACCCTGCGCCTGCAGAGGTCGCGCCAATATTTCAAATGCCGATACCGTCAATAGTGCGGATTTATCAGAATGTTAGCGAGTCGTACGCTGATTTCAAGGCGAGATTAAGCCCCTGGCAATGGGGTGCATACACCACAGCCACAGGCGAGATAATAGTTGTTGCGCATCTGGGAAATTTGCCTGCCGATTTTATATATCAAAATTATGCAACAGCGGCGGGATATTCCGACCTGGGTTTGTACATACACGATAAGGCTGTCGAGCCGGCGGTTGTAACGCCCGCAATACAGGCGATGTTTAATTCAATACTTGGAACGGGCAATGCCGTGCAGGGCAAAAGCATGTATTACAGAATATATATTATTGCAAATTATGAGCCTGTTATATTCGACACGCAGATACCCAACAGAGCCAAAGTTACATATACCGACCATAACTCATTGCCTGTTACGCAGTATCGCTCTGCCACAGGCACGTTAAAAGGCGTTTCGGGCGAAGGTACTCCTTCTTTGCCGATGAGCGTTACGCTGGTAAAATCGGACAATAAGAACGCCACTCAACTCTTGGAGGGCGCATCATTTCGCCTGCAAAGGCTGAACGGCGCGGCATGGACAAATTATGTAACACACGACACGGGCGGCGATGTTCGTGCAACGAACGCAGCAGGGATGGTAAATTTCACTGCGCTTGAACAGGGAACGTATCGTTTTGTAGAAGTTCAGGCGGCGCCGGGATACAATCGCAATACGGTGATTTACAGCCCCGAAACATTTACAATAACCGCAGAAGACGCATCGGCAAAAATTGTGTATGCCACAAATGCCCTTGCGATACTGCCCGTAAATCCGAATGTGAGAAGCGGCTTTGAGCCGTAAAATTCAATTCAAAATTGAGAATTGAGAATTGAGAATTACATTCAATGAACAATGAACAATGAACAATGAACAATGAATAATGAATTAATTTTTCATTGTTCATTGTTAATTAATTGCTATTCACTATTAATATTGTGCCCTTTGTGCAACCTCCCGCTTTGGCGGGATGGCGCTATTTATGTTTTTTTCTTTTCAACCCGTGATTCGCATTAATTCTCAATTCTCAATTCTCAATTCTCAATTCTTAATTCTCAATTCTCAATTCTCAATTCTCAATTCTCAATTTTTAATTGTATTTTCTGAAAACTGAAAACTTTAAAAAAAATCCTTTGCACTTTAAAAATAAATGCTTAACTTTGCACCCCGAAAATTGCTCGGAAGGAGAACAGCAACAACCGCTGTGCAACTCGGCAGTTATTCAGACATTTGATTTGAAATAATATTTAGGAAACTTCCAAAAATTATTAATACAATAAATATTTTTTATAAGAAAAAATATGTCGAAAAAGAAACAGAAAAAACAGGACAGTTTTGAGAATGTAGAAACCGCGCTTTCGTCAGCCGAACTGTTTGTAGAAAAAAACAGGAACACAATTTTATATGCCGTAAGCGGTGTCATTTTGCTTGTGTTATTGATTTTGGCGTTCCGCAGTTTATACCTGAAACCGCGCGAAGTAACCGCAGCAAACGAAATATATAAAACGCAACTCGTTTTTGCACGCGATTCGTTTCGCGTGGCGCTCGAAGGAAATGTGCAAACGCTTGGCTTCAAGGAGATTGCATCAGAATACAGCATCACAAAATCGGGCAATCTGGCAAACGCCTATGCCGGAATTTGTTACTACAAAATAGGAGACTACAACAACGCTATCAAATATCTAAACAGGTTCGATGGGAAAGATAAATATCTATCAACCATTGTTTTAGGGCTTACCGGCGATTGCTATGCAAATATAGGCGAAACAAACAAGGCTATTTCGTATTTTGAAAAGGCTGCATCCAAAGGCGATGACGTTACTACGCCGCTGTATTTGAAAAAAGCAGGAGTGGCTTACGAAACCTTAAACAAAGCAGACAAGGCAGTTGCTGCTTATAAGCAAATCAAGGAAAATTATCCTAACAGCATCGAAGGAGAGGATATTGACAAATACATTGCCCGCGTTCAGAAGTAAAAATAATACTTTTCTTTCATAATAATTATATAAAACCTGAAAACTACTTGAACTGAAATTCAGGTAGTTTTTATTTTAAAAAAATGGCAACGCAATATCAAAATCTTTCGGACTATGACGAGCAGCAAATGCCTGATTCTCATAAGGTTGCAGAGCAACGCTACGGTATCGCCGTATCCGATTGGAACAAAGAAATTACGCACGCTTTGCTGCACGGCGCTCTGCAAACGCTCGTTAAGAACGGCGTTGAGCCGGGCAAAATTAACGTAATCCACGTCCCCGGAACAGTAGAACTCACTTATGCCGCAAAACAGTTGGTTACAGACTGCTACTACCTTGCCGAAGGCGTGAAAGTGTTCAGATATGCCGCAGTAGTGGCTTTGGGCTGCGTTATCAGAGGCGAGACGCCGCATTTTGATTATGTATGCCAAAGCGTTACGCACGGCATCAGCCAACTGAACCTGCTCGAAGAAGGTTGCCCGGTGATTTTTGGAGTGCTCACAACCGAAAATATGCAGCAGGCACGCGACCGCGCCGGCGGAAAGCACGGAAACAAAGGATGTGAAGCAGCAGTTACGGCTATTAAAATGGCTAACATTATATGGTAAAACTTGCAGTCTAAATTATTTTGAAAAAAATTTAAATAAATAAATACCACAAATATTGTAAATTATATAAATGATTTCTCGAATAATAGAACAAAGTTCAGTAGCACAAATTCAAGCACATATAGATGAAAATGAACGTTTTGTTATAGTGTCGCACGTTGGACCCGACGGCGATGCCATTGGCTCGGCGCTGGCGATGCGGCACTTTCTGAAAACGCTGAACAAACAGCCCGTTGTTGTTGTTCCAAATGCTTATCCTTCGTTTTTGAAATGGATGCCCGCCGCAGATGAAATTTTGGTTTATGAAAACAACAAGGAATTGGCAGATAAGCAGTTAGCCAAAGCCGATGTCATTTTTATAATGGATTTGAACGAGCGGCGGCGGATGAATATTCTGGCAAACGCAGTGGTTGATGACGCGCCTGCGCCAAAAATTATGATTGACCACCACCCGCAACCCGATACATTTGCAAAAATAATCGTTTCGCATCCCGAAATTGCCTCCACCGGCGAGTTGGTGTTCCGTTTGCTCTGGCAGATGGGCAAATTGTCGGACATCAATATTGCCTGCGCCGAATGTATTTACACAGGAATGATGACCGACACAGGCGGCTTCTCGTACAACTCAAACAGTGCAGATATTTACCACATTGTAAGCATGTTAATCAGTATCGGCATTGACAAGGACGACATCTACCGCAAAGTGTATAATAACTACTCCGAAAACCGAATCCGTTTGACCGGCTACGCCACGTACCGCAAAATGAAACTCTATCCGGAATATCATACGGCGCTTATTTGGCTCACACGCAGAGAGTTAGAGCAGTTCAACTACGTGTCGGGCGATGCCGAAGGGCTGGTAAATTTGCCGATGAGCATAGAAGGAGTCATCTTTTCGGTGTTTATGCGCGAAGAAAGCGACAAAATAAGACTGTCGTTTCGCTCGCAGGGCAGTTTCCCATGCAACCAATATGCACAGAAAGTGTTTCGCGGAGGCGGACATCTTAACGCCTCCGGAGGCGAAAGCTACTCCGGAATAAAGAAAACCATTCTGAAATTTGAAAACAGTTTGCCCAAATATGCCGAACTGCTAAAACAAAGCATCTGAAAAAAAACATCTTAACTATTAAAAGATTTTATTTAACTTTGCACAACTGAATTTATAATTTAAAATTTAAAAAAAAATTAAAAAAATAAAATAAAATGAACAATAACGATTTTCGCAAATACGCTACCAAACATTTGAATATGAACGGTTTATCGCTCGACCAGTATATTTCGGGACAAAACGGTGGCGGCTATATTTCGCCCTCAATTTTGGAAGAACGCCAACTTAATGTTACTCAAATGGACGTTTTCTCGCGCCTGATGATGGACAGAATTATCTTTCTCGGCACGCAAATTGACGACTACACAGCCAATGTTATTCAGGCGCAACTGCTTTTCCTCGACAGCGCCGACCACACGCGCGATATATCAATCTATTTCAACTCGCCCGGAGGCTCCGTACACGCAGGATTGGGAATTTATGACACAATGCAATTCATAAAAGCCGACATTTCAACTATATGCACAGGAATGGCTGCATCGATGGGCGCTGTGCTGCTTGTGGCAGGCACAAAAGGCAAACGCTCGGCGCTGACACATTCACGAGTGATGATACATCAGCCAAGCGGAGGAATGCAAGGACAGTCAACAGACTTGGAAATTACAGTGCGCGAGATTCAGAAACTGAAAAAAGAACTTTATAGCATCATTGCAAATCATTCAGGACAGCCGTTTGAAAAAGTGGAAAAAGATTCCGACCGCGACTACTGGATGACCGCGCAGGAAGCGCTAAACTACGGAATGGTTGATAAAATACTGATTAATCCGAACAAGAAAGTAGGATGAGTTGTCAGTTTTCAGAAATTGAGATTTATTTTTACATTGGGGCTGTCTCAAAAACCCTTTGCGCACTTTGCGAAACCTTTGCGTCCCTTGCGGTTAAATATTTTTTACCGCAAAGAACGCAAAGGATTACGCAAGGAACGCAAAGATTGTCTCGCCAAAGTGGGAGAGTAATATCAAATAATCAATTTTCAGGAGTT
>JAISWT010000033.1 GCA_031271005.1 Prevotellaceae bacterium | reverse complement strand
CCGAATGGGGCTTTTTCAAACACAGGTGGATTTTGTTAAAATATATTTTCAACGTCATTCCAATCGTAGGCGGCGGACTTGTTTTTGCGCCGTCAATAATAAATATGCTTTCGATTGCGGAAAAACTTGGCGCGGAAGCAATGTTTGACACTTCATTTATTTTGTCAAAAAATATATTTACAGGGGCATTTATTGTTATAATTTTGATGTTAATAACAGCAGTATGTTTGAGTGTAATTAAGCCCAAATTAAGAATGTAAAGTCATAATAATCAACAAAATACCCAAAATCAAAATTCAGAAAGCAAGTAAATTGATAAAATTTATCAAATAAAAAAGAAATCGAAAAAACAGAAAATATAATCAAAAAAAAACATTTTCGCAGACAGCAATTTTACTGTTTGCGAAAATGTTTTTTTGGACATTAGAAATGTCTGTTACTTGAATTGCAAAACTCGTTTATTCTGCTTTGCCTGCACTGCCAAGCACTGCTTCGATTTTGTGTTTGTAGAGTTTTCTCATGTTTTCGCGGGCAGGACCGAGGTATTTTCGCGGGTCGAACTCGGCGGGCTTCAGGGCAAATACTTCTCGCACGGCGGCGGTCAATGCAAGGCGGCTGTCGCTGTCGATATTGATTTTGCAAACTGCCGACTTTGCGGCACGGCGCAATTGCTCTTCCGGAATGCCAATGGCATCTTTGAGCGCACCACCATACTTGTTAATAGTAGCAACCTCTTCCTGCGGCACCGATGACGCGCCATGAAGCACGATAGGGAAGCCGGGCAACTGGTCTTCTACCGCTTCCAGAATGTCGAAACGCAGAGGCGGCGGAACGAGTACGCCGTTTTCGTCTCGCGTGCATTGTTCGGGTTTGAACTTGTTTGCTCCGTGCGAAGTGCCGATGGAAATTGCCAACGAATCGCAGCCTGAGCGCGTGGAAAAGTCTATAACCTCTTCGGGGCGCGTGTAAGTGTGATGCTCGGCTGATACTTCGTCTTCCACGCCTGCCAGCACTCCAAGTTCGCCTTCCACTGTTACGTCAAACTGATGTGCATAATCTACAACCCGCTTGGTTACGGCAATATTTTCTTCGTAAGGCAAGTGCGAGCCGTCAATCATAACTGACGAGAAGCCTGAGTCTATGCACGATTTACAGGTCTCAAATGTGTCGCCGTGGTCGAGGTGCAACACGATTTGCGGTTGCGCCCAGCCCAAACTTTTTGCGTATTCTACTGCGCCCTGCGCCATATAGCGCAGTAAAATGGGGTTGGCATATTCGCGTGCGCCCTTTGACACCTGCAAAATAACAGGCGACTTGGTCTCGGCGGCTGCCTGAATAATAGCCTGCAACTGCTCCATATTGTTGAAATTAAAGGCAGGAACGGCATAGCCGCTTTGAATTGCCTTTGCAAACATCTCGCGCGTGTTCACAAGTCCTAAATCTTTGTAATTTGTCATTTTTATTTTATTTTTTATATAGCGTTTTGTTTAATAAAAAAAATCAGGTGCAAAATTAATATTTTATAATAAAACAGTGAAATTAGAACGCGATTTTTTTTACATCTGTTAAACTTCAAAATAATTTGAAGTTTTTATAATTAACTGATTGTATGAAATTTATCACATTCTTGTTGTTTGTTTTTTACGATGCCCTTTAAATCGCAACCAGCGCAATTGTCGCAGTCGTGAAAAGTTGTTTTATTCTTATTATGAAAAAAATTCAGTATTTTAATAAAAATAATAACGGCAACGGCAAGCAAAATCACGCCAACTGTAATCTCTTGAAAAAACTGATTCATAATATTTTAGTGTCAGGTATTGTTAATTTAATACAGAAAAAAAATGCTTGCAAATAACATTAGTAATACTTATCGGTTTTCAGTTATTTGGTATTGAGTAATTATTCTTTAAATTTTTTATTACTAATTTTTTATTGAGACGTAAAGCATCGCATCTTTACAATATTGCTAATTGCTAATTGTTAATTTTATTGGAGTTTATTCACTATTCACTATTCACTATTCACTATTCACTATTCACTATTCACTATTTCCGGTGGCGCAAAATTACATTAAAAGCACGAGTTTTCCAAATATGCGGGAACGAAAAAACCGGTTTTTTCAGGTAACAAAGTTGTTTAACTTCGCAGGTTTATTCAAATTTTATTAATTTTGCAAATTCTAAAATCGTAAATTTTAATTCTTGATTTATAAATTTAACTTATGGCTCTTCAATGCGGCATAGTTGGTTTGCCAAATGTTGGTAAATCAACACTTTTCAACTGTTTATCGAATGCGAAAGCGCAGGCGGCAAATTTTCCGTTTTGTACAATAAACCCAAATATTGGCATGATTACCGTTCCCGATGAGCGTTTGAATGTGCTGGCAGAACTTGTTCGTCCACAAAAAATTGTGCCGACAACAATGGAGATTGTTGATATTGCAGGTCTGGTAAAAGGCGCGAGTAAGGGCGAGGGCTTGGGCAACAAATTTCTGGCGAATATCCGCGAAACAGACGCGATTTTGCATGTTCTTCGCTGTTTTGACGATGAAAATGTTGCACACGTTGACGGGACAGTCAATCCTGTGCGCGACAAGGAAATTATTGACGCCGAATTGCAAATCAAAGACTTGGAGACGCTCGACAGTCGAATTGCAAAAGTAAGCAAGCAGGCGCAGACAGGCGGCGACAAAACTGCAAAACAGCAGATAGAGGTTTTTATAAAACTCAAAACAGCGCTCGAACAGGGCAAGTCGGCACGAACTGTTAATTTTGACTCCAAAGATGAGCAAAAAGTTGCGCGCGATTTGTTCCTGCTGACCTCAAAACCCGTGCTTTACGTCTGTAATGTTGACGAGGAATCGGCTGTATCAGGCAATAAATATACAGAAGCGCTGAGAGCGGCAGTAAAAGACGAGAATGCTGAAATACTGATTGTTGCGGCAAAAATAGAATCTGAAATCACCGAATTTGAAACTCTTGAAGAGCGCGAGATGTTTCTGGCAGAAGCAGGATTGAAAGAATCAGGCGTAAATCGCTTAATCAAAGCGGCGTATAAACTGCTAAACCTGCAGACATTTTTAACAGCCGGACCTCAGGAAGTTCGCGCGTGGACTTTTGAGCGCGGATGGAAAGCCCCGCAATGCGCAGGCGTTATCCACAGCGATTTTGAAAAAGGTTTTATCCGCGCCGAAGTGATAAAGTATAACGACTATGTTGCTCTCGGCTCCGAAACGGCTGTAAAGGAAGCAGGGAAAATGGCTGTGGAAGGCAAGGAATATATAGTGCAGGATGGCGATATTATGCACTTTCGGTTTAATGTGTAAAAGAAAACCGATAAAATTCAATTAAAAATAAAAGAAAAAATAAGCGGTAAGAAGGACAATAGCCCATTATGCAGCAATAGAAAACAAGTTGCAGCGGGCGGCAGTTGATTTGTTTGATAAACTTTAAAAAAATTGGAATATGAAAAATATTAATGCACTTCAACAATTGGTTGCCGACTACAAACATGCGACACGCGGACAGGTAGATATGAAAAAATTTACCTGTTATGCAATTACTTATCACAGTACGGCGATAGAGGGCAGCGCTTTGACAGAGGGGCAGGTTTATAATCTGCTCGACCAAGATATACCCGCCAAAAACAAGCCCTTTTCAGAGCAACAAATGGTAATCGACCACCAAAAAGCACTTGTTTATACTCTCGATAAGGCAGAGACAAAAAAGCCGCTAACAGAGCAATTTATAAAGGAAATTGGCGGTATGGCAGTAAGGAATACAGGCAGCATTTACAACACGGCATTAGGCGTATTTGACAGCACCAAAGGCGATTACCGACTTGTAAATGTTCACGCGGGGGCGCGGACTTTTCCAAATTACAACAAAGTACCTAACTTAATGAAAAACTTTGTTTTGGAAACAAACAAAATTATTGCAGAGGCAAAAACCTTTCAGCAGCAGTGTGAGGCGGCTTTTAATGCACACTTTCAATTTGTGAGCATACATCCCTTTGCAGACGGCAACGGCAGAACAAGCCGACTGATAATGAATTATATTTTGTCCTGCTTTGATTTACCAATTTTTTATGTGTATAAAAGCAATCGTATTTCCTACATTCAGGCGTTGGAACGAGCGCGGGAAACCGACAATTTGCAGCCGTTTTACAGTTTTATGTTTGGGCAATATAAAAAATTTTTAGAAAAGGAAATCAAAGCCGTTTAACGCCATTAATATTTCTATCAA
>JAISWT010000030.1 GCA_031271005.1 Prevotellaceae bacterium | reverse complement strand
TGAGTTCCATCTGACCTTAAAAAAAATATAAATAGATGAAATTAAGTACAAAAATTTTCTCACAAATCCTCGCTTGTTTCTCTGTGATAATGGGCATTTGGGCGGTTGCGTTTTACTTCGTAATTATGACCGAAGTACGCGATGAAACAGACGATTATCTGCAAATTTATACACGGCAAATTATTGCGCTGCACAATGCGGGCAGCGACATTCCGCCGCAAAAAGTGGTGAGCAACAACTCATACATTCTTCGCGAAATTTCGCAACGCGAGGCGCAGGAATTGCCAAACGCACGCTTTTTTGAGGAGGAAATCTATATTCCCGAAAAAAACGAAACAGAGCCGGCTCGCACTTACCAAACCATTTTTGGCGACAACGAAGGGCGATTTTTTGAACTCAAAGTCAGTGTTCCCATCGTAGAAACAGCCGAATTGCAAACATCAATAATTTTCTCGATAATTATTCTGCTTTCTATCTTGCTGATTGTCTTGATGTTGATAAATTATTTCGTATTCCGCCGCGAAATGAAACCACTTTATTCGCTACTGAGATGGTTTAGAGATTACACTATCGGGCAAAAAGATGCGCAAACGCCCGAAATACAGACAGATATCACTGAATTTCAGCAACTTTACGAGGCCGTGAGCAGTGGAGTAAAGAAAAACGAAGAGATTTTTGAGCAACAAAAACAGTTCATTTCTAACGCCTCCCACGAATTACAAACTCCGCTTTCAGTATGCAAAAACCGCCTCGAAATGCTTTTAGACAGCGAGAATATGCCCGAAAACAAGCTTGCGGATATTGCAAAAATTGAAAATCAGATAGAAAAAATTATAAAACTCAACAAAACACTGCTTTTCCTTTCTAAAATAGACAACCAACAATTTGTTGATAAACAGCAAATTAAATTTAACGAAGCAATAAAAACGCTTGCTATCGATTTTTGCGACATTTATGCCCACAAAAACATTGATTTTCAAATAGAAAACAACGGCATTTTTCAACTTTCAATGAATGAAACGCTTGTCCATTCGCTGATTTCAAATTTACTGAAAAACGCCTTTGTTCATACTGCCGAAAATGGAAAAATCTTTGTAAAAACTTACAACGATAAAGTTATTTTCCAAAATTCAGGCAATAGTCCGTTGGATAAAGATTTGATTTTCAAGAGATTTTACACCTCCGGCAATAGAGAAAATTCTTCGGGCTTGGGCTTGGCAATAGTCGAAAGTATTTGCAAAAACTACTATTTGCAAATTGACTACGAATTTGTAAATGATGTTCATATTTTTACGGTAAAAAAACCTTGACAGCTGCCGCTGCATTGCTTTTGAAAAGTCTTTGAATTAACGTAATTAACATAATTTTCAAAATTTACATAATATCTTACAGGTTTCGTGCTTTCCCCCGCAAATTGTCTTTACTCTTAATTCTCCCGCTTTGGCGGGACAAGTCTTTGTCTTTATTCTTTTTGTCCGTTTGTGTGTAATTTGAAAATTTAATATTATTTTTGCAAAAGATATGGAAATTGATGCCCAAACACTTATTCCTCAGCGTCCGCCATTTGTAATGGTAGGGAAATTGCTCTTTTGCAACAAATTGATAACAAAAACCTCTTTTTTTATACAAAAAGACAATATTTTTGTAGAAAACAGTTACTTTACGCAAAGTGGAATTATTGAGAACGTGGCGCAAACCTGTGCCGCGCGTTTAGGCTATTTTAATATAAATCAGCCTGTTATGATAGGAATGATTGGCTCGCTAAATGACTTTGAAATTTTTGCGCTGCCCGAAATCAACAGCGAAATTGTAACCGAAATAGCGGTGGAAGCAGAAGTTGGGAATGTTATTTTATTGAAAGCCAGCGTTTTATGTGGCGCTAACAGGATAGCGGCAGGAAAAATGAAAGTTGTACTAACCAACAAAAGCGTTCAATAACACGAAGGCTGTTTTTTACGACGAAAAATAAATGCTATAATCAATGACAAGATTATCAACAGAAACCGAAATTGCAGTGCGTTTTAGCGAGGTAGATTCTATGGGCATTGTGTGGCACGGCAATTATGCGCTGTATTTTGAAGATGCACGAGAAAAGTTTGGCAGGGAATACAAGCTTGAATACCTGTATATACACAGTCAGGGCTTTTACGCGCCACTGGTAGAACTGCATTTTGACTACAAACGTCCGCTGCGATACAAAGACCGAGCACTTGTAGAAATTGCATACCGACCGACTGATGCGGCTAAACTGATTTTTGATTATAAAATAACATTAATTCCTGATAATGAAATTATTGCATCGGGATATTCCGTTCAGGTTTTCCTCGATTTGAACTATAATCTGATGTGGGAACTGCCGGAATTTATGAAAAAATGGAAAGAATTAAACGGAATTAATTATTAATTGTTAATTTAAGAAAATATTTTTAAATAAAAAAAACAATGAACGAAGACGAAAAAAAACTGTTGATTGAGTATGAAGACGTAACGGTGAGTCATCAAAAAGTGCCTGTATTAGAAGATGTTAACATAAAAATATACGAGGGTGAATTTGTCTATTTGCTGGGCAAGGTGGGCAGTGGCAAAAGTTCGTTTCTAAAATCACTTTATGCCGAACTTGCAATTCAAAGCGGCGAAGCGAGTATTCTGGGCTACAATTTGCGCCGCATGTCCAACAAACTGACAGCCAGACTGCGCCGCAAAACGGGCATCGTTTTTCAGGATTTTCAGTTGCTTATAGACCGCAATGCGCACGATAATCTCGAATTTGTATTGCGCAGCACCGGCTGGAAGCGCAAAACAGATATTGAAGAGCAGATTGGAGATGTGCTTGCAAAAGTGGGAATGGCGGCAAGCGGCTATAGAATGCCGCACCAACTTTCGGGTGGCGAGCAGCAGCGCATCGTAATTGCCCGCGCACTGCTGAACTCGCCCAAACTGATTCTGGCTGACGAGCCGACAGGCAACCTCGACCAGGAAACAGGGCAGGAACTGGTTGAACTGCTGCACCAAATTTGCAGGCAAAGCGCTACAACCGTGGTTATGGCAACGCATAATTTGAACTGGACAGTGAAATTTCCGGGACGAATTTTCAGATGCGAAAACGAAAAACTCCTCGAAATTCAAGCGGAGTGAAACATAAACGAACAAGTTTTCAGTTATTAGAATTTTAACCACTAACCACTAACCACTAACCACTAATTTAAATATGTATAAAACTCAACGCCGTCCCGAAAGGGAAATGATTTTTGGGATTCATGCTGTAATTGAGGCTATCAGAAGCAACACAGCAATAGAAAAAATTTTGCTGCGCCGCGATATGAGCAATCAGTTGCAGCGCGAACTGTTTGCGGCAATCAGTTCGGCAAACATACCTGTAAGTAAAGTCCCTCCGGAAAAACTCAACCAACTGACCTCTAAAAATCATCAGGGGGCAATTGCGTTTATTTCGCCTGTTGAATTTCAGGATATAGAAAACATCGTTCCTCTGCTTTTTGAGCAGGGACAGATGCCGTATATCATTGTACTCGACAGCATTACTGATGTCCGCAACTTTGGTGCGATAGTTCGTACTGCCGCCTGTGCGGGCGTTGATGCTGTGGTTGTGCCGACAACAGGCAGTGCGGCAATCAATGCTGACGCGGTGAAAACATCGGCAGGCGCGTTGCTCACAGTTCCGATGTGTCGCGTACAAAATCTGAAAAACACCCTGCGATTTCTCTCCGACAGCGGCTTAAAACTGGTTGCTGTTACCGAAAAAGCAGATACGGATTACACATCCGTATCATACACCGAGCCTGTGGCTCTGATTTTGGGGGCAGAAGACGAAGGTATCTCGCCCGAAATTTTAAAACTGTGCGACTCGCAAGCCGCGATTCCTCTTTTGGGAACAATAGAATCTTTAAACGTATCAGTGGCGGCTGGCGTTGCGATGTACGAAGCGCTCAGGCAGAGAAAAAGTTCGTAATTATTTGTAAATAAGCGCTGTTGCGTATGCCACAATACCTTCCTCGCGTCCGGCAAAGCCCATCTTTTCGTTTGTAGTTGCTTTGATGGAGATATTGTCGGGGTCAGTTTCCAGAATTGCGGCAAGCGTTTTTTGCATTTCGGGTATGTATGGGTTTATTTTTGGCTGCTCAGCAACGATGGTACAATCGGCGTTTCCAAAAAAGTAGCCCTTTGCCTTGAGCATACGGGCGGTTTTTTCCAGTAAAACTTTACTGTCTATGCCGACAAACTCTGCCGATGTGTCGGGGAAATTATACCCTATATCTCGCAAATTTGCCGCGCCCAACAGCGCGTCGCACAGTGCGTGAATCAGCACATCGGCATCAGAGTGTCCAAGCAGACCCGCGTGGTGGGCAATTTTGATACCGCCCAACCACAAGTTACGTCCCTCGGCAAAACGGTGAACATCATAACCAAAACCTGTTCGGAAATTCATAGCGCTCTGCTGTTTCTGTCTTTTATTTTTTCAAAATATTGGAACTGTAATATAGTCATTATCAATAAGTTCCAAGAATTTATTGCGTGCTGTGCCGTTCGTTAATACGCCAAATTTTTAATCCCGTTCAAATCAAACGACAGGGAAATTCGCAGCGTTTGGTCAAGCGGATTTTGTTGCGCAACGGAAATGACATAACCGGCGTTGAGTTCAAATACATTGAGTTTGAAACCCAAGCCTGCGGTGAAAAATTTGCGGTTGCCTTTATATTTGCTTTCGTTGAAATAGCCTGCCCGAACAAAGAACTGATTGTTGTAGGCATATTCCGCGCCTGCCGACCACATTATTTCGCGCAATTCACCTTTCGCGCCGTTTGGCTCGTCAGAGAAGGATTTGAAAATTCCTGCAATGGGCGAAAGATCATAATAGTCCTCCCGCATACGTTTTTCAAAATCATTTGTAGATTCATCTGTATGTATACGCGGCACAGACGGCACAAGCAGTTTGTTAATATCCGCGCTTACTGAAATTCGGTTGTACTCGTCCATAGGATAGTCAAAAGACGCGCCCAGACGCAAATTCGCAGGAATAAAATAACTTGTACCTTCCTCGTACGAAATTTTTGAGCCTATATTTGAAATATTAATACCGGCGCCAAATCGTCCGTCTCCTGTTGTAAGTTCCACAGGTTTTTGATAGTAAAACGCGAGGTCGGCAGCAAAATCATTTCCGGGGCGCATATCATGACCTCCTCCCTGATATTGTCCCTGATTTAAATCAG
>JAISWT010000238.1 GCA_031271005.1 Prevotellaceae bacterium | reverse complement strand
TGATAACCAAGGTATTTTGTGTTAATTTTATCAACTGACACAAAAAATTTGTCAGAAATTTTCAAAGAACGCAACTCTGAAAACAGAGTTTGAAATATTTTTTCGTTAGAACTGAAATAGCTTTTAAGTTCTGAAATAATTTCAGTACTTTTGTCGTGTAGCATTTTTTTTTGTTTTTACAACACAAAGTTACTAAAAATCAGTGACTTAACAAAATAAAATGCTACTTTTTTTATTGTAAATCAGCAAGTTAAGGAACTTGCGAAAGTTGAATTAGTAAGTGATTAACATGGATGAGGCTGGTGTGGACAAAAAAAATAGCAACAAATAATGAATAATGAATTATTTTGATTATTTTTGCACAAATAAACAGTAAATTTAAATAACGATATGGAAATTTTGCCAATTGTAAGGTCTGACCCATACCTTGCTCCGTTTGCGGGAGCAATTTGGGGGCGATACGAGTATTTTTTGAATACCGAAAAACGCTTGACAGGTTCCGTGCCTCTGACCGATTTCGCCTCAGGGTACTTGTATTTTGGGCTGCACAGAACTCCGGAAGGATGGGTTTTTCGCGAATGGGCGCCCAATGCCACCGCCATCTATATGACCGGCGACTTCAATGGTTGGCAAAAAACTGCCGATTACAGATTGAACGCTGTTGGCGAAGGGAACTGGGAGATACTGCTGCCCAAAAATGCTTTGAAGCACGGGCAGTTCTATAAACTGATTGTGGAATGGAACGGCGGCAGTGGCGAGCGCATCCCTGCTTGGACGCGCCGCGTTGTACAAGACGAGCAGACTAAGATTTTCAGCGCACAAGTGTGGCAGCCCGAAAAGAATTTTGTTTTTAAGAACAAAAAATTTAGCCCTAAAAAAGACCCGCTGCTTATCTACGAAGCGCATATCGGGATGGGAAGCGCCGAGGAAAAGGTGGCAAGTTATGAGGAATTTCGTCTTAACGTGTTGCCGCGCGTAGAAGAACTCGGATATAACTGTATTCAACTGATGGCAATACAGGAGCACCCTTATTACGGCTCGTTTGGGTACCACGTTTCGAGTTTCTTTGCTGCCTCCTCGCGCTTCGGAACTCCCGAAGACCTCAAAGCGCTGGTTGATGACGCACACGGACGAGGAATAGCAGTTATTATGGACATCGTTCATTCACACGCCGTGAAAAACGAAATTGAAGGTTTAGGACGATTTGACGGAACGCCATATCAATATTTTCATGGCGGCGACAGACGCGAACACCCCGCATGGGATTCGCTGTGCTTTGACTACGGAAAACCCGCAGTGATGCACTTCCTGCTGTCCAACTGCAAGTTCTGGCTCGAAGAGTACCACTTTGACGGATACCGATTTGACGGCGTAACATCAATGTTATACCGCTCGCACGGGCTGGGAGAAGACTTCTCTAATTACGACAGTTATTACAACCTCAATCAGGACGGAGACGCTATTTGCTATCTCACTCTGGCAAATAAACTTATACACGAACTTGACAGCAACCACATCACTGTGGCTGAAGATATGAGCGGAATGCCCGGACTGGCGAGAAAAATAGAAGACGGCGGCATAGGCTTCGACTTCCGTCTGGCAATGGGCGAACCTGATTTTTGGATAAAATACATTAAAGAAGTACGCGAAGAAGACTGGAAAGCAGGGCATATTTATTGGGAAATGAACAACCGCCGTCTTGATGAGCGCACAATCAGTTATGCCGAAAGCCACGACCAAGCCCTTGTGGGCGACAAAACGATTATATTCAGACTTATTGACGCAGATATGTACTGGCACATGAAACGCGGCGACACCACGCTGCTGGTCGACAGAGGAATAGCGCTGCATAAAATGATACGACTGATAACGGCAACTACAATGAACGGTGGCTATCTGACCTTTATGGGCAACGAATTTGGACACCCTGAATGGATTGATTTCCCGCGGCAAGGCAATAACTGGAACTACAAATATGCGCGGCGACAATGGGACCTCGTTGATAACGGCGAATATATGTACCGTGCCCTCTGGCTCTTCGACAAGGCGATGATAGGGCTGATTAACAGCGTACCGGAATTTAATCGCCTCTCAAATTACAAAATCTGGGACAACGAAGGCGACCACGTTACTGCATATCAGCGCGGAGATTTCGTGTTTGTGTTCAATTTTAACGGCGAGAAATCGTTCAGCGATTACGGCATTCTGGCAGAGCCCGGAAAATACAAAGTAGTTTTGAACACTGACAACCCCGATTTTGGAGGATTTGGATTTACAAATGACAGGATAGAGCATTTCACCGCCTACGACCCGTCGGCAATCGGTGATAAAGAATGGCTAAAACTCTATTTGCCCGCAAGAAGCGCGGTGGTACTGAAAAAAATATAACCGCTCTCAAAATGCTGATATACAAATATATAAGTAAATAGATGAGCGGAGATTTTTTTGCGAAAAATTTAGGCTGTAACAAATTTTTATTATAACTTTATAACGATTTTTTTTGAAGATTTATCGCGGGCTTCGGCTCTTTTAAAAAATCAAATTACTTTGTGCTAAATTTTAGAAGTTCCGATATAATTTCATAATAGATTTAAAATGTAAACGAATGTAGTATATGATACCTAAAATATTTAATAAATACAGCAAAACCAATCAGTTATACAGGATTTTAAAATTTTTACTAATAAACTAACCTTTAAACAGTTACAATAAATTTAGGTATTATATCCGCTATTCATTAAAATGTATTTGTAATGAAGAAATTACTTGCTCTATTTCTGTCTATGATGGCTGCGCTGTTTGCGGTGTACCTCGTAGTTTTTTTTAAATTCAACCATTGGTCGCTGGCTGTGGCGTGCGGAGCGGTGTCCTGTCTGCACCTCACGTTCTTGTTTGGGCTAAAATTCTACAATATGGATTTTATACGGATTTCCACTCGTATGTATCTTGTAATAATTACGATATTTACTTTGTCAATGTCTGTAATTTTTTACCTGCAAGGCTGTGCGGCTATAATGGTCTATTTCTTTTTGCCGCCTATGGGTGCAATTGCATTTGTGAGAGACAGACGGAGCGTGCTTTGGGGCGGAATCTCTATGCTTGGAATTGTATTAACCCTGCTGTCGCCACTGTTTTTCTCTAACATTGATGTATTCTCTCTTTCACAGGAATTGATGGCGCTGGTTACGCAAGTGGCGTTTGCATCGGCAATGTTGCTGTTTATTGTGTTGAGTTTAGCGCTTTATACTGCACCAAGCGGGGAAAATTTGTTTGAAGCGCTGCAACAGGGACAAGAGCAGGCAGGTGATGAGCCTGAGTGTCAAAAAACTTATCGCGAAATTATTCGTATTTTGGAAGAGGAGAAGCCTTATTGCGACCCCGGCTTCTCGCCTGCAAAATTGGCATCAATGCTCAATTGCAGTACGCATCACATCTTGAACACACTGAAACAGGAAGGCAATACAGACTTTGTTAATCTTGTAAATACTTATAGAATTGACCACGTGAAAGTGATGTTTGAACAAAATATTGACCAAAAATACAATATGCAGTACATATATACATCTGTTGGTTTCAGGCATCAACCTACTTTCAATCAGGTCTTTAAAAAGATTACAGGGCTTACGCCGTCCGAATATATCAGTCATCGTAAACAAACGCAACAAACCGTTTGAACTTATCGCGTAAATTTGCACACTTCTTGGTAGTCTATAATACAGTCAGGGCAATTGCTGCGCACGCCTCTGCTGCAAACACTCGAAAGTTGTTTATTGGCTATTTCAAAATCTATTGCTGCAAAATCTGTCATACGGCTTTTAACAATTAATAATTTCTTAATTCCTTCATTTCTTAATTATCAAAGGGATAAAGAATTATTAATTATTAATTGTTAATTATTAGTTTGTTTTTTTCGTCAAACCCGTCTTTTGTCCGTTTCAGTTGCGTTGCCAGCGTAGCGTCTATGCGCATTGAATCCACATCAATCATGAAACCACCAATGATGTCGGGGTCAATTTCGTGTTGAATTTCTACGCTGCCGCCCGTAACAGAGTTTATCAAATCCACGATTTGCTTCTCTATAATTGCGTAGTCCACAACTTCGGCGGTTGTAAGACGGGCATGGTGAATATTATGTTGCTTCCGATATAAATCAATGTATCTCAAGCAAATACGCTGCAAGTAATTTTCGCGCTCATTTTCTAATACCGTATCGACAAAGATCTTTAAAACGGGCGACATATTGCCGTTTAATACAGTTCCAATTATCCGGATTTTATCGTTTTTTGAAAGAATTGGGTCTGCCAGAATTTTCTTCAACCGTCTGTCCTGCTCACAAATTTTTGCAATTTGCAACGCTTGCTGATATACAACATCTTCAGCCTGCTGTTTGCGTGCAAACAGCAACAGCGTTTTTGCATAACGAGAAGATATAAGTCCTTCGTTCATAATAACTTACGCTTTATTGATGTTCATTTCCTCAAGCATCCTGTCAATCATTGCTGTTTGCTGTTGCCTGTTGTCTAACTGTTTGCGCAGAACTTTTTCGGCAATTCCGACAGAGAGCGCGGCAACTTCGGCGCGTATCTCGCCCAATGCGTTGTTTTTGGCTCTCGCAATATCTTCGGTTGCCTTTTGCAGTATCTTTTCGCCTTCGGCGGCGGCGGCGGCTTTGGCTTCGGCAAGCATCTTTTCGCGCAGAGTTCTTGCCTCCGAAAGCAGTTGCAACTGCTCGGTACGCGCCTGCGAAAGTATCTTCTCGCCTTCTTCTTTGATGTTCTCCAAACGCTCGTTTGCCTCTTTTGCCGCTGTTATAGAATCTTCGATAAACTTACTGCGCGTTTCTACGCCTTTCAGAATGGCAGGCCACGCAAACTTTGCCAGCACAATAAAGACAACCAAAAAAGGGATGAGCATCCAGAAGATTAATCCCAATTCGGGTGTAAATAATTCCATATCAACTGTTTATAACACTATTGCCAAAATACAAACCACCAGCGACAGCAATGCTACGCCTTCAATCAGAGCCGCAATTACAATCATATTGGAACGAATATCAGACGCAGATTCGGGCTGGCGTGCGATGGCGTCCATTGCCTGTCCGCCAATTTTGCCGATTCCCAAGCCTGCACCTATTGTTGCAAGACCTGCACCAAATGCTGCGCCCATCTTTGCGAGACCCGACACCGCAGCAGCCTGTAATAAAATGCTTAATAACATACTTATTTTATTTTGTTTATTTTATTTATTTCTACAGAAAAAACTTACCCCGCAAAATTACAACTTTTTTTGATAATAAACAGCGTTTTGATAAAAATATTTAGGGAACTCCTAAAAACTGCTTATTTGTCGTTGGACTTTATTTTCAAAATGCTCATTTACATTAGTAAACTGCGCTTTTGAAAACTTGTCCGCCTAAAATAATATAGTTTTTAGGAGTTCCCTTTAATTGAAAACATTTTATCCTGACGTTTTAAAGTATCATTTTAAAGTATCATTTTTATGGCAGAATTTGCCACTGTCCTGTTTTTCTTCCTCCAATTCGTTTTAATCTGCCTTCTGCTTGCAATTCATTTAAATAACGTTTTATTGTTGTTTCGCTTTTATTCACAAGTTTTGCCAATTCAGCGACAGTTAAAGTCGGTTGTACTTTCAGTTCTTCTATCAGTCGGTCGTTGGCGCTGTTTTCGTCGAAAATGTTTAAAATTTTTGGTTTTAGAAAATCATTTCTCAACGAAACCGCTTATGTTATTAACGGAAATATCGGCTTGCAACTCGAACTCAAAAACGGCAAACGCATTTTAATCAGCGCTCAAAAACCTGCTGAAATTCAGGAAATTTTGAAAAAATTAGATAAATAATTACTGTGGCAGAGAATTTAGGAAATAAAACAAAAACTTTTGTCCTGCGCATAGACACAGACACGATGCGGGCAGTAGAAAAGTGGGCGGCTGACGAATTTCGGTCGGTCAATGGGCAAATTCTGTACCTGATTAATGAGGCATTGAAAAAAAATAAACGGAAAAAATAATCCCTGCCAAAAACGAGTACTCGTTTCGCTCAAAAGGTATATATCTTTTCAAATTTCAGTGTAGCGATTGATAGATAACCTGTTATGCACTCCACATCATTGTGGCGCGTTCTGCCAATAATCTGTGCGTTTATATCGTACATTTTACTGTTTTTATATTCTATAAATTGTGTTAAACATTCTTATATTCAGAAATATATGTGCAGACTTTTATATACCTTTGCCGCCATAAAATTTTTTGTAATGAATATTAAAATCGTGTTACTGTTTCTGCTATTGGGCGTTTCTACCTCCATTTTTGCTCAAACAGCAACAAAAAACTACACGCTAAAAGGCGTTGTAACAGAGGAAGAGTCGGGCTATGGAGTGCCTTATGCAACTATTTCGCTGAAAAAGGACTCCGTTTCACAGGATTTTCTCAAACGCGCTGCTGCCGATGCAGGTGGCAAATTCGAATTTGATGTCGCGCTTGATAGCGGCTCGTATCTTATTCATATTGAGGCAGTTGGAATGGAAGCCATTTTGAATAAAATTGAACTTGCCGACAATAGAAAAATTGATGCCGGCAAATTTGCGATGAAAGAGGCGAGTAACGAACTTGCTGATGTTCAGGTGTTTGCAACCGCGCCGCTTGTTACCCAGGACATCGACAAAATAGGCTACAACGTGGAGGCAGACCCCGAAAGCAAAACAAACACAGTGATAGAGATGTTGCGCAAAGTGCCCTTGGTAACAGTTGACCAAGATGATGAAATCAAGGTAAAAGGGTCGTCAAGTTTCAAAATTTACCTCAACGGCAAACCATCAAATATGATTACCAAAAATCCGAAAGATGTGTTGAAATCTATGCCCGCATCGTCTATCAAAAAAATCGAAGTAATCACAGACCCCGGCGCAAAATACGATGCCGAAGGCGTTACTGCGATTCTTAACATCGTTACTCAAAGCGCCTTGCAGGGCTACACGGGCAGTGTTCGCCTGTCGGCAAGCACCAAAGGACAGTTGGGCGCGGGTGCATATCTGCAAACAAAAGTCGGCAAATTTGGCGTTACAGCAAATATGAACTGGGGACAGTACGGCTCGCCTTCGTGGAACTACAGCCACACCGAAAACTACGGACAAAATATGCCCTACAAATATTCCGATACCCACGGCGAAAGCGCTTACAAAGGCGATTATGTATATGGAAATCTTGAGACAAGTTACGAATTTGACTCTCTGAACCTGGTCAGCGCATCGCTGGGAGTGAACGGCGGAAAAAACCGCTCGCCAAACACTTTTTCGCAAACGTACATGAGAAACGAATTGAACGAAACCGTTTCGGCGTATAATTCGTGGACAAACAACACAAATTCATATTACGGAATAAGCGGGAACATTGACTATCAGCGCACATTCCGAAAACCCGAACAACTGCTGACACTTTCCTATCTTTTCGATTTGTCGCCAAACAATACCAGCAATATTTCCATTATAAAAAACGACACGCTTTATCCTAATTTGCTGAATACCAGAGAGATGGATATGAAATATGTCAGTTTGGGGAAATCGGACGAACACACTTTCCAAATTGATTACACCGAGCCGTTTGACAGCAGCAAACACGTGATAGAAGCGGGGTTGAAGTATATTTTGCGCATCAATTCGAGCGACAACGCCTATAAACTTTATAACCCTTGGACCGATGAATATGACATTGACTCCATTCGCCCGCACGGCAACAACGATTTAAAATATTATCAGCATATTTTTGGCGCCTATGCCTCGTACACTTTCAAGTTGAACAATTTCAGTATACGTGCAGGCGGACGTCTTGAAGGTACAAACTCGGACGTGCGTTTTCCGGACAATGCGCAGAGAAATTTTCAGGCTGGTTTTGTTTCGCTAATTCCGTCATTATCATTAAGTTATAAAATAAATGATGCAAACACATTACGGCTGAGTTATTCAAACGGCATTTCGCGTCCAAGTATCTGGTACTTAAACCCTTACATTGACGACAGCAACCCTTACAGCATCTCCTACGGCAACCCCGACCTGAAACCCGAACGCAGCCACAACGTTTCCTTGAATTACGGACTGCTTAAACAAAAATTCAATATGAATTTTTCGCTCTCCTCAGGCACCGTGCTTAATTCTATCGAAAGCATAACTCTAATGGACGAAAATACGGGCATTATTACGCAGACTTATGACAATATTGGAATAAATCAGCGTTTTGGCGGAAATATTTACGTCAATTATAATCCTGCACGATGGCTGCGCCTCTGGCTGCAAAGCAATGCGTCATACGTAATGTTCAAAAATGCATCTTACGAATACAACTCTTATAGCCTTAATGCATGGGGCGGCGCAAATGTTACGATGCCATGGAAATTGAAATTTAATACCGGCGGCGGCGGACAAACGCCATGGGTAGGCTATAAATTTAAAGGAAATACGTGGTATTATTACTATTTTTCGCTCTCGCGCAGTTTCCTCAAAGGCGACAAACTGACGGTTTCCCTTCAGGCAACAAATCCGTTTGAGAAATATCGCTCATTCTCCGGCAGCAGATGGGAAGATAATATTTACAATACAAGATATAGCAGTCGGCAACTTACGCGCGATTTTCGCCTCTCTGTAAGTTTCCGTTTTGGCGAAATGAAAGCCGAAATCAAGAAAGCCGAGCGCGGCATCTCAAATGATGACCTAAAAGCAGGCGGCAATTCAAGCGGCGGCACACAGGGCGGAGGAGGGCAACAACATTAGGGAACTCCTAAAAACTGCTTATTTGTCGTTGGACTTCATTTTCAAAATGCTCATTTACATTAGTAAACTGCGCTTTTGAAAACTTGTCCGCCTAAAATAATCTATTTTTTAGGAG
>JAISWT010000204.1 GCA_031271005.1 Prevotellaceae bacterium | reverse complement strand
ATCCATACACATACGAAGGAGGCAATCCGTATCTTAAACCAACCATTACCAATACTTTATCATATATACTTGTGTGGAAGGATTTGCAAACTTCCGTTGCGTACAATATGACCAAAAATTTGATTGCCTTTGTCCCTGCTTTGCTTTCGGACGAAGTGGTATTTTTTCAACCAACAAACTTTCCAAAAACCCAAAACCTCTATGTATCAGCGGTATATTCGCCCAAAATAAGATTTTGGGATCCATCATTAGAGTTGAATTTAAGTAAAAATTTTTACAAACTCGGAAATCCACTGCTGACGTACAACAAACCTGTGCTTTTCACCACGTTGAAAAACAGTTTTTTGTTTCCCAAAGATTTTTCTGTTATTGTAACATGCACTTACAACACTCGCGGGTACAATGGAATTGATTATACTTATGATTTTTTCTGTACAGATATTTATCTTTCAAAACTTGTTTTCAATAAAAAACTACGAATTAACATAGGCGCAGAAAATATTTTCAACACCGAAAAACAAAAATCTTTCCTAATAATGAACTGTATTGAAACTCACAAATGGAAAGATGCCAACACAAGAAATATCAATATATCAATAAGTTACAATTTCAATACCGCTCGCAGCAAGTACAAAGGCGAGCAGGCAAGCGACGAATTAAACAGATTATAAACAACAATGCAACTAATCCCCAGCGCGATGCCATGGACTGCGGCGCGGCGTGCCTCGCAAAGATTATCCTGTGGAATTTCTGCGGGAAGAATGCTCGTAAAAATAGGCTTATTGCTTTTCCAACAGCGTTTTTAGCGAGGCAATTTGTTTGAGAAGTTTGTCACACAATTCTCTCCACAATCCGTTTTCCACAAAAGCAGGATGGTTCACTGAGGCGGACTTATCGTGCAGCGTATTTGAAAAAATGTAGATTGCCATTTCTTTCGAAAAATTTTTGATTGTCTCAACAGTAATATTCATCGCAACGGCAATTTTTTCCAGAGTTTCATCGTCAATAATCTGTTTTTGTTCCAGTTTTGAATACTGTTGCTGCGACATACCAATCGCCTCTGCAATAACACTTTGCTTAATTTCCAAAATTTTGCGTAAACACCTTACATTATGCCCAAGATGCGTGTTTGTTTCCATAAACTATTACTTTTCTTTAAATTATTATCATTAGATGCGTGCCGGTTGCACTTAAATTATTATCATATATTTGGTCTAAAATTTTTGTGGCAAAAATAACATAAAATTTTAAATTATACACAAACGAATAAAAATTTTCGGGATTATCAAGCGTAATACAGCGTTCCTTGAAAGAATTTACAAGGGAAAATTACATGAAAATCATTGATTTACAAGCACATGAAATGGAAAAGTTTTTTTTACAGACTAAAGTGGGTAAAATACAACAGAAAAGTGGTAAAATACAACAGAAAAAATATTGCGGTTAAAATTATTGTATTTACCTTTGCAGCGTTGAAAAATTTTGAGTATTTTGTAGTGTACAATGCAAAAGAAAGGAATTTGAAACAAAAGTTTTGCAAAACGAAAGAGAAAAAGCGCCAAACTCTTTGAAAAGATGGGGCATAATTATTAATTTTTTTAAACAAGTAATAAAATGAAAAAGACAAAATTTTCAATTAATGACGTTGTTGTTTTGAAAGAAAACGATAAATTAGCCAACAACCAACTTGCAAAAATAGTTGGAGGTGTTGCAGGTTGCGTTTGTAAGTGCGGCTCGAACTCTGGCACATTGGCGGCAGCAAGGGTAATTAGTAGCAAGTAATGTAGAGAAGTGTATATGGTGTAACTGTTTATGTCATATACACTTTTTTTTTAATTTTTATCCAAAATTACATTAAAAAAATTTATGAAATATCAATTGTCAAAATATATTTATACCTTTGTATCATCAAAGGGAGAATTTTTAATTTATTGCTCAAGAACAAATTCTTTTTTGAAATTGACTAAAGAATTATTTGAATTTATTTCGGAGATAAAAAAGGATTCTTCTTTGATTAATGAATTTGACGAATCTTTAATAAGTTTGTTTGTAAAAAATAAGATTCTTGTTGTGGCAAATGAGGATGACGATTATCTATTAGAACGTCAATTTGAGGAAGATACAATCACATATTCTCAAAAAACTTTGGGCTTAACACTTGTTCCTACTTTATCCTGTAATTTCGATTGTCCGTATTGTTTTGAAGAAGGAAAGAGAGGCGAAAATATGTCTGATGAAACCATTGAACATTTATTAACTTTCATCAGAAAACATGAAATTGCAAAAGAATTGTCCATAACATGGTATGGAGGCGAGCCTTTGCTTGCATTTAATATAATTAAAAAAATTGTCGACAGGATTGAAAACGAAGTAAACATACCTATAAAATATCATACCATTGTTACAAATGGTTTTTATTTTACTGATAAAATTCTTGATTTTTTCAAAAAACATCCGCTTGATACTATTCAAATAACGCTTGACGGTAAAAAAGAAAGACACGATACCATTAGAAGACAAAAAGTTACAGGAGAGGGAAGTTATGATATATTAATGAACAACATGATAACATTTTGAATGAATTGCCCAACACTCAAGTTTCAATAAGAGTCAATATTGACAATATGAACATTAATAATTTTGTGCCAATTCAAAAAGAACTTATAAAAAAATGGAGTGGAAAAAACTTATATATATATCCAGGTATATTGAGAATGGAGAATCAAAATGGAACGGAATTATCACATGCTGCCATTTCTCAATGGGAAGCGCAAAAATTATTTTACGAACTGCGCAAAAATGACATAATTGAAGGTGGTATTTACCCAGAATTAAAATGTAATGAAGGTTGTGTCGCTACAATGAATAATGTTTATATTATTGGTCCAAAAGGAGAAATATATAAATGTTGGAATGATGTTTCGGACAATTCTAAAATTGTAGGTTATATTCAGGATGCAAATCTAACTAACAGTTCTTTATTTTTTAGATACCTACTGGGCAGCAAATTTTATTACAATCAAGAATGTAGAGAATGTTTTTTATTGCCAGTCTGTTCGGGATATTGTCCATGGTTTCGTTTGAAAAATCAGTATGAAAATGGGAAATTTATCTTGTGTCAATGTGTCCAAAAAGTGCCGAATATGCTTGAAAAATGTTTGGAAGACTGGTATTATAAGCCGAATATAAATTTGCAAATACAATGAAACAATATGTAATAATCGGTTTTGTATTTCTTTCTTTTAACATTTTATCAGCGCAAACCTACTCCGGCAAAATCATTGACGGCGCAACTTCTGCGCCGCTCGAATTTGCGAGCCTTGCGTTGCTGCAACGCGCTGACAGTGCGCTTGTTGCAGGCGCAGTAACCGACAGTTTGGGCAGGTTTTCAATTGCGGCTAAAGAAGGCGATTATCTGCTCAAAGTCAGTTTTTTGGGTTATAAAACGCAGTTTATTAACGTGCAAAACGCTGATATTGGTGAAGTTACGCTTTTGCCCGATGAAACCGTCTTG
>JAISWT010000150.1 GCA_031271005.1 Prevotellaceae bacterium | reverse complement strand
CAATCTGTTTTTACAGACAGCGTCAAACTGACGGAAATACAAAAAACGATTTCACGCCTGAATGCTCAACTCAAACAGGAAAGCGCCAAAAACGGCACAAAATCGGGCATCTTAAAACTCTCGCTTGTTGCGCCGATGACTGCAAACGCCACTGTTACAGTTACTTACTACACTGAAGCGGCAGGCTGGACGCCTTATTACGATATGAATATTGCCTCCACCGACAAGCCCGTAATTTTGCAGAGCCGCTCAAAAGTGCGCCAAACCACAGGGCTTGACTGGGAAAAAGTGAAACTGACGCTATCCACCGCGCAGCCCTCGCGCGGAAAAGACGCGCCGCTTTTCAAAACGTGGTTCTTGAACTATGTTGATTATCAGCAAGCCAGAAATCAAGCGCCGGCTACGCAAAACACAATTTCGTATGAGGAAAACTCCGAATTGCAGGAAGTTGTTGCTATCGGTTATGGCGCTGTCAAGGTAAGGGGTGGGGCTTCGCTCTCGGCAAATGAGCAGCCCTTGTATGTTGTTGACGGAGCGCCGATAGAAGGCGGAATAGAAGACATTTCACCGGATATGATACTGAGTGTTAATGTGTTGAAAGATGCCTCCGCCACAGCAATATACGGCAGCAGAGGCGCAAATGGAGTAGTGCTGGTTACCACAAAGAAAATGGAAGATTACGTACTTGCACAGGAAAAACAAATCAGCGAAGAATATAAAATTGATTTGCCATACACAATTCCCGGAAACGGCAAAGAGCAGATTATTGACCTGAAAAAGAGCGAGTTACAGGCAACATACAAATATTATTGTGCGCCGAAACTTGACGAAAGCGTATATCTTATCGCCGAATTTACCAACTGGGAAAAACTGAATTTGCTGAACGGAATGGCAAATGTAACGTATGACGGCACGTTTGTAGGGCAAACTTTTCTCAATGCGCAGTCGGCGCAAAAAACGCTCTCCGTTACGCTCGGAACAGAAAAACGAATCACTGTAAAGCGCGAAAAATTAACAGATTACAGTTCCGTTAAACTCCTTTCGAGCAATACACAGCTTACTTTGACCTACAAAATTTCTGTGAAAAATAATCAAAATAAGCCGATTTTACTTGTTCTAAAAGACCAGTACCCCGTTTCGCAACAAAAAGACATTGAGGTAGAACTTCTGAAAAAAGAAATCACCGAGCCTCACGTCAATAAAGTGGAGACAGGCGTAATCACTTGGGAAACAAACCTGCCCGCAGGCGAAAGTCGCGAATATAGATTTGCTTATTCTGTAAAATACCCAAAAGACAGGAAAATAAATTTGTAGGCAAACACAGCAAACTAATGAACAACCTGTATCATATCCCTGCCTTGCTGCATCAAACCGTTGAAGGACTGAATATTCAGCCGGACGGAACGTATGTTGATGTTACTTTTGGCGGCGGCGGACATTCGCGTGCCATTTTGCAACAGCTGGGAACGGAAGGGCGCCTGCTTGCCTTCGACCGCGATGCAGAAGCCGCGCAAAATGCTATCAGCGACCCGCGTTTTACCTTTGTACACAGCAATTTCAAGTTCCTGAAAAACTTTTTGCGCTACCACAATATCGAAAAAGTTGATGGAATTGTGGCTGACTTGGGAGTTTCGTTTCATCATTTCGACAGTGCAGAACGCGGCTTTTCGTTCAGGTTCAATGCGCCTCTTGATATGCGAATGAACCAAAAAAGCGACCTGACCGCTGCCTGCATCCTCAATACATACGCAGAAGAGGCTCTGGCTGATATGTTTTACTGTTACGGCGAATTGCGGCAAGCACGCCGTATTGCACAACTTATTGTAAATGAAAGAGTTAAGCGGAAAATAACCAACACGCAGCATTTGATAGAAATTTTGCAACCTGTTTTTTCAAAAGAAAAAAGCAAAAAAGAATTAATGCTTGTGTTTCAGGCTATCAGGATTGAAGTTAATGATGAATTGAGTGCGCTGAAAAGTTTTTTGCAACAAACAATTGACGTTTTAAAACAGCGCGGACGGCTCTCTGTGCTGACCTATCATTCGCTCGAAGACAGGCTGGTGAAAAACTTTTTCCGAACAGGAAATTTTGAAGGACAGCAACAAAAAGATTTTTACGGGAATTTGATTGCTCCGCTTAAACCATTGAATACCAAGCCAATAATGCCGACAGAAAAAGAAATTGAAAGCAATCCGCGTGCGCGCAGCGCAAAACTGAGAACAGCAGAAAAAATATGAACAGCATAATTTTAACAAAATCTTAACAAATAAAATATTTTGAAAAAACAAATTGCTATATTAGGTTCTACCGGCTCCATAGGAACGCAGACGCTTGATGTGATTGAGCGCAACCCTGACCGCTTTGAGGTTTATGCTCTTACTGCCAACAATAACGTAGAATTACTTGTCAGTCAGGCGCTTAAATACAAACCAGAGTTCGTGGTAATTGGCAACCCTGCGCATTATCAAACATTGAAAGACGCGCTGCGTAACGAGCCGGTGAAGGTTTTTGCGGGCAACGACTCTATTGCGCAGGTGGCAGAAATGACACCGATTGACATTGTTGTTACGGCGATGGTCGGCTATTCGGGCTTGCTGCCCACCATTCGCGCAGTGAAGGCAGGCAAACGCATTGCGCTTGCCAACAAGGAAACGCTGGTAGTGGCAGGGGAACTGATTAACGCACTCGTTGCCGAATCGCATGCCGAAATTTTGCCCGTAGATTCCGAACATTCGGCGGTGTTTCAGTGCCTTGCAGGCGAAAATATTGAATCGGTAGAAAAACTCATTCTGACGGCTTCCGGCGGACCGTTTCGCACTAAAACGCTGACCGAACTGCAAAAAGTTAGCTCACAAGAAGCGCTAAAACATCCGAACTGGGAAATGGGCGCGAAGATTACCATTGACTCCGCTTCGATGATGAACAAAGGATTTGAAGTGATTGAGGCAAAGTGGCTGTTCGGCTTGCCTCCCGAAAAGATTGATGTAGTGGTACATCCGCAGTCCATCGTTCATTCGATGGTAATGTTTGATGACAGTTCAATAAAAGCGCAAATGGGCTTGCCCGATATGCGTTTGCCTATTCAGTACGCGCTCGGTTTCCCCAACAGAATTGCCAGCGATTTTGAGCGTTTGGATTTTTCTAAATATTCAAATCTTACTTTTGAAAAGCCTGATACAGTGCGATTTAGAAATCTACATCTGGCTTTCGAGGCAATGAAGCGCGGTGGAAATATGCCCTGCGTTCTTAATGCTGCCAATGAAATTGTAAATTGTGCGTTTCGAGAAAATAAAATTGGCTTTTTGCAAATGAGCGACATCATTGAAGCCGTAATGCAACGTGCAACTTTCATTCAATCACCAACTTACGAAGACTACGAAGCAACCGACTCGCAAGTACGGAATCTGACAAAGAGTTTGATTAAATAAAAACATATCAAACGAATTATTTTTTTCAGTATTCCGTAAGAAATCTTTATTCTTTTTATTTCACAGAGTGACGCAGAACTTGTCCCGCCAAAGCGGGAGGTTCACAGAGAGACACAGAGATATTTTTTACAATTAACAATTAAAAGAACTCCCGCCAAAGCGGTAGAATGAACTACCCCGTGCTTTTGTGTTTTTGTCCCAAAAAGCCCCCAAATGTCCTGAAAAGTCCCCAAAAAACTGACAACTTACCTCCTTTCCCGTTAGGGAATTAATATCAATAAAAAAATGACAAGTCCACAAACCTTTCCCGTTAGGGAATTAACAAAAATCGGTTAATGTCCTACGGACAAAAATAAAATTGTACCTGATTTTCTATTGATATTCAAGTCCTAACGGACTAAACAATTAGCAATTAGCAATTAGCAATTAACAATTATTAGAGTTTAGATATTAGAAAAAACACTAAACTCTAATAACTAAACTCTAAACTCTAATAACTACACTCTAATAACTACACTCTAATAACTACACTCTAATAACTACACTCTAATAACTAAACTCTAAACTCTAATAACTAACAACTACTGAAAAACTTTCAAAAAAAATTTTGCATTAAAGAAAAAAAAC
>JAISWT010000142.1 GCA_031271005.1 Prevotellaceae bacterium | reverse complement strand
TCATTGTGTTTTCCGCTCACGCGCAGGCATTTTTGGCTGTCTGCCACGCGCGGATATTTTATCGGGTCGTTGCCGAGAATAATGTTTTTGAACTGGTTCATCCCCGCGTTGGTGAACATTAACGTAGGGTCATCTTTGATAACCATCGGCGCAGAGGGCACGATGCGGTGATTTTTTGATGCAAAAAAATCTAAAAAGTTTTGACGTATCTCTTTGGATGTCATAATATTACAGTTACATTATTTGAGTTAAAAAATTATGAATGGTTTTTTTTTGCGGTTTAAAAATTTTGCGAAATTAATAAAAAATTTACAGGAAATAACGAATTACCTGTAATTTTTTTGAAATGGGACTGTCTCAAAAACCCTTTGCGCCCTCCCGCTTTGGCGGGACAAGTCTTGCGAAAGCCTACCGCTTTGGCGGGACAAGTTCTGTGTCTCTCTGTGAAATTTATTTTTCACAGAGAGACACAGAGGGACACAGAGTTGTGAAAACCTTCCGGATTTAAGGTATTCTGTTAATTCTGAAAATTATGTAAAAAAAACAATAAAAATTTGCCGTTAAAAAATAAAGTATTAACTTTGCCGTGCTAAACTGCTTATAAACAGGCAGATATAGTAAAAATGTTTATCAATTTGTTTAATTGTAAAAATAAATAATATTGATAAAAAATAGATGCGCAAGCGTGCGTAATAAAATAATAAAATTTACAAATAGCAATTTGCTATTTATTCTTGAGCAGCATTTTCCACAAATTCAACTCCAATGGGGTTATCCTTCAAGAATAAGTTGGCGATACGCCGTATATACGGTGTGAAACGACTTGTCGGAAGGATAGGCGTGGAAACCTGCTGCACAGACAGGTTATTTCACGCTATTTTTGTGTGCAAAACTGTGAACAATTAGCAGATAGCAATTAGCAGGTAGGGGCAAAAGGTTTTTGCCCGTACAGCAGATAGCAATTAGCAAATCGTAATTCGTAATTTTTAATTCGTAATTGAATATAATTCTCAATTCTCATTAATAAATTATTCACTAAAAAAAATAACATTTTAAATTTTTAATTTTAATTTTAACAAAAATGAAAAAGAGTATTTTAATTTTGGGCTTAACAGCCCTGACAAGCGGCGGACAATTTCTGTCCGCGCAGGTGGGTATCAACACCGATACCCCGAAAACGACTTTGGACATTGTCCAAAAAGACACTGCCAACGTCAAAGGGCAGGGTTTTCGCCTTATTGACGGCAACGAGGGTAACAGAAAAGTGCTAACTTCCGATGCAGACGGCACGGGCACATGGCGGAACATCGCTGTGAATATGATTACAGGCGTAGTTCCAATGGCGCTTAATAGACAAATAGATTTATGTACCCACCTTGACGACAATTTGATGGCTATTCCGGAGGTGTATATCGACTTGCCGCAGGGTCAGTGGCTGGTTATACACTATTTGCCCTTCAGTTTGAATTTTGAACTGGAGGCTAACGGTCTTATGAGCGTAAATTTAAGAGTTTTGTTCAGTCCGTTACTGTCGGGAGCAACAGGTACCGATGCCGATTATCCGAGTACTCTTATTATCAAACATGAAACTTTTTTTAGCATCACAAACGAAATGGGTGAATTTGCAAGAGAAATGTTTGCAGTGGTAATAAACAATCCTAATGCAGGGATTACAAGATATTATTTGCAGGCAGGATTGCAACGCATCAGGAAAACCACAGGTCTGGGGATGTCCTGGAGGAATTCAGGTATATGCGATGCTCTTCCTGCCGGCGCAAGCGCATATTTTGGAGCGGCGGGCACGGCGGGTACGCTTTATGCAATACCTAATTCGCTGTAATTTTTTTACTGATAAACCAAATCAATAAAGGGAACTCCTGAAATAATCTAATTTTCAGGAGTTCTCTGATTTTATTCAAAACTCAGGTTAATAAGCGCAGGCAAACAATTGGGAATTCCTAAAAACTGCTTTTCCCACTTTTAGCGTGATGCTGATATTAATTTGCCCATAATGAACGGATTTTTATTTGCTGATTTTCAACCGCTTTGTAACGAATGTACAGTGCGCTTGGCAAAACTTTTTTCATCGCTTCATCTTTGGTTTTTGCCGCCTTTTCTATGCGCTTGCCGGTGTTGCAGCAACTGCAATTTTCGGCTTTCTGTACGCCTAAAAGGTAGTTGTATTCAATGTTGACAATATGCTGCGCCTGCTGGTCGGTAAATTGTACGACTTTTTGTATTTCGGCAACTTTTTGTTCGGAATATGCAATTAAAATACTGTCAATAATTCCTTTTGGCTCAGCAGAAAATATTGAATTATTGCAACACATTAATATTATTGATAAAAATATTATTTTTTTCATTTTCGTTAAAATTAAAATGTTAGTTATTATTAATAATTAATAGTGAATAGTGAATAGTGAATAGTGAATAGTGAATAATCCGTAGGGGCGCGATTAATTGCGCACTTACTGTTGCGATTATTAGATTTTTCATTATTAATTCCTCAATTCTCAATTCTCAATTGCTGCGTATTCTGTATTTTATTATTCACTGTTCACTATTCACTATTCACTATTCACTATTCACTATTCACTATTCACTATTCACTAATTTTGCAGCAGGAAACCTGTTTATTATCAATGAATTATTAATTTGTTTCGGATTTTTCAACTCTGCGGGGTGCAAACGCGGAGTTGTATTTTCGGTTTCTCTTATCATATTTATATTCTGAGGTTTATAACTTTCGTTGCCCGTAATTGCATATATCGCCTCGCCCAAAAATGTGTCGTCCGTATCGCCAATGGGCTTCCAGTTTGATAAATAGCCAAAGCCTTCCTCACATTCAACATCAGGCTGCAAGTAGCCCGGATTGGAAAAATTCTTACCGTTTTTGTCTCCATAAATTGCAACTATCGGTTGGATAGCCCAGTTTTCAAGCGTCTTTTTGTCGGCTGTACTCAGGCTGCTTTCCGTGTAAATGGGGATTCCGATATTGTTGTCGTAGGCGTGAAGAGTGGTTGAGGCGGTGTATTTGCCGCCTGTTTTACCGCCAATATGCGTAACGTTCATATACGCTTTCAGCCCGAAAGCAGTCAGTTCGGCAGCCGAATACGAGTCGTCTGTGGCAATAATGTAGATTTTATTCAGGTCAAGGTTTGCATCCAGAGGATTTGGAAACTGAAAATTGTAAATGCCCAAATAATCATTGGTGTCAATGCCTCCCCTTTTAAATTCGTTTGTAAGAAAACTGTTGTAAGTCATTGTAACATAAGCGCTTCTGCTTTCAACTGCACTGCGCGGAGCAACCAGCGAAGCAAGATAAACAGCCGCCGAAACGTGTCCGCCATGATTGTAGCGAAGGTCAAGCACGAGGTCAGTAACGCCCTGCTGTTTGAAATTTTGGAATGTTTCGTAGAGTTTATTGTTGTAATTTTCAATAAAACTTGTGTAAAATAAATAGGCAATTTTCTTCCCGTTTACTTCGTAAATATTTGAATAAAGAACAGGATTTGTTTCTATTTTTGCCGGCGTAATAGTTTTACTGTCAATGATTTGCAAATCAAAATCGCACATCGACAAACTAATCGTTTCGCTGCCAAACAGCGCGTAATAATTGTTTGCAGTAATTGGCTGTCCGTTAATTTTGCTGATTAAATCAAGCCGTTTTATACCTGCTGCGGCGGCAGGCGTGTTCGGATAAACATATTTTACAATCGCCACATATTCGCCTGCGGTTGGGGTTTTGGCAAAGATGAGGTCATAGCCAAAATCGAGCGGCTCGCCGGCAAATTGCGCCAGCAAACTTTGCACATCGTCAGTAATAAACGACCAGCCTTGCTGTTGGTCGGTTGCATTGAGCAAACTCGTAAAATATGCAACCGGCTCACTTGTTACATTCTGATTGGCGGGCATGTCATCTGCCCACAGATAATAGAGAGACATTCCATCGTAAATAAACTGATTCACAACGCTATAATTGTTTTTCGGCTCGTCGTTTTTGCTGCACGAAGCCAGAGCGAAAATAATTATTGGAACAATAAAAAGTTTTTTCATCTGTTTATATTTTTTAATTATTTGATATTCAATATTTTACAAAATAATCAGCCCCTTGTGTGCGCCTAATCCTTTTGTATGCTCATGCGGGTTTCATATTCATAACAATTAGCGCCGCCTTGTAAAGACTTTTTTATGAATGAATTAAAATGTGAAAATAAAATTAATGAAAAATCTAATTTTTTAAATAACTCCCAAAAATTGCTTATTTGATATTATTCTCCTGCTTTGTGCCCTTTGTGCATTTCTCCCGCTTTGGCGGGACAAGTATTGTACTCTTTGCGGTAAAAATATTTAACCACACAGGACACAAGATTTATCCCGCCAAAGCGGGAGCTTGCACAAAGTTCACAATTTATGTTTTATATTAACCCGTGATTCGCATTAATATTGAATAGAGTTCTAATTACGAATTGCTATTTGCTAACTGCTAATTGCTATCTGCTATCTGCTATCTGCTATCTGCTAATTTTTCAGAAGTTCTCTTTATTTTATGATTATTTTTTTATTTATATTTTTATAATTTGTAACAAAATATATTCCGTTTGCAAAGTGCGCGGGCAAAGTATTTCTGCCCGTTTTCAGCAGGAAATCTCCTGCTTTTTTCCCGTTAATGTCAAAAACCGCAATCTGCTGATTTTCATTTGTATAATAATGAATTTCGCCATTTGCCGACCATATTTTTGTTTCGCGGGTTTCTACTGCTGTTGCCGAACTTAGGTTGTCGCCCCAGGTTACATCATCTATATAATAAATTTGCGAACTGAACGCGCCTCCCTGCGGACAATAGTATCTAAAAGCCATGAAGAACAGATCATCAATGGGTTGATTGTCCAGTGATATGTTGTAAGTCTGCCAGATGTTGTTTTCATCTGCAATGGACGGAAACTGTTCGCCTCCCAAAATCAACTCGCGGTACATCGTACCATCATCGTTGAGTGATACATAATAGAGTTCCAAAACAGAGGGGTCGCTATCCAGCAGCAAATTGCCCATAACCTTGAAGGTGAACTCTTTGGTTGTCGCATTCGGATAATCAAGCGCGTGCGTATAGAGCCACATCTCATATTCATCAGGCGCAGTATTTATGGAATTATAGGCAGTTACTTTTGCCGATTTGTTATTGTCGGCATGGTTGTAGCCCCACCATGCGCGGTAATTTTTTTCGGCAATATTCTTCCAGCCTTCTATTGACAGGGGCTTATTACTGATAACATTTCCAAAACTTTCATTCATTAACGACAGCGCATTTTCGGTACTCAGAGGCAATGCGTCTCCTTCCTGCTCCTGGCTAATTGTTCCTGTTCCGTTGCCTGTAACGCTTATCAGCACATCTGTTGCGCCCGGGGAATATAACCTTACCTGCGCCGAAAAACTGCCCTCTCTCGTAGGCTTGAACGTTACGGAAAGCGGCATGTTTGTCAGATTTTTAGGAAACAAGGAATTTCCGAGTAAAAACTGCCCCGCGCTGTTGGCATCGGGCGTTATTGAGATGTACAAATAATCGCTCAACCCCAAACTTCCTACATAAACCGTACTGCTTAACTGCTCTCCAACCTGTACAGTCCCGAAATTCACGGTGTTAGGAGATGCGAAAATTTGGGGCTGCTCGTTAGCATTGCCGGCAGTTCCGCTTATAGAGCGGCTTTCAAAGAGCCATGGTGCAGATGTGCAGTCAAAACTCAACACCGCTGAGTGGTTGCCCGACTGAGTTGGCAAATAGGTAACCGTAAGCGTGGTTGACGTTTGCCCCGCAGGAATTTGCGTTATAGAGGGAGTGAAATACTGAGGATCTGCACCTGTAAGGTAAATATCAACATCGTAGGGCAAATTATCTGTTGTAACGGTTATCTCCTGAAAATTTACGGGCGTCCCCACAACCGTAGAAACAGCAGTTAATCTTGCGGGCAAAACCGTAAGAGACGGCTCTGTGGAAGAGGAATTTTCAACTTTTTTGAAACTTAAATCATCGAAAATAACGACCGCATTTTTCGGCGCTTTCAGCGAAAAATTGAACGAAAGTGACGACGGCGTTGGCGACATCTGCATTGAAACAGGAATTACTTTCTCTTCCCATTGCCCCACTGCCTCTGCATGGAAAGTGTCGGTTAAAACATCCGAGTTCCAATTTGAATCCACGTTGCTGCCTGTCCATTGACTGTTGACAATAACATCACCATTCCCGCCGGGCGAACTGACAACATAATACCAAAAACGCATTTCGTACATCGCGCCGGCTTGATAAGATGACGACAACGAGATTTGCTGGTTAATGGTAGCAATATTTGTGTTGCCTGCCGTAATGCGTACCGCAGAAGCGCCGGAATGTACAATGGACTGCTCCCGCGAATGTCCAACAACATTCCAGCACACAGGTTTCTCCAACGGAAAACCGCTCTCCCATTCATCCAAGTCGGAATTATCAAGCAGTTCGATTTGAGCATTGACAAGTGGTAAAATTGTAAAAATACAAATTACCAGAATCGAGATTTTTTTCATTTTTGTACAAATTTGGAATTTGAAGATTAAAAGGTTAAAGGTTTTTTGTTAACGATGCACTCATTTTTTTAAAATTTACTTTAATTGAATAGATTTACATTTATATCAAAAATAATACCAAATTTTTTCCGCAAAATTATAAAAATAAAATAACAGTACAAAAAAATATTCAAGCATAAAAAATGTGCAAATTCTTTTGTAATACATTTTTACCTGCCTGCGTGTAATTTGAAAATTTCATGCTAACTTTGCATAAAAATTTTTATCGAAAAAAAATGAAGATAACCGAACAACTGACAGGCATGGGCGTTGCGCTGGTAACGCCATTTGATAAAGACGAAAATATTGATTTCGATGCACTCGCCCATCTTATTGAGTATCAAATAAATAGCGGCACAGATTATTTGGTTGTATGCGGCACAACTTCCGAGTACCCTACCCTTACCGATGAGGAGCAAAATAAAATCAAACTGTTTGTAAAAGACTGTGTTGCAGGGCGGTTGCCGCTTGTTTTGGGCATTGGCAGCAACAATACCAAAGCCCTGGCAGAACAGTTGCAGGTAATCGACACAGAGGGCTATCAGGCGATTCTGTCGGTTACGCCATACTACAACAAACCTTCGCAGGAGGGTCTGTATCAGCATTATGCAGCATTGTCAAAAGTAACGCCGCTGCCTCTGATAATGTACAATGTACCCGGACGCACGGGCGTAAATATGACCGCCGAAACCACTTTGCGCCTTGCGCGAGATTTCCCAAACATTTGCGCCATAAAAGAAGCCTCAGGCATTATTTCGCAAATTGATGAAATAATAAAACAGAAAAACAGTGATTTTCAGATAATTTCGGGCGACGACAACATCACTTTTCCGCTTATTATGCTCGGCGCAACAGGCGTGATTTCGGTTATCGGCAACGCCTTTCCCCGCGAGTTTGGCAGAATGGTACGTTTGGCTATCAAAGGCGAGTATGAGCAGGCGCGGCAAATTCACCACCGCTTCAACGAACTTAACCAGTTGCTTTTTGTAGAAGGCAATCCTGCAGGCGTTAAAAGCATGCTTGCACATTTCGGGTACATCCAAAACGTATTGCGGCTGCCGCTTGTGCCAAATACTGCCAAAACATGCGACAGAATAAATCAGGTTTTAGACGAATTGGGATTATAAAAGGGGGGGGGTCCGAACTTTTTATTAATCTTTTTCGTGTTTTTTAGTTAATTTTAAAAAATTATTACTATTTTTGCACCCGTAAAACAGCGTTTTTTTTTATATGATGGAAAAAAAATATTTTAACAGATTAATTTTCATATTATCGGGTACAGCAATTCTGTTCCTGAACTCTTGCACTGCCTATAAAAAGTTACCTTATTTGCAGGGCGCAACCAATGCAGAACTGCTGAGGACACGGCAACATGAGCCACGTATTATGCCTAACGACATCATTACAATCACGGTAAATTCAAATGTTGAAGGCGCGGCAACAAATTTTAATTTGCCGCTTGTACCTGCCAACATAGGCAACATCACGCAAACAACAACTTCGGGCAGCGGCAGCGGTGCCGGCAGCCTGCAAAACTATCTCGTTGACACAAGGGGCAATATCAACTTCCCCGTCTTGGGAACGTTGAAAGTGGCAGGCAAAACTCTCAAAGAGGCGCAGGAATATATCACTTCGCTGATTTATCCTCAGTATATTGTGGAAGAGCCTGTTGTGAATGTTCGCTTGCTGAATTTTCAGGTGGCTGTGCTTGGCGAGGTCACCAGACCCGGAACATATTCGGCGGCTAACGGGCAAATGACAGTCTTTGACGCGCTGGCTGCCGCAGGTGATATGACAATCTATGGCAAGCGTAACAATATTTTGCTGGTGCGCACCAACGAAAACGGGCAAACAAAATTTTTCCGATTCGATATTCAGGATAAAAATTTTATTGCCAATCAGGAACTCTTCTTTTTGCAGCAAAACGACAAACTGTATGTGGAAACCAACAAGGCAAAAGGTAACAATTCGGCTTTCGGCACATTGCAGTCTCTTGGAGTATCGGTAATATCGGTAGCAATGTCTGCCATTTCGCTGATTTCGGTTTTGCAACAAAGATACGGCGGAAACTAAGAAAATTTTATTTCAAAAAATATTTTACAGTAAAAAAACAAAAATGGAACAGTACGATAACAATAACTACAATAATAATAACAATAATACATTACCGGATAATACGGAGGAAGAGTCGGCTTCCATTGTTGAGGTTGTGCGCGAATATGCACGTCACTGGCGATGGTTCGCGGTTTCAGCAGCAATATGCCTGATTATTGCAGGATGCTATATTTTCACGGCACAGAGGCAATACAGGACGGCGCTTTCCATCCTGATAAACGTTGAGCGGCGTTCTAACGTAAATGTAGAAGACCTAAGCAGCGCCCTTGGAATGGTTGCCTCTACAAATAATCTGGATAATGAAATAGTTATATTGCAATCGCCCGACCTTATGTGTGCGGTGGTGGACACCCTGAATTTGCAGAGTTCATATTTTGTGAAGCAGCGTTTGCGCACAATAGAATTGTACAACAAAACGCCGCTATCTGCCGCACTTGCAGGCAACGATACGATTTCAACTGCCAACTTTTACGTTAAAAAGAACAGAAACGGCTTTACCGTAAAAGGAACTTATTTTATTTTGGGTAATCAAATTGAATTTTCAAAAGAAATTAAAAATATTTCCGAACCTATTCCCCTGTCAAACGGCACATATATAGTATTGCAATTGACGGGACAACCAATGGAAGAGGGCGAAAAATATTATGTTCAGATGCGAAGCACTCTGTATGCAGCCTATTCGCTTGTATCACGGCTGTCGGTAGAGCAGACAACGAAGATGGCTTCGGTGTTGAGAATCTCGCTCGAAGGCAGCAATGCGGGCAAAAATGCTGCAGTACTCGCCGAACTTGTGCGCCAGTACAATCAGATGAACATCAATATTAAAAACGAAATTGCTTACAATACGGCGGTCTTTATTAACGAAAGGCTCAAAGAAATAGCAGTGGAACTTGGCGATGCCGAAAGTAGCGTTGTTTCCTACAAACAGCAACACAGCATTACCGACCTCAGTACAGAAGCGCAACTTTATGTTCAGCAGAGCGGACAAAACGAGCAGAAACTGCTTGACCTCGAAACGCAACTGAACGTGCTTGCCGAAATTGAACGTTTTGCCACAACCCCAAGCAATCACAGTAGCGTTATTCCAAACATAGGAATTACTGACGTAAGTTTGTCGGCTGTTATTAACGACTACAACACAAAATTGCTCACCAGCAATGTACAGATGAAAGGCATGACCGAGGAGAATCCGGCATACATAAAGGCAAAACAAACTGTGGACAATATGCGCAACAGCATTATTGACGCTTTGCAAACATTGAAGCAGTCATACAAAGTACGCAAGCAAGACCTTGTGAAGCAAATGGCACAGACACGTGCGCGTGTTATTTCCGTACCGCAACAGGAAATGGGCTTGCTGGAGAAATCGCGCGAGCAGCAGATAAAGCAAAATCTTTTCCTCTTTTTGATGCAAAAACGAGAAGAGACCAACCTCTCAATTGCCTCTACGCCCAACAAAGCGCGTGTGGTGATTTCGCCGATAGAAAGAAACGCACCCGTTGCACCGCGAAAAAATGTTATTCTGCTTGCTGCATTGCTTATAGGGCTGTTTATTCCTTTTGCCGTGATTTATGTGATGAATCTGATGCGGACGCAAATACGCAACCGACACGATATTGAAAAACTCTCTTCGGTATCGGTGATAGGGCAAATCGCTAAAAACCAAACAGATACAAATATTGTTATTGAAAGCACAAAAATTACGGCTATTGCCGAAATGTTCCGCTCGCTGCGCAATAACCTTAATTTTATTTTCAAAAATCATCAAAATCAGATAATCTCCGTTACTTCTACCACAAAAGCGGAAGGAAAAACATTTGTAAGCGCTAATCTGGCAGTAAGTTTTGCTATTTCGGGCAAAAAGATACTGCTTATAGGAAGCGACGTGCGCAATCCCAAACTAAAAGAATATTTTTCGTTTACAAATAATTTGGGACTTAGCAATTATCTTGCAAACGAAGACGACTGGCACCTCTATTTGAACCGCTTTGAGAGCAACAGCAATCTGCACATTATTCATGCAGGCACTGTGCCGCCCAATCCCAATGAACTGTTAATGAGCGAGTATTTGAAAAAACTCGTAGATGAGGCACGGCAGGAATACGATTTTGTGATTTTTGACTGCGCACCCGTAGGGCTTGTCTCTGACGGATACCTCGTAGCCGCATTTGCCGACTTAACACTGTATGTTGTGCGCGAAAGCGTAACGCCGAAAGATTCTATCTACTTTATTAACTCGCAAAGGGCAGAAGGCAAACTGAAAAATATGTACATCGTGCTTAACGGTTCGAGTTTGGACGGCAACTACAAATACGGATACGGCAAAGAATATGGATATAATGCGCCTGCAAAACAGGTTTAAGAAATAAACCTGTTTTGCATTTTGCAGGTTGAAAAGCAACACCCGAAAAGCGATAAAACTTGTACAATGTACAGTCGTTTCGCTTTTTGGTTGCACGAAATCCCCATAATTACACCATGGCGGACAGCACGCACGCTAACTTGTTAATTATTTTCCATGTTTTGTGTGATTTTCCTGTACGGAAAAAAACTTTTTTTTCGTTGCGTATCTTTGGTAGTTTGCACTTTTCGTGTAACTTTGTATTAAATTTTTTTTAACATCTAACAGCCATGTCCGAGTCAAATTTTGTTGATTATGTAAAAATATACTGTCGTTCAGGTAAGGGTGGCGCTGGTTCTACCCACTTTCATCGTGAGAAATTTGTGCCGAAAGGCGGTCCCGATGGTGGCGATGGTGGCAGAGGCGGGCATGTGGTTCTGCGCGGCAATAGAAACTACTGGACACTCATTCATCTGAAATATGCCCGCCACGTGTTTGCCGGAGACGGCGGCTGTGGAAGCGGCAGTAGAAGTTTTGGTAAAGACGGAATTGACAAGGTTATAGAAGTGCCTTGCGGTACGGTGGCTTATGATGCTGATACCGGCGACTTTATCTGCGAAATAGTGTCGGACCGTGAGGAGTTTATACTTCTCAAAGGCGGACGTGGCGGACTGGGTAACTGGCATTTCCGCAGCGCAACCAAACAAACGCCGCGCTATGCACAGCCGGGAGAAGCACGGACGGAAAAAACAGTAGTTTTACAACTGAAAGTGCTTGCTGACGTAGGACTGGTGGGATTCCCTAATGCCGGAAAGTCTACATTGCTCTCGGTGCTATCTGCCGCAAAGCCCGAAATTGCAGATTATCCTTTCACAACACTCGTGCCAAACCTGGGCATAGTGCCTTACCACGAACATAAATCATTTGTGATGGCTGATATACCCGGAATTATTGAAGGCGCAGCAGAAGGCAAAGGACTGGGACTGAGATTCTTACGACATATTGAGCGAAATTCGCTACTGCTGTTCCTTGTACCTGCCAACAGTAGCAGCATTGCCGAAGAATATGAAGTGTTACTCAACGAACTGCGCAAATACAACCCCGAACTGCTTGAAAAACAGCGCGTACTCGCCATCTCAAAATGTGACATAATTGAAGAAATACAGATGAAACAAATGAAGAAAACATTGCCAAAAGACATTCCTGTGCTGTTTATTTCATCTGTTACAGGATGGGGCATCCCCGAACTGAAAGACCTGCTCTGGACAGAACTTTGCAAAGAAACAAATATTTTTGGGGACAACATTGCCCGACAGCCAATGAAAACGGACAGAGACGAAGACGAAGACGCGCTCTTTAATTTCGCAGAGTAAAAGGCGCAAAATTTATCCTTTGCTTATCAAATCGCGCAAAAATTTGACCGCCTCCCTCAACGAAGTAATATATTCCTTGTCCTGTTGCACTATTGTACCTATGATTGCCTGAGCATTATCGCCCTTGTTCTCTCTTGCCGGCACGCCCCTTGCAGTCTGTGCGGCAAAAGGCTTTCGTGCTTTCGACTGTATTTGCCTTTTTCTGAAAACTGAAAACTTTTTAAATTGCATGTGCGTAATTGAATATTTAATGCTAACTTTGCACTCAAAATCGTAATTTTATATATTAATTATTATTATTATATGTTAAAAATTAAATGTACAGTTGCAATTATGGTGTGTGTTTTGCTTTGCGGGACGGCTGCATCGCAGGTTGCTTTTGTTTATTCGTTGCCCAAAACGGCGCTGAAAATTGAGGTTACGGTAGAAAAAACCATTGAGAAGCCGGGCGAATTTTATCAGTACGCACAACGCTATCTCGCTACAAACAACGTAATAACCGCCGAAAAAACGACCTGCAAAATTGTATCTGTGAATGTTACCGCTCAGACGCGCCCAAATCCTGCCCATACCTACTCTTTGAACAGTTTGGTTAACAAAAACCTGTCAATTTCTGTTGACGGCGAGGGTATTTTGACAGGTCTTAACAATTTTGTGGAAAATAAAAATATTGAAGTAGCCGATGAGACCAAAGCCCCTTTATCTAAACATCAGCCGGCAACCGATTTGCTGCCGCTAATAGAAGAATATATGATGGCTTCGTCAATATCCAAGATGGCGGAAGGCGCGGCAAAGCAGATTTATCACATCCGCGAGGGGCGAATGAGTTTGCTTTCGGGGGATGTAAGCGTTTTCCCGCAGGGCAGCGCTATGGGCGACCTGCTGCGCCGCATGGACGAGCAGGAGCAAGCGCTTGCCGAACTTTTTACAGGCAAAAGAATCACTTCCCTCGAAACAGCAACCATCTATTTTGACCCGGCACAAACGGCTGTAAATCAACCGCTTTTCCGCCTGTCTAACACTAACGGCGTAGTTGCTGCGGACGATTTGAGCGGCTCGCCGGTGTATATTCGGTTGAATGTGGACAGCAAAAGTCAGGTGAACAGCGCGGTCAAAGCGGCGGTGGCGCTGTACTATGTTTTACCCGTCAATGGAACGATAGTGATAGATGACGGTAAAAATCAATACTTTACAGGCGAATTTACCTTCCCGCAATTTGGCACGGTGCTGCCACTCGGCGAAAATGTTCTGACAAAATCAACGCGCAGAGTGCTGATTGACAACACAACAGGACGATTGCTGGGGATTGAGTAGTTCCACAAGGCAGCCAGGGAGTAAAATGTTTAGATAAAAAATCACATCGACAATCTCGTTTTTGCGCTCTATTTTGAAATAAATTTACCTGAAAATCAATTAAATAATTTTGATTTTATAAAAAAAGAATGTAAAAAAACGAGTTTTATAAAATTTCAGAAACAATAGAACAATGAACATAATACATACAGCAATCAAAGACCTTGTTATAATAGAGCCGCAAGTGTTTGCAGACGGTCGCGGTTTTTTCTGCGAGACTTACAACGAGCAGAAGTACTTTGAAGCGGGAATTGGCGCGCGTTTTGTGCAGGACAACATGTCGAAATCAAGTTTTGGCGTGGTGCGCGGACTGCATTACCAACTTGCGCCACACTCGCAGGGCAAACTCGTTTCGGTGGTAGAGGGCGCCGTTTGGGATGTCGCTGTTGATTTGCGCCGAGAGTCGCCAACCTTCGCCCAATGGTTTGCTGTGGAACTGACAGCAGAAAATCATCGCCAATTTTTTATCCCACAGGGATTTGCGCACGGCTTCTCGGTGCTGAGCAAAACGGCGGTTTTTACCTACAAATGCACAGATTTTTACAGCCCAAGCCTTGAGCGCGGAATTATTTACAACGACCCCGCCCTGAAAATTGACTGGAAAATCCCCGAAAACGCTGCCGTCATATCCGAAAAAGACCTTAAACACCCAACCCTGAAATTTGCAGAAATGAATTTTTAGAAGTTGAAAAAAATGGATTTATTCAACAAACAGATATGGTTTCAATCTTTTGGGTCTGGGAGTAGCGGAAATTGTTATTTCATTGGTAATCAAGAACATGGGATACTTATTGATGCGGGGTTGAGTGCGCGTACAACTCGCAAAAACTTGAAAAACATGGGATTGGACGTGAAAAACATTCGCGCAATTTTCATCACACACGACCACACAGACCACATAAAAGGAGTTGTCGGTTTGGGCGAACATTTTCTTATCCCCGTGTTTGCAACGCCGCAAACGCACACGGGAATAGAAAATAATTACAGTGTAGTGCGGACACTTGACCGCAGCAAAAGATTCTTAAACAAAGAACAAAGTATTAATATAGAAGATTTTAGAATTACTGCGTTCCCCGTTTTGCACGATTCTGCCGACAGCGTAGGATATTGTATTGAATTTTGCGGAAAAATATTTACTTTTGCAACTGATTTGGGAGTGATAGGAAACGATGCCGCAAAATATTTACAATCAGCCGACTACATTATTTTGGAAGCAAACTACGACAATGAAATGTTGCGCAATGGAACATATACGCTTGCCTTGCAAAACCGCATCAGAGCAAACACAGGACATTTGAGCAATGAACAGACGGGGGTGTTTTTAGCAGAAAATTTTTCTCAAAAATGGCAGAAAATTTTTCTCTGTCATTTGAGCGAAGAAAACAATACCAAAGAACTCGCCGTGCAAACTGTCCGCGAATGGCTATTGAAAAATAATAAATTCAAAGAAAATGAAGTAGAAATTGTTGCATTAAATCGCAAGTCGCCCTCAAAATTATACGTTTTTTAAAAACAACAACAATATTACTCCTGCACAAATCGCTTAAAAAAAAGCAACTTGCCGCAAAAAGGCATTTTAAGAGAGTGCAGCGAGGTCAAAATAATAAAAAAAATAAAAAATGAACTCAAAATTGGTTATCATTCCTACTTACAACGAAAAGGAAAATATTGAGAATATCATTCGCGCAGTGCTTGACTTAAACCTCGATTTCCACGTGATTATCATTGATGATGGTTCTCCTGACGGCACAGGCAGCATTGTCAAACAGCTGAAAACGGAGTTTCCTGAGTCATTGTTTTTAATAGAACGTGAAGGCAAGTCAGGCTTGGGAACCGCTTATATCGCCGGCTTCAAGTGGGGGCTGCAAAACGGCTACGACTATATTTTTGAGATGGACGCCGACTTTTCGCACAATCCGGCTGACCTGCCACGCCTATACTCTGCCTGCGCAAACGACGGCGCAGATGTGGCTATCGGCTCGCGCTATGTGAGCGGCGTAAATGTGGTGAACTGGCCTATCGGACGAGTGCTAATGTCATATTGCGCATCGAAATATGTGCGCATAGTTACAGGAATGAAAATTGCAGACACAACCGCTGGATTCAAATGCTACCGCGCAAAAGTGCTTGAAACCATTGATTTGGATAATATAAAATTCAAAGGATACGGATTCCAAATAGAAATGAAATTTACTGCCAGCAAATGCGGATTCAAACTCAAAGAAGTGCCTATTATATTTATTAACAGAGAATTAGGAGTTTCAAAAATGAACAGCGGCATTTTTGGAGAAGCATTTTTAGGTGTCATAAAACTCAAATTTGCAAGTTGGTTCAAAAAATATCCGCAAAAAAATTAGAAATTTATTGTGATTATTTTTTTTCAGTATTCAGTAATTATTTTTTTACACTACTGACCGACAAAAATTTTAATTGCTAATTACTAATTGCTAATTAAATAAAACATTCACAGGCTGCAATTGCAATCACGATTGCGCTTTTATAACGGTTTACAGATTGAAAAGAGATTAAACCTTTTCCTAAAAAATCTGTCATATAAGTGTGATGTCAGCAAATTTGGAAAAAATATTACGTGAAAGAGGCAATCGTGTGCCTTTTAGTGTTCCTGAAGGTTATTTTGAGCAGTTCACAGCCAGCGTTTTACAGTTGACAGTGCAGCAAAGCAGCCAAAAGCCGAGACTTTTCGGGGCGCGTCATTGGTGGTCAATGGCAGCAGCAGTTACATTGCTGCTCTCCGTTAGTTTCTACTCCTACCGCGACCATCACCGACAGCAACTTGCCGAAAATCGGGAATACGAAGACACATACCTTATGTCGCAGATAGACAACAGCGATTTGGTGGAATATTATTTGACATCTTATGCGGAATAAATTTGCGTATTTTTTCTGTTAAAAAAAGTGATAAAATATTCTTTTTTCTAAAAAAACAAGAATTGTGAATGTAATGAAATTAAAATGAATTATATTTGCAAACTTTTTAGAAAAAAATTTTTATGAGAAAAAATAAAACCGTTTTATTAGTAGCATTGTTGTCGGTTACAGCGATGTCTTTGCTTGCAAGTTGCCGCAATAAGAATGATCATGCCACCGTCAGTCAAAGCTCCACCCCAGCCGACAGTCTGACAGCCCCCCGCCTGCCAATAGCATACATCAACGTTGACTCGTTGTTGTTACACTATCAGTTTGCCAAAAATGCCAACGAAGATTTGATAAAAGAGCAGGAGAGTTCGCGTGCCACGCTCAACAAAAGGATGCGTGAGTTGCAGCAGGAAGTAGATGAATTTCAGCGCAAACTTGAAAACAATGCTTTCCTAAGCCGCGACCGCGCCGAGGAAGAACATAACAGGCTGACAAAGAAAGACCTCGACTTGCAGGAACTCAGCGCCAAATTGCAGGAGCAATACATTGTAAAGCAGCAAAAAATGAGCGAGCAACTGCGCGACACAATAAACTCGTTTTTAAGCCGGTTTAACAAAGACAGAAAATACGAAATGATTATCAGCAATACTGCAAACGACAATATTTTGTGGGCTAACCCAGTGTATGATATTACTGATGAGGTAGTTGAAGCGTTGAACAAGCGTATGAAAAAATAAATACAGAGAAAGAAAACAAATATTTGTCCCAAAAAAAATCAGCGACAATTATTTCTCTTCGTTGATAATAAAATCCGTAATTTTTTTCACAGCATGATGGAACGATGCTTTTAGCGCACCTGTGGAAGTGCCAAGTATTTTCTCCATCTCTTCGTATGTAATATTGTCAAAATATTTCATATTGAAAACGAGCCTCTGTTTGGCAGGCAAAGTAAGGATAGCCTTTTGCAGCAAAAACTCTGCCTGCGAGCCGTCAAAATAACTGTCGGCAGCAAGGTTCTGCAACATTTCATCTTCGTAGTCGGTGTTGGACAGGGCAGCGCGTGTATGCTTGCCGGCAAGAAACGAAAGCGACTCGTTAGTGGCAATCCTGTAGAGCCACGTAGAAAGTTGCGCCTCGCCCCTGAAACCGTCAAGCCCGTTCCACGCTTTGATAAAGGTGTTTTGCAGCACATCATTAGCATCGTCATGCGACAAAACCATTTTCCGAACATGCCAGTAGAGACGCTCCTGATATAATTGCACCATCTCAGAGAACCCCCTCTCGCGCGTTTGACCATTGGCGAGCATCTGCTGTAACTGTGTTTCGGAAATTGCCATTCTCTTTTTTTTCAGTGATAAAAAATTGGAATATGTATTTTTTATTGATACATATTTACGCATTGACTGTCAGCAAGTTGAAGCCGAAAAATGTTGAATTGTTTATAAAAATTATGATATTCCAAAGTTTTTTACAGTCAATACCTTGTCGGAAAATTTAAGACCGCCGTTCCTGCATCTGAACGCAAAACAAACCGAAAACAATTGTTTTTTTTGTTTCGTATCATGCCTTTGTCTTTTTTGCCAACAAAATTACAGCGCAAAAGTACAAAATATTTTAATACGAATAAAAAAAGTAATAAATCCAAATTCTGCGTCAGATGATAAGAAGATAATAAAGAGTAAAACTTGTCCCGCCCAAGCGGGAGAACAAAGATTTTTTCTGTGCTTTGCAGCAGTGGAGTAACTGTCAATCAAAGTTTGAATCGCAACTTGGCTCTTTTAATCAAAATGTTGGTAATTTGGCAATAAAACTGTAATTTTGCGCAAAAGTTCTATTTTCATGCAAAAAATTCCTTACATAGAAAAAATTTTGGAAATCAGTCAGCCGTATTTAGAGGAAACTTTTCCCTCTCAAATGCGGCGGAATGGGTTATTTAGAGCGTTGGAATTTTTGAAAAACGAAAATGACAAAAACAAAATCATTAAAAAATGGACAGAAATTTATATTGATTTTGTAAAACAGGATTTTCAAAATCAGTATAAAAATACGAATAAAAAACTTGTTGATTTTTTAGAAACCAAAGATGACAGTGTAAAAATTATTTGGGGAAATTGTCTTGATGCAATGCGCGGAATGAAACCCGAATCGATACATTTAATGGTTACGTCTCCGCCGTATTACAATGCCCGTAAATATTCACAATGGAAAAATCTCAATGACTATTTAGACGAAATGCGGTTGATAATTCGCGAGGCGTATCGCGTTTTGGATAATCACCGTGTTTTTGTGTTCAATGTGGGCGACATTTTTGATAATGACAATATTACAACTACTTCCACTTGGGGCAAACGGCGCATTCCTCTTGGCGCTTATTTTACGAAAATTTTTGAGGAAGAAGGTTTTACTTTCGTTGACGATTTTATTTGGGACAAAGGCGAGGTTCAAAGCGAGCGGCACAAAAACGGCAACAAGCCGTATCCGTTCTATCAATATCCGATGAACTGTTACGAGCATATTTTTATTTTTCACAAACATAGAAACGATTTGACGCGCTACCCGTGCCCCGTTTGCGGTTGCTTAAAAGTGAATGGTAATGCCTATTCCGAAATTGGTTTAAAAAGTTGGGAATGTAAAAATTTTGAATGTTTTGAACGCAGCGCGGCAAATCGAGGAAAGCGTTTTTCGTTAAAAACCATAATGACACAAGGCAGACAGGAAGAAAAATACGCAATAGAAGAAGAATTTATTAAAAAATGGCGACGAGACATTATTAAAATAAACCCTGTAATAAAAATCAATTCAAAAGGCGAAAATATTTTGGGGCATACGGCGCCTTTCCCTTTTGAGATTCCCGAATTTGCAGTAAAAATGTTTTCTTACGAAAATGATTTTGTCTTAGACCCCTTTGGCGGCAGTTTCACATCTGTAATTGCGGCTAAAAAATTTGGCAGAATCGGTGTTGGAATTGAATTAAACAAAGAAATGTTTTGCAAAAGCAGTTTGCAAAATTTGAAAAAATCGTTGCAGACACAATTATTTAATCCCCAAAATATAGAAATTTCAGAAATAGAAATAAAAGAATAGCAAAGAGCAGACTTGAAAGAGTAAGACTTGTCCCGCCCAAGCGGGAGACAAAATAAAAATTCTGATAACTGAAAACTCTTTAGCGGGTTTTTGCCTTTTTTTTGAGAAATCTTTTTTTTAATAACTAAAAAACAGTTAATTTTGCAACCGAATTTTGAATTGTTCAAAAGAGCATAAAATGGCAGGTAAAATCAACATAACTTTTCCCGATGGCTCTGTGCGACAGTACAACAGCGGCGTCACGGGTTTGCAAATAGCCGAAAGTATCAGTCCGCGTCTTGCTGCAGAGGCGCTTTCTATGGGCGTAAACGGTCAAACATGGGACTTGTCGCGCCCGATAACCGAAGACGCCGCAGTGAAACTCTACAAATGGGACGACGACGAAGGCAAACACGCCTACTGGCATTCATCGGCGCACCTGATGGCTGAGGCATTGCAGGAAATTTACCCGAATATTAAATTTGGTATTGGTCCGGCAATTGAAAACGGCTTTTATTACGATGTGGATGCGGGCGACATTGTGATTAAGGAAAGCGATTTACCAGCCATTGAGCAAAAAATGATTGAGTTGGCAGCCAAAAAAGAGCCGATTCTACGCAGCGATATTAGTAAAATTGACGCGCTGCAAAAATTCACAGACAAAGGAGACGAGTATAAAGTTGAGTTAATCAGCGATTTAGCAGACGGCTCAATCTCGCTTTACACGCAAGGCAATTTTACCGATCTGTGTCGCGGACCGCACTTGACAAACACAGGCGAAATTAAAGCGATAAAACTGCTCAGCGTGGCAGGAGCATACTGGCGCGGGGACGAAAAGCGTAAAATGCTCACGCGAATTTACGGAATTTCCTTCCCAAAGAAAAAAATGCTTGACGAATACCTCGTGCTTTTGGAGGAGGCAAAAAAACGCGACCACAGAAAAATAGGGCGCGAACTCGAACTCTTTGCTTTCTCGGAAACGGTAGGTAAAGGACTGCCGCTGTGGTTGCCCAACGGAACGCTCATAAGGCTGCGACTGGAAGATTTTTTGAAAAAAGTTCAAAAAAAATACGGCTATCAACAAGTTATAACCCCGCACATAGGCAATAAAAATCTGTATGTAACTTCAGGGCACTGGGAAAAATACGGCAAGGACTCGTTCCGCCCGATAACTACGCCCGAAGAGGGCGAAGAATATCTGCTCAAACCAATGAATTGCCCGCACCACTGCGAAATTTACAAAGCAAAACCGCGTTCGTATAAAGATTTGCCCCTGCGCATTGCCGAGTTTGGAACTGTATATCGCTACGAGCAAAGCGGCGAACTGCACGGACTGACGCGCGCGCGCTCTTTTACTCAGGACGATGCGCATATTTTTTGCCGCCCGGAACAGATTAAAGAGGAATTTTTGAAAGTAATGGACATTATTTTCATCATTTTTAAAGCCCTTGATTTCAAAAACTTTGAGGCGCAAATTTCGTTGCGCTCGCTCGAACCAAGCGACAAATATATCGGCTCTGATGAAAATTGGGCTAAAGCGGAAGATGCAATTATTCAGGCATGCGAAGAAAAAGGATTGAAGGCAAAGATAGAATATGGCGAAGCGGCTTTCTACGGTCCAAAACTTGATTTTATGGTCAAAGATGCGATAGGCAGGCGCTGGCAACTCGGTACAATTCAGGTAGATTACAATTTGCCCGAACGTTTTGAACTTGAATACACGGGCGAGGACAACAGAAAGCACCGCCCTGTAATGCTTCACCGTGCGCCTTTCGGTTCGATGGAGCGTTTTGTTGCCGTACTTATTGAACATACGGCAGGCAAATTTCCACTATGGCTTACACCCGAACAGGCGGTTGTGCTGCCGATTTCCGAAAAATACAACGACTATGCAATGGAAGTGGCGCAAGAGTTGAATGCCGCAGATGTGCGTGCAATTATTGACGACCGAGACGAAAAAATAGGACGCAAAATTCGCGACAACGAACTTAAGCGCATTCCGTATTTACTCGTTGTTGGCGAAAAAGAACTTGAAAACAGGCAAATTGCCGTGCGCCGTCAGGGCGAAGGCGATAAAGGCGCAATGTCAGCGCCTGATTTTGCTAAAATAATAAACTGCGAAGTAGAAAAAGCAATGAACGCAGTATAGACAACACGCTCTGTTCGTCTAAGGGTTAGGACTCCTGATTCTCAGTCAGAAGATAACGGTTCGAATCCGTTACAGAGTACTTTTTTTGATGAATAATTAATGCGAATAACAAGTTCAACTCGTTATTTGTGGCGTTATTTTGTGTTTTTTGGCTAACTAAAAAATAAATTTATCGTTTGTAAAAAATTATAAATGGTAAATTATTAAATAATAAACAGTTAATATGAACCTTTTATCGCTTTTTGTATTAATTCCAGTGCTGATGCTTGGCGGGCTGTTTTTAGTGAAAACGCGCACTCAAATTCGTGCAGTGTGCGTAACAGGCGCCTCCCTGTTGCTGGCGCTGGCAGCCTATATAACTTATGCCTACCTTGCGGCACGCGCAGGCGGCGACTCTTCGGAAATGCTTTTCACCGCAAGTGTAATGTGGTACGAGCGGTTCAACATCGCATATTCTGTGGGCGTTGACGGAATTTCGGTGGCTATGCTGCTGCTGTCATCAATTATCGTTTTCACCGGAATTTTTGCCTCGTGGAACATCGACCCTATGCCCAAAGAATATTTTATGTGGTTCTGTCTGCTTTCAACAGGCGTGTTCGGCTTTTTCATTTCGGTAGATTTGTTCACAATGTTTATGTTCTACGAAGTAGCGCTGATACCGATGTATCTGCTGATAGGCGTTTGGGGCAGCGGCAAAAGGCATTATTCGGCAATGAAACTTACGTTAATGCTGATGGGAGGCTCGGCGTTTCTGCTGCTCGGGCTGATTGGCATTTATTACAGCGCGGGCGCCACCTCGATGAATTTACTTGAAATAGCAAAACAGCATATTCCCATTGCCGCGCAGTACTATCTCTTTCCGCTCACGTTTTTGGGTTTTGGGGTTCTGGGTGCGTTGTTTCCGTTTCACACATGGTCGCCTGACGGACATGCGAGCGCGCCTACTGCCGTTTCGATGCTGCACGCAGGCGTATTGATGAAACTTGGAGGTTACGGATGTTTCCGCGTGGCAATTTATCTGATGCCTGAGGCGGCACACGAACTGGGATGGATTTTCCTGATTCTCACAGGTATAAGCGTGGTTTACGGCGCGTTTTCGGCTTGCGTGCAAACCGACCTTAAATATATTAATGCCTACTCTTCGGTCAGTCATTGCGGGCTGGTGCTTTTTGCAATATTGATGCTAAATCAAACGGCAATGACAGGCGCAGTGCTGCAAATGCTTTCACACGGACTTATGACCGCGCTTTTCTTTGCTTTAATAGGAATGATTTACGGACGCACGCACACGCGCGATATTCGCGAATTGGCGGGCTTGATGAAGATAATGCCGTTTTTGTCTGTGTGCTATGTGATTGCCGGACTTGCCTCGCTGGGCTTGCCCGGATTGAGCGGTTTTGTTGCCGAAATGACGATTTTTGTGGGCGCATTCCAGCACAACGACCTTTTCCATCGCATCTTTACCATCGTTGCAATTTCGGCAATAGTAATAACGGCTGTTTATATTCTGCGCGTGGTGGGAAAAATTCTGTTTGGCAATGTTGAAAACAAACATTTTTTGGAACTCACCGATGCCGTGTGGCACGAGCGCATCGCAACTGTTGTGCTTATTGTTTGTATCGCGGCTTTGGGGCTGTTCCCGTTATGGATTTCGGATATGATAAGCGACAGCATAGCGCCGGCAATAGGCTTATTGGCACGATAGCAGATAGCACAGCAGTTAGCAAGTAGCAAGTAGCAAGTAGCAAGTAGCAATTAAGGAATGAAGGAATGAAGGAATTATATTCAATTACGAATTAAAAATTACGAATTACGATTTGCTAATTGCTAATTGATTAAAGTTTCTAACTATTTCCTAACTAAACTCTAAACTCTAAAAACTGAAAACTAAAAACTGAAAACTGAAAACTAACTGCGTATTATCATAAAATTTATTTTTGAGAAATGGAAATAGAAACAGAGACAGAACAATTTTCGTATCAAGGTCGTATTGATTTGTCGGGGCTGCGGGATTCGGTATCTCGCATTCGGCACGAAATTAAGAAAGTTATTGTAGGTCAGGACATTGCCATCGATCTTATACTGACAGCCGTTCTTTCGGACGCTCACATGCTGATAGAAGGCGTGCCGGGCGTTGCCAAAACTATAATGGCAAAACTCACTGCCCAATGTATTGACGCGCCGTTCAGCCGTATTCAATTCACGCCCGACATGATGCCTTCTGACGTGATTGGGACTTCGGTTTTCAACGAAAAAATTACAGATTTTGAGTTCAAAAAAGGTCCCGTTTTTGCCAGCATCGTGATGATTGATGAAATTAATCGTGCGCCTGCCAAGACGCAGGCTGCATTGTTTGAGGTGATGGCAGAGCGACAAATTACCGTTGACGGTCAAACGCACAAATTTGCAAAACCGTTTACAGTTATTGCAACGCAAAACCCTGTGGAACAGGAAGGTACATATCGTTTGCCCGAAGCGCAACTTGACCGTTTTTTGTTTAAAATAGAAATTCCGTATCCCACTTTGCAGGAGGAAATTGGGATAGTGAGGAATCATAATCTGATGGATAGCGAAGACGAGACCTCAAAGGTTGAAAAAGTTATTACATCTGCCGAAATAGTTGAATATCAGGCGCTTGTACGACAGGTACATGTGGAAGATTCGCTGATAGAATACATAGCGAAAATTGTTGTATCTACGCGCACCAACGCCAACCTCTATTTGGGAGCGTCTCCACGTGCTTCAATCGCTATCCTCAATGCTTCAAAAGCATACGCGGCTATGCAGGGCAAAGATTTCGTTACTCCTGAGGATATTAAATTTATTGCGCCTTTTGTATTGAAACACAGATTATTACTTACGCCGGAACGCGAAATGGAAGGGCTTACTGCGACTGCCGTTGTAAGGCAAATAGTTGACGGAGTTGAAGTTCCACGATAAAAAAAGCCGCAGAAAGATGCTGAAATTTATCAAATCGCTCTATCTCACCAGTCGCTTTTTGCAACTTATGCTGGGTTTTGTGGCGGCGTTTGTGCTGTCGTACATTTTTTCGCCGCTTTTTATTCTTCTTAAATTCGCATTTGCAGGCTTTATACTGCTGATTCTGACTGATGTTTTTTTACTTTTCTTTACAAAAAACGGAATTTGGGCAGAGCGACTTTTACCCGAAAAATTTAGCAACGGCGATGATAATCCCGTACATATTTCTTTTGAAAACCGTTATCCTTTCACATTAAAAATAAGCGCAATAGATGAAATCCCGCATCAGTTTCAGATTCGAGATTTTCATTTTGAAATAAAACTTAAACCCCGTCAAACAAAGGATTACGTTTACAATATCTGCCCAAAACAACGTGGCGCGTATCAGTTTGGCAAGTTAAACGTGTATGCCGAAACGCTTTTGGGGATAGTGAGACGGCGTTATATTTTTTCCGAAAATAAAGATATTGCGGTCTATCCGTCTTTTTTGCAACTTCACAAATACGATTTGCACGCAATTCACACGCAATTAACCGATTATGGACTGAAACGTATCCGCCGACTTGGACATACGATGGAGTTTGAGCAGATAAAGGATTATGTTTGGGGCGATGATATTCGGAACATTAACTGGAAGGCAACCGCCAAACGCAGTAAGTTGATGGTCAATCAGTTTCAAGACGAACGTGCGCAGCCTGTTTACAGCGTGATTGACAAGGGGCGCGTTATGATGATGCCTTTTGGCGGGCTGTCGCTGCTTGATTACGCGATTAATGCCTCGCTGGTGATTGCAAATGTTGCCCTGCAAAAAAGCGACAAAGCCGGGCTGTTTACTTACTCGCGAAAAGTGGAAAACCGCGTGCCTGCCGAGAGGCGTAAGGCACAGATGCACAAAATATTGGAAGCGCTTTACAGCATCAATAGCGACTTTGCCGAAAGCGATTTCGGACGGCTCTATGCGGATATTCGCCGCAACATTGCCCAACGAAGTTTACTGCTGCTTTACACTAATTTTGAAAACCGCGATTCGCTGGAGCGACAACTGCCTTACCTCCTTGCAATAGCCAAAATACACCTGCTGGTAGTGATTATTTTCAAAAATGTGGAACTGAAAAAACTGACCGAAACCGATGCCGGCACAACGCGCGAAATTTATCATAAAGTAATTGCCGAAAAGTTTGATTTTGACAAGTATTTGATTATAAACGAGTTGAAACGACACGGCATTCAAGTAATACTCACCGAACCCGAAAACCTTACAATTAACACAATCAACAAATATTTGGAACTCAAATCAAAAGGAGCAATTTGACACAATTAGCAATTAGCAGTTAGCAATTAGCAATTAGCAATTAGCAGATAGTAATAATGTAGGGACGCAATACTTGTTCCGCGTAAAAATAATTCTCAATTCTCAATTCTCAATTCTCAATTCTCAATTCTGATAACTGCTTTGTATCTATTATCATTAAAAGTCAAAATAATTCTTTGCGTTCCAATAACTTACACCTTCAACCACAGTTTCCAGAAAGCCGAGTTCTTCTTTGGGCAGCAGTCCGTTTTCCACGTCCGTTCCGATGAGGTTGCAAAGAATGCGGCGGAAATACTCGTGTCGCGGGTACGAAATGAACGAGCGCGAGTCTGTAAGCATTCCTACGAAGCGACTTAGCAGACCCAAATTTGACAGTGAATTCATCTGCGCTTCCATTCCTGCTTTCTGGTCGAGGAACCACCATCCTGAGCCGAACTGCATTTTGCCGGCAACAGAGCCATCTTGAAAGTTACCAACCATTGTTGCTATCAAGTCGTTGTCGCGCGGATTGAGGTTGTAGATAATCGTTTTTGCTAATTTGTTGTCAATGTCGAGGCGGTCAAAAAATTTCGCCATCGTTTTTGCAACCGTGAAGTCGCCAATGCTGTCAAAGCCCGTATCGGGTCCTAACTGACGGAACAACCGCGTATTGTTGTTGCGAACAGCGCCATAATGAAATTGCTGTGTCCAGCCGCTTTCCCAGTCCAGAACAGCCATTTCGTACAATATTGCCGACTTAAATTTGAGAATTTCCTCAATGTTAAGTTCCTGACCGCCATATACTTTGTTGAAAATCGCGGCGATTTGCGCATCCGTGTAGTCCAATGCGTAAAATTCCTCGATTCCGTGGTCGGAAAGTTTGCAGCCTGCAGACTGGAAAAAGTCGTGCCTTTTGCGCAGCGCAACAAGCAGGTCTTTGTAACTGCTTATATTACAGCCCGATACTTCCGACAGTTTTTCCACGTATGCGCGAAAATCAGTCGCCGATTCCACCGCCATCGCCTTGTCCGGTCGCCACGTAGGTAGCGCTTTTATGGGGAATTTTTCCTGCGCAAGTTTGATGTGATGTTCCAGCGAATCAACGGGGTCATCGGTGGTGCAAACAGTTTCCACCTTGTAGTGCAACATCAATCCGCGAGCCGAAAATTGCGGAGTACGCAACTTCTCAGTACATTCATCATATATTTCGCGTGCAGTTTTCGGACTTAACAATTTGGTTATGCCAAAGGCAGTTTTCAGTTCCAGATGTGTCCAGTGATACAGCGGGTTGCGCATTGTGTAAGGCACTGTTGCTGCCCATTTCTCAAATTTTTCCCAGTCGGAAGTGTCTTTGCCTGTACAAAAACGCTCGTCAACGCCGTTGGTACGCATTGCACGCCATTTGTAGTGGTCGCCTCTAAGCCATAGTTCGCCGAGATTGTCAAACTGATAGTCCTCGGCAATCAACTTCGGGTCGAGGTGGCAGTGATAGTCTATAACAGGCAGAAGTTTGGCATGACGGTGATACAAATGCTGCGCCGTTTCATTCTGCAAACAAAAGTTTTCATCTAAAAAGTTTTTCATGTGTTAAATTTTTTGTCGTAAATTTATTTTAATTAGCAATTATTAGTTATTAGAGTTTAGAGTTCGTTACTGATTACTTTACATTATTCAACGCCTTTTCGTATGCTTTTTCGTAAAATTCGATAAAATGTTTCCAGAGCGCTTTTTCGGCTATTTCAGATGCTTTTTTGCGTGTTTGGGCTATTTTATTATCAGAAAAACATACAAATGTTTCTATCATTTTGGCTAATTCCGAAGCCACTTCGTAATTGTTATAGTCGTTACGGTGAATCACTCCTACTCCGTTTTCGATGCTTTGTGTTGCATTTGCTGCCCATTGTCCGAACCCTGACAGGTCTGTTGTGATTGTAGGAATGGCGAATGCGATGCTTTCCAGCGGGGTATATCCCCAAGGCTCGTAGTACGAAGGGAAAACGGTGAGGTCCATTCCTATAAGCAAATCGTAATATGCTTTGTTGAAGATTCCGTCTGCGCCGTTGAGATAAGAGGGGACAAAAATCACTTTTATTTGCTCATTTTCCTGGTTGTTCAGGCGGAACCATCGTAAAGCGTTCATCACATTGTCGCTGTCGTAGTCGTGGAGTTCGTGGGTTGTGAATCTGTTCCACGAACAGAACGGTTTCTGCGGCTGCTCCAACGCTGTAGCGAGGTCTGCACGCGCTCCGCGAATATGCGCAGGCACCATTATAAAAGCCACAACCTGCGATGTGAGCATTTGGTTGTCGGCAATGCGCTTCACTGCTTCTATAAAAGTGTCTATTCCCTTGTTTTTGTATTCATAACGTCCTGCTGTTGAAACAAATAATGTGTTTTCGGGCAGGCTGTAGCCCAAAAGTTTTTCGCTTACACGGCGCAAACATTCGCGTGCTTCTTTTCTTTTTTTATTAAAAATATTTTTGGGCGGCACAAAATTATTTTCAAAGCCGTTTGGGGTAACAAAAGGTTGTTTTCCGAGCAGGCAGGCACATTCGCGGGCAGTAATTTGGCTAACAGTAGTGAAGCAATCGGCAATGTGAGCGGCTATTTTTTCTACGGAATGTTTAGAAACTATATTGAGTTCCTGCGCCATCTGGTCGCCGTTGTACTCTTCCAAGTAGTTGTAAAGCGGTTTGTGGTTGCCTGCAATTGAGCGTCCTACGGTTGTGGCGTGAGTGGTAAAAACGGTGGCAATATTTGGCAAAAATTTTTTCACATAGAACACGCCAAAACTTGTTTGCCATTCGTTGAAATGCGCAATAATTTTTGCTTTCGTGCTGATTTGAAAGAACTTGCAAAAACTTTCGATAATCATTCCTGCTGCGTATCCAAACATTGCGCACTCGTCATAGTCGCCGTATGCGGCGATGGAATTTGCCCCAAAATGCAGCCACATATCTTCGTAGATGCGATTTTGCTGCTCCCAAAGCGCCTCAAAATTGACCAGAACGGCAATCGGACGACCGGGAATTTTCCACCGCCCCGTGCGTACAGGTAAGTTACAGGTTTCTTCAGTAAAGGTTTTCCACTGGGCAAAAAGCGACCGGTCTTCTTCAAAATAAGGACTTTCACTGTTTGTCCAAACATCGGGACCGATAAAGACGAGATTGTTGCCGTGCTGCTGTTGCAGTGTAGCGGCTTTGGTTGAGAGGACGGTGTAGATACCGCCCATCATGTTGCACACCTCCCAACTGGCTTCAAAAATATATTCGGGCATTAATTTGAACTTAATTATTTTAAATTTTATGATTTTTAAACTCCGGTAATTCTTTTTATCTGCAAAAAGTTTGCAAAGTTAACATAAAACTCTCAATTATACACAAACGAATAAAAATTTTCGGGCGCGGCAGATAGATGTAAAAATCTAATAATCGCAACAGTAAGTGCGCGATTAATCGCACCCCTACTCTGTGCCTCTCTGTGAAACTCTGTGTAATTTCTAACGCAGACTTATGAAAAATCCTTCCGGATTTAAGGTATTCTGTTAATTTTGAAAATTATGTAAAAAAAAACAATAAAAATTTGCCGTTAAAAAATAAAGTATTAAATTTGCATCGCTAAAATGCTTATAAACAGGCAGATATAGTAAAAATGTTTATCAATTAGTTTTATATTTTTTACAAATAAATAAATTGATAAAAAATACATATTGCGCAGGCGTGCGCAAAAAATATAATTTTACAAAAATAGCATTGGCTTTATACCTTTCTTACCGTAAAATGTGGCAATTTTATTTCAAGAAAGTTTAAGTTAAAATGTTTGCGTTTTTGGCGCGGACTTTTAGACTTGTTCTGTTTGAAATGGGTAGCCACAATAAAAACCTTCGGTAAGCGGGATATATATAAAGTATCGCGCTTTTTTGTGTGCAAAATTTTGAACAATTAGCAATTAGCAGATAGCAATTCTCAATTCTCAATTCTCAATTTTGAATTATTCACTAAAAAAATAATAATAAATAACATTTTTAATTTTTAATTTTAACAAAAATGAAAAAGAGTATTTTAATTTGGGGCTTAACAGCCCTGATGAGTGGCGCGGCGCTGACCGCGCAGGTAGGCGTAAATACAGAAACGCCAAAAACGACCCTTGATGTAGTTGCAGGCAAAACCGATGCCAGCACCGCCGAAGGCTTAACTGCTCCGCGACTGAAACTCAGCGAGTTGAACGCCAAGCAAGCGAAATACACCGCCGACCACACAGGCGCAATGGTGTATATTACTGCCGTTGACGAAACATCAATTTCAGGTTATTCCGACCAGATAACCTGCACAGGCTTTGTTTATTGGAATGGTACGCACTGGGTTGGCGACTGCGCAGTTGCTAAAACTTACGCGGCTGCTTTGACGCAGCCAAAGGCATTCACATTTTACGAAAATCCGGAAGGTAATGACGTGCCCGTTCCTTTGGTATTTGGCGCGGGCGGCAGCAGTGCAATGACTTATCAGTGGTACAAAATCACCGGTAACAATGTACACGTGCGCATTGCGCAGAAATGCACAGGCAGTGATGGAACAGGTGTTACCACAAACTCATTCACGCCCACAAGCGTTATCAAAGGCACAACACGAAACGCAAACAATACAGGCTTTTACAGATACTTTTGCGTTGCCAAAAACGCCACTAACGACAGCGTAGTATCCAACATGCCGAAGTAGCAGTAGGCTGCGGCGCAAAAAACCTGCAAGGCGAGTGGCTCTCGTTTATGTGCTTCAACCTTGGCGCAACAGAACTGACCATTGCAGCGCAGAAAAACCACTCAATGACTTTCTCCACTCCAAATGATGCAGACGGAAGTCATTATTATATCGCAGGCGAGGAGCAGGTTTACGGCGACCTTTATCAGTGGGGACGTATCAGGGACGGGCACGAGCAGCGCGGAGCAGGCGCAGGCTTTGTTGCCGGCTCGAAAGTTGCAGGCACAAATCAGGTTGCCTACAACGCCTCCCCGCCAATAGTTTTTGAAGACGGAAATCTTATTGGACCCACACAACGCTACCCGTGGCGACAAGTAGCACGCACAGATACTGATTATTACGGAAAACATATCATCTTATCACAAAATGGCAACTGGGCTTGCGACTTATCTGATGCTGATAGAGACCAACTCTGGCATACAGGTCGCTTTGCTGCTAACGACCCCTGCGCAAAAATAAAAGAAGACGGCTTAACATACGAAACATTTTATCCCGAAACAGACGGCATAGCCGGCTCAAATACTGCTTGGAAAACCCCTGCGCAAGACGAGTGGGGAAGCATTTACCGCGGCGGCACAATCAGCGGCTCTCCCAATAGCGCTCTTGCAAACACCTGGACATGGTACGGCAGCAACGGTCGCGGCTACGATATAAAACCTGACGGGTCTACTGTTACGCTGCATTTGCCGGCGAACGGTAATCGCAGCGGCACTAGTGGTCGCTTATTACACTGTGGATCAACCGGCTCCTATTGGAGTACTTCTTTTTCAGGTGTTGATGCCTACGTCCTTAACTGTAACAGTAGTAACGTTATTCCCGCGTACGTTGCCGGTCGCGGGAACGGGATGGGGCTGCGCTGTATTCGTAACAGCTAATCAATTAGCAATTAGTGAATAACACAGGACGGGTCATTCTTTGTGCACTCCCGCTTTGGCGGGACAAGTCTTTGTCTTTATTCTTCTTTATTACACAGAGGGACACGGAACTTGTCCCGCCAAAGCGGGAGAAATCACAGAGAGACACAGAGATTTTTTGTGCTTTCGTTCATTGCAAAACCTCCCGCCAAAGCGGGAGGTTTCGCAAAGGGCGCGAAGGCACGAAACAGATAGTAGACAGTAGTTAAAATACTAAACTCTATACTCTATACTCTAATAACTAATAGATGAAGACTGAAGACTGATTTCTGAAAACTTGTTTGGTGCGTTTGTAAAAAACGAGTTTTTTATATAATTTTGCAGCCCGAAAATATGGAAATTTATGTAAGATAAAAGCAGGCAGTCGATTAGGATAATGCTTATTTTTTTGAATTTGCTATCAAAAAAAAGCGTTTTAAGCACGACAAAATGCATATTGAGTGAAAGTGTGTTCTGTTAGTATAATAAATACCTAAAAAGAACGTTTTTATAGTATAAGCAACAAAAATAACAATTTTGTTGGTCAACAAAAAATCAGATATGTAAATGAAACAACCTTTATCATACATTCATCGAGATGCAAAAATAGCCCCCAACGTTGTCATTGAGCCGTTTGTAACCATTGACAAGAACGTTGAAATCGGGGCTGGTACTCGCATCGGGTCGAATGTAACAATTCACGAGGGCGTACGCATCGGCAAAAACTGCAACGTTTTTCCCGGCGCTGTGGTTGGCGGCATTCCGCAAGACCTCAAGTTCAAAGGCGAGGAGACGCTCGCCATCATTGGCGACAATACTACACTCCGCGAGTACGTTACCGTCAATCGCGGCACCGCCTCCAGAGGTAAAACTGTTATTGGTAACAACGCGCTTATAATGGCTTATTGCCATATTGCTCACGATTGCATCGTTGGAAATAATGTGATTATGTCTAACGCCACCCAACTTGCGGGCGAGGTTATTGTCGATGATTTTGCCATTATAAGTGGCGCTGTGTTAGTGCATCAATTTTCGCGTATAGGTACGCACGTGATGATTCAAGGCGGCTCAAAGGTAACAAAAGATGTTCCGCCTTTTGTTACCGCCGGACGTGAGCCGCTCTCCTATGCCGGCGTCAATTCCATTGGCTTGCGCCGACACGGATTCAGCAACGACCAAATACATGGCATTCAGGAAATTTACAGGATACTGTACCTGTCGGGGATGAACACAACACACGCCATCGACCGCATTGAAGCAGAAATGCCCGCCACAAAAGAGCGAGATGAAATTCTGCTCTTTGTCAAAAATTCGCCACGTGGAATAATTAAGGGCTATTTTGAGTAAGACGGATGCCGAAACAAAGGCTGTTTTAGAAAAATAACAGCCCGCCGCACGGCAACATATCTTACCCGTATAAAAAGGTCAGTTCAGCACATCTGCATATTCCTTGTGTCGCAGAAACATTGCCTGCGTAAAAGGGCAAACAGGCGTAACAATAATATCGTTTTCGCGTGCGTACTCAACTATTTCGTCAAGGATTTTTTTGCCAATGTTTTGTCCGCGAAATTCATCGCTCACTTCGGTGTGCATCAAACTGATATGCCCCACTCCTGTTGCAACGTACGAAATCAGCCCTGCCGGTTTGTCGTTGATAAAGGCGGTGAATTTGCCCCTTTGTCCGTTGTCTGACTGTCTTATTTCCATTATTTTTCTATTGTTAATGCGCCCGACGGGCATTTCGAAACCTGTTCTATCAGTTCCTGTGTTGTCGCATTTTCGGGTCTTATCCACGGACGCGCGTTTACGTCATACACATTGGGCAACGTTTGCACGCAAATCCCGGCGTGAGCGCACAGACCGGGTTGCCACACGATAGTAATTTCTCCATTGGAATAATGTTTTTTCTCCATACTTTTTTTCAATTTAAATTTTTCGCAAAGTTAGAAAAAAGTTTTCAGTTATCAGTTATCATAAAATACAAATTTTTCAAAAAACATTTCAAATTAATTTCCCTGCGCCTTCGCGGATAATTTCGGGCTTCTCGGTGGTGCAATCCACTATTGTTGAGGGTATTAGTCCGCCCTCACCGCCATCAATTATCAAATCAACAAGCGTTCCGTATTTTTCGTCAATGAGTTCGGGGTCGGTGATGTATTCTGTGGTCCGGTCGTTGTAGAAAATAGAACTTGTCATCAGCGGATTTCCGAGTTCGCGCACAATGGCAAGCGCAATCGGGTTGTTGGGCATCCTTACGCCAACGGTTTTACGGTTTTTGAAAAGTTTGGGCAGATTATTATTCCCGGTAAGGATAAATGTAAATGCGCCCGGAAAGTTCCTTTTAATCAGTTTGAAAGTAGAATCGTCCATTTTTGCATATTCGCTGATTTGGCTGATTTCCGAGCATACAAAACTTAAATTCGCTTTCAACAAATCTTTATTCTTTATTTTTGCAATTTGTTCTATCCCGTTTTTGTTAAACAAATCGCAGCCCAAAGCATACACCGTATCGGTAGGGAAAATAATGATGCCCCCATCGCGCAGAGTATCAACTGCCTTGCGGATATGAACGGGATTGGTGTTCTTTTCGTAAATTTTTAAAAGCATTTTTCTTAGAAATTTAAACTGATATTAATTTAATAATGAAAATATCTTGTTAAATTAGTGATTGTAAAATATTTACGTCTTGCATTTTTGGATTTCAACTACTTAATACAATGCTAATTCAACTGCTGCAACACAAAAGTACAAAAATTATTTAATAAACAAATATTTTTTCAGTTTTCAGTTTTCAGAATTGAGTGTTACTCTCACGGCACGGACTGCAAAAGGCGAAAGTACGAAGGTACGAAGGTGTTATGTAAATTTTGCAAATTATGTTAATCAAAACTTTTTCCCTAACGGGAAATTGTCTCCCGCTTTGACGGGACAAGTCTTATTCTTTAATCTTCTGACAATTTTTTCAAGTAATTCCAAATACGTGGAACTTGGGTCTGTTAGCAACATAACTCTGCCTCACCTGCCTGACGGCAAGAAAAAGGTAGAGTTATGCTATCAAATATGTACTCTCTCAGATATTTATCAATGCTATTTCAGGGGAATGTTTGCAAGCGTTTGCTTGAGATATTCCCAAAAAAGCAGCACAGTGTCTATGCTTACCTTTTCGTCGGGCGAATGAGGATGACAAATAGTGGGTCCAAACGAAATCATATCCATCTCAGGATAGTTTGTTCCCAATATGCCACATTCCAAGCCGGCATGAATAATCACAACTTTTGGCTGGCTGCCATTGATTTTTTCATAAGTATCGCACATTGTTTTCAAAATTGGCGACTGCATATTGGGGTTCCAGCCCGGATACGCGCCCGAAAACTCAACTCGTGCACCTGCAATGGAGAACAGACTGCTGAACATTTCGGCAAGTTCGCGCTTGCGGCTCTCTACCGAACTGCGCAGTAATGCGTTGATTGTTACACTGTTACCATCTGTTTTGATAATAGCAAGGTTACTCGATGTTTCTACCACGTCAGGCGCTTCGGTTATCATGCGGAAAACGCCGTCGGGGCAGGCTATAACTGCGTTTATCAAATCGTCTTGGACTTGTTCGGGCAGCAAGCCTGCTGTTAAATCTACTTTTTTTACAGACAGAGTTAAACCGTCATCAACCCCTTTGTATTCTTCTGCAAACTGTTGTCTCTTTCTGTTAACAAAATCAATAAAAGAGTCAATGTTTTCTGTCGGAACAGTAACTATGGCGCATGCTTCGCGTGGAATTGCATTGCGCATATTTCCCCCGTCATATTGCGCCAAACGCGCTCCGTAATCAGTAACCGCCTCTTTCAGCAGCCTGAACATCAACTTGTTAGCATTTGCACGCTGCAAAATAATGTCAATGCCCGAATGTCCGCCTTTGAGTCCGGAGAGGTCTATTTGCAAAGCAGCATCGCCTGCTTCAATTTCCTCCTCGTCATATTCAAAGGTCATCGTAGCGTCAAGTCCGCCTGCGCAGCCAACGCACAGTTCGCCTTCTTCTTCGCTGTCGAGGTTCAGTAAGATGTCGCCTTGCAGCAGTCCGCCTTTCAACCCGAATGCGCCATCCATTCCTGTCTCCTCGTCAACGGTAATAAACATTTCAACAGTCGGATGCTCAATATCGGTTGATTGCAGCACAGCCATTGCGGCTGCCACCCCAATCCCGTTGTCTGCGCCGAGGGTCGTTCCGTGCGCCTTAACCCATTTCCCATCAATGTATGCATCAATAGGGTCGCGTTCAAAATCGTGTTGCACGTCGCTGTTTTTTTGCGGCACCATATCCATGTGCGCCTGCAAAACAACACCCTTGCGGTTCTCCATTCCTTTGGTCGCCGGCTTGCGAATCAACACATTGCCTGTGTCATCACGCAGAGTCTCCAGTCCCAAATTTTTGCCAAAATCAATTAAGAATTTGCTGATTTCGTCCATTTTACCAGACGGACGCGGAACGCGCGTAATGTTGTAAAAATTGTTCCACAAAGCACGCGGCTCCAATTCCTGAATTTTTTGTGTATCCATATATTAAATAATTTATATTCTAAAAATAAAATTAATCCTAAATGCCTGCAATGTATCTTTTTAATAAAAAAATGCTCTGCAAAGTTAAGTTATTTTTATGTGAAAAGCAAAAACGACTTCCGCTTTTTAGTTATCAGTTATCTGTTTTCAGAAAAACGCGATAGCCTCCTAACACATTCCGTGAGGAATGAAACATATAGGATTGAAAAACCGCCCAAATATCCCCCCCCCAAAAAAACTGATAACTGAAAACTTTGTTTTAAAACCTGATAAGTTTTTTGGTAAAAGGAAAAAATGCGGTTTTTCAGGGTGCAGTTGCGAAAAATTTGGCTGATTTTTAAATTTTTCGGCGGAAATTATGATGGTATAGATACAAAAATTTGGACATTTATTTATAAATTTTTTTACTAAAATCGCTTTTTTTAAAAAAAAATTAATTTTTTTTTTTAATTAACACATTGATTATTAGCGACATGTAAATTTAGCCTAAAAATTTATTATCAAAAAATTTGTATAGTAAAAAAAAAATATATAATTTTGCATAGTGAAATTTTATTGTCAGTGAAAATACTGAATGTGTTCAGAAAAAAAACATTGACGGGTAAGTTCGATTTTTTGCTTTGCATAAAAGACGCCAATATATAGAGCATAAACAGTTAAAGCGCTGATATGTAAGATTTTACAATATTGTTCTGAAAATATCCTAATAATTACAACCGACAAACTGCGTAGCAATTATTTGAAGAAATATTTACAGGATGCAACCAAAAAAAATAAGCATATTTGTTAAATTTAGTAATGCTCTAACAACAAAATACTTTTCTTTCATAAAAAACAAAAAAAACCGTTAACATTTTAGTTTAGTAGATGCAATAGTAATGTTTCCTTCTTCGTTGAGATAACGAGGGAGGTTTTTTCTTTGCAAATATTTATTGGGCGGAAGAGGTAACCGTATGCCCGAAACGGAAGATGTTTTGCGGTACAAAGCGCTGATTTACAGAGATATAAACTCCACTTTTCAGGAGAGTATTATTGTGGATTTTGTGTCAAATTGCGGAAGATTTCCTCTATTGTGCGGTTCGTTTTTTTGATAGTGAGGAGTTTATTGTCGGCGTTTACGGCGAAGTCAAAAATCTTCTCGCGAATATCCGTATCGCTTACGATTTTAAAAATCCGGTTGCCCGAATTGTAGTTTATTTTAAGATTGTCAATTTTTTGCAGCATAGTCATATCAATTTCCTTACAAAATTCCACCTCAAAACTTTGCTTCTCTCCGTCAGATTCCGATAATTTGTTCAGGTCGGAAAAATCGGCAGCAATTTTACCTGCGTTAATAATAATAACCTGATTGCATATCTCTCTGATTTCCTGCATAATATGTGTGCTTAACAGCACGGTACGGTCGCGCCCCAGTTCTCTAATCAGACTTCTTATTTCCTCCAACTGATTAGGGTCAAGCCCCGTTGTAGGCTCGTCAAGTACAAGCACTTTGGGATTGTGAATTAATGCTTGAGCCAGCCCCACACGCTGTCGGTAGCCTTTGGACAGTTGCCCGATACGCTTTGCTGCCTCCTGCCGCAACCCAACGGTATCTATCAGATTTTCAATTGTTTGCCTCTTATTTTCAATATGATAAATATCGGCGGCAAAATTCAAATATTCGCGCACATACATATCTGGATAAAGCGGATTATGTTCAGGCAAATAGCCTGTTAATGACTTGATTTTCAGCAAATTATTTTTCACTTCCATACCACAAACCTGCACCGAGCCGCTCTGATATGGCAATGCGCCGCAAATAATTCGCATGGTTGTGGTTTTGCCTGCACCGTTTGGTCCGAGGAAACCTACCACATTGCCCGCTGATGCTTCCATCGAAATGTTGCTGAGAATGGTTTGTGAGCCTGCTTTTTTCGTTAAATTATGTATTAAAATTGACATGACCGCTTAATGTTCTGTTTGAAAATTTTCGGCAAAGTTAGTATTTTTTGCAACGAAATATATTGACTGCATGAAAAAAAACAGGTTTCAATAAAAACAATATTTTAAATAAAAATATTTTTATTACCTTTGGGGTCGTAATTTTTTTACAAATGAAAATAAAAAATAATTATAAGATTTTGCTGCTACTCGGAGTTTTCGTGCCTGTGTTGTGTTTTTCGCAAACAGGGAACGGGATATACAGGTTTTTGGATTTAGCATCTTCTGCGCGTACCACATCTTTGGGCGGCGCAAACGTGTCGCTGCTTGACAACGACATCACTATGCTGTTTCAAAATCCTGCGCTTCTGACTGCTAAAACGCACAATATGCTGAGTTTGAATTATGCCCACTTTCCGGCATTTATGTATGGCACAGCAAGTTACGGCTATAATATAAACAGTCGTAATTTTCTGGGCGCGGGCGTGCAATACGATGATTACGGGACAATACCGTTGACAAATATTTTCAATCAAAATGAAGGCAGTTTTCAGGTCAAAGATATTGCCCTTTATCTCTCTTATGCGCGTGTTCTTTCCGAGCGAATCACCATTGGCGCAAGTCTGAAGCCCGTTTTCCTCGTTGCCGAACAGAGGACGGGTTTTGGGCTTGGCGTTGACGTAGGAATAAGTTACGCGAATCCGGGCAACGATTTTTCGGCAGGCGCCGTATTCAAAAATATTGGGGCGCAACTCAAAGGTTTTTATTCCGATGAGACTGGTCAATACACTGAATATCTGCCTTTTAACATAGAAGCGGGGCTGTCGTGGAAACTGAAACACGCGCCATTGCGTTTTTCATTCACTGTGCATAACCTTCAAAAATGGGATTTAAGTTATCGCATTGACAGCAAGCAGGTTGACGGGGTAAAGAAGATTAATTTTTTCGATATGGCTTTTAGGCACGCCATAATAGGCGTTGAATTTGTGCCGTCCAATAACTTTTATGTTGCCTTGGGCTACAACCACCGCCGCGCCGCCGAGTTGGGCGCAGACGCCTTCAAAAGTTTGGCAGGATTTTCTGTGGGCGCAGGAGTGAAAATCTCGAAATTTCATGCGGCGTTTGGAATGTCGCAATATCAGGCGGGGCTAAGCACCTACCATTTCACCATTGCCACATCGCTGGAAGATTTTGGGTTGTAAGTTTTTTTATACACATAACATATAAAGTTGCTCAAAAAGAGCGCAAAATCATTAATTGACTTTGCGCTCTTTCTGTTACTTTGCCTCCGCGCGAGTTTTTTTTCTCACAAAAAGACGCAAGCAAAATTTTAGTGCATTTACAGGAAATTTATTCTTTTGTTTTTATTTTAATAAACAGAACAGCCACAGCGCCCAAAAGCAGCGAAACGCCGGCTGCAACGAGCATATTTATTTGATGTCCGCCAACGAGCGACAAAATTACTCCTCCCAAAAGCGCAGCGCAAATCTGTGGCAGGCAAATCGTTCCGTTGAACAAGCCTAAATATGCTCCCATGTTTTTACCTGATAATGAGTTGGTTAGAATTGCGAAAGGCAACGACAGTGTTGCTGCCCACGCACAGCCAATCAAAGCATAAGGAACAAACAGCATAAATTTATCGTGAATAAACATCGCGGAAATAAAGCCGATTGCGCCAAGCGCTAAACTTAAAATATAAATAGGTTTTTGCCTTTTGAAAAGCGGAATTATCCATGCCCAAAGTACTGCGCCAACCGCTTGAACAGCAAATAAAATACCTACCCAATTGCCTGCTTCCTGATATTCCTTCAGTTCTGCGTGCCCTTTGACAGCGGTATCAACCCCCCAAACGTTTTCGGCAATAGCGCCGTTGGTGTAAGTCCACATAAACAGGAACGCCGCCCAACAAAAAAACTGCACCAATCCGACAGTCCAAAACACTGTTGGGGCTTTTTTGAGCAGCGTAATAAAATCGGTCTTTTCCTTTACAGGCGGATTTTCTTCAAAGCCGTGGAATGTAGCGTATTCGTGTGGCGGCATTTCGCGCACTTTCCAGACCGTGTATAAAACGCACAAAATCAAAATAGCAGCGCCTGCGTAAAAGGAATAAATCACCGAATTGGGAACGGTGCCGTCGGGCGCAGTGTTTGAAATGCCCCACCATGTAAAAATAAACGGAAATAAAAAGCCGATAATGCTGCCTGCATTTACCAGAAAACTTTGCACCGAATATGCAAAAGTCTTCTGCTTTTCATTAACCATATCGCCTACAAGCATTTTAAACGGCTGCATTGCCATATTGATGGACGTGTCGAGGAACATCAGTGCAACCAACCCAAATACCAGCGCTCCTGATACGGAAAAATGAAAACTGCCTGCGTTAGGTAAAAGGCTCATCACAACAATTGCCACCAGCGCACCCAGAAGCAGATACGGAATGCGTCTGCCAAGTTTTGGAATCCACGTTTTGTCGCTGTAATGCCCAACGATTGGCTGAACAATAATTCCCATTAAGGGAGGTAAGATCCAGAAAAAACTTAAATTATGAGGGTCGGCTCCCAAAGTTGTAAAAATGCGGCTGATATTTGCGCTTTGCAAAGCGTATGCTATTTGCACGCCAAAAAATCCGAAACTCAAATTCCAGATTCGCCAAAACGAAAGATTTGGTTTTGTTGTATTTGTCATATTGTGTTGAACTAAAAATTTATTATAAAAATTAAAATCATTTCTAACTATTTTCAATTATTTTATTTTTCTTCTTGTTGTATTTCTAATCACTAATGTGGTTTTAATTATCTTGTTTCTGAGCGACTGTTCGTTCTTTTCTATTTTGTCAATCAAAAGGTTCATCACCTGTTCGCCCATTTCGAGCGGGTGCTGGTCAACAGACGACAGTGTCGGGTCAGTATATTGGGCGACCATGGAATTGGAGAACCCAAAAATGGATACGTCTTCGGGGACGTTCAGCCCTAATTGTTTTGCGGCAAGCAGAACGCCCACAGCCGTAAAATCGTTCATACACATAAACGCATCGGGTCGTTGGGGCTGCTGCAACAGGTGTAGAGCGTTCTCAAAGCCTGTTTGCTTGGTGTCGGCGGTGCGTATAAGATGTTCGTTGACCGCAATTTTGTTTTTAATCAGCGCATCAAGGAAGCCGTTTTTTCGGTTTTTTGAGATTTCGAGGTTCATTGGCGAGTGAAACAGCGCAAGTCTGTTGCAACCCGTTTGTATCATATATTCCACTGCGTCCAAAGCGCCTGTATAATCATTTACAACTACTTTGGAGGCTTCAATTCCGGGACATATACGGTCAAAAAAAACTATGGGGATACCGTTGTAAATCAGTTCGGTAAAATGGTCAAACTTTTTCGTGGTCTTTGCCATTGACACCAGCACTCCGCACACATGCAGGTTGAGCAGGGTCTTTACACTGCGGATTTCCTTTTCGTAGTCTTCCATACTTTGGCACACAATCAGGTAGTAATCAAGGGTTTCGGCAACTGTTTCCATGCCCGAAAGGACGGTCGAAAAAAAGTTGTTGGCAAGTTCGGGGACTATTACTCCAATGATTTTTGAGTGCTGATTTCTCAAGCCCAAGGCGAGCGCGTTGGGCACATATTTGTGCCGTTTTGCATATTCTTGTACCAGTTGTATCGTTTCGCTGCTAATATCGGGATTGTTGTTAAGGGCACGCGAAACAGTGGAGACTGAAATCCCAAGCGCTTTTGCAATGTCTTTAATGGTTATATTCGAGTTTGGCGGCATAGATTTATGGTAAAAAGATTTACAAATATTTTCTGCAAATTTATAAAACATTTTTTTATAAACCAAAAATTTTCCCGTTAATAATTTTATTTTGCCCTTTAATTGTTTTTTTTCACAATTTTAATATCTCCAAAAAGTTATTGTACGCTGTTTTCAATCCGTTAGGATTGGTAGTTTGGTAGAAAACAACGTTAACCCAAACCCTGCATTCCTTCACATATCTCATTTTTTTTGACCTGCAAGTTGGACAATCAGAGAAACCCTAATTCCAGTTTTGCGTCTTCGCTCATCATTTCCTTATCCCACGCGGGGTCGAACACGAGGTTGACGGTTACATTTTTGATGCCTTCTACTGCCTCTACTTTCATTTTTACGTCTTCCACAATGTAGTCGGCAACAGGGCAGTTGGGCGCGGTGAGCGTCATATCAATGTCAACATCGCCATTGTCATGCAAATCAACTTTGTAAATCAACCCCAAATCGTACACATTGACGGGGATTTCGGGGTCGTAGACGGTTTTAAGCATTTGTACAATTCTTTCTTCTGTGTGTAAAATGGTCATAAAATATTTTTTTTACTGATAATTTTCAAACTTTTTTTGTATTCACTTTGGCGTTGCACATCGCATCGCTTCATCTTTTTCCAACTGCAAAAATATATATAAAACGTGAGTTTTCCAATTTGCCGCCTTATTTCAGGTTTTTTGTATGCTGCAACTTTTTTCGGGGTGCAGAATGAAAAATCAATGCGGTTCGCGTTTTGTGATGTTGCTCAAATATCCTTCTGCCTCATTTCCAAGATTGAAAAGCAGGTCAATGATACTTAAATTGGGAACGAAGTTATATTTGTCCGCAAATACTTGATAATAAGGCGTTTGCTCTAACGCATTTTCTTTTTTGGGGTTGATAGCGTTGCGAAAATCAACTTCTTGGTGGTCTGTTTGGCTTCTGTTTGCGATTTCATATTTTTCGCTAAAAGATATTTCGGGCAAATCAATTTGAAGCAACTCAATTATTTTCCACATCAAGTTTAAGTTAAAATCGAACAGGAACTTGTGTTTTTGCGTATAGAACGGCAAAAAATCGTCTTTATAATATTCAAAAAAAGGCGAATTTCTGTATGCCGATTCTATTGTTCGCCAATGCAGTATTTGCCAGTTCGTATGATTTGAGATGAGAATATCTTTTGTCAGCGTCTTATTTCCGTTTGGCTTCTCAACGGGCAGTATTAAATCCATTATCCCGTTGGCAGTCAATATTTTACAGCGATTACGATATGTCTGTTTCGTATAAAACTCGTGCTTTTCGAGTTTAATTTTTTCGCATTTGAGTAATGCTGCAATGTAGGACTGCGGTGGCAGGTATGCAGTAGAAAAAAGCCCTCTGATTGAGGACTTTTCGCTAATATGTAAATCATTATCAATCATTAAAAAAACAATTTATTAAGGCTTGTCAAATGATTGGTTTTTCACGGATTTTGAAAAAGCGGGTAAAATAAACGCATCTTTATTCCATTGAAAATCAATCTTTTGCGCTTGCAAAGAATCGTTTCCACCTTATTTTTCCGCTAAACCAACCTTTGTCTTTATCAAGCGAGAGCCACACAAATACCGGTCGTCCAACGATGTGGTCTTCCGGTACAAAACCCCAGTAGCGCGAGTCGGCAGAATTGTGTCTGTTGTCGCCCATCATCCAGTAATAATCCATTTGGAAAGTATAGTGGCGGGTTTCGGTGTCGTTTATAAATATCTTGCCGTTTTTTACTTCCAGTTTATTGTTTTCATAAACTCTGATTGCGCGTTCGTAAATGGGCAGATTTTTCAGGTTGAGTTCAAAAGTTTGTCCCCGTTTGGGAATATTTATGGGTCCGTAATTGTCGCGTGTCCAGCCGTAATCGTTGCCAAGCGGGAACACATCATCAAAATGTTTGAAATCCAGAGGCTGAGACGCAACAATTTGTTTCACGAAAGGCATTGCAGACAATTTGTCGTACATCTCCTGCGTGAGCGGCAAATAGTATACAGGCGTTTCGGACATAGAGCCGGATGCGTTAATAAGCCCGAAATCGTCATTGCTTATGCCGAGTTCTTTTTGAATATCTTTTGTAATAACCGTTCCGTCAGTTTGTACTATGTAGTAAAACTGCAAATGGGGGATTTTTTTCTGGGCTTCCCCATTTGTATAAACCTGATTATTAATTATTTGCAATTTGTCTCCCGGCATTCCTACGCAACGCTTCACATAATTTTCGCGTTTGTCAACCGGTCGCCACACCAGATCTCCGTATTCGTCAGAATGATGTTTTATATAATCTCTGCCTGCCGACTGATAAATTTCGGCTCTGGCAGCATTGTTCTCAAGATTGAAGCCTTTTTGGAATGCCAGTTCGCGCCCCAGATTATAAGACAGCGTGTAATAATCAGGGTTGTTGTATTTTAGCGGCACGGTGTCGCCTGTGGGGAAGTTGAACACTACAATATCATCGCGTTCAATATTATCAAAGCCGCGCAGTCGGCGATACTTCCACTGTGGCTTTTCTATATACGATTTTGTATTTACAACGGGTAAGGTGTTCTGTACCAATGGCAACGAAAGCGGCGTATTTGGAATGCGCGGTCCGTAACTCGCCTTGCTAACAAAGAGAAAGTCGCCAACAAGAAGCGTCTTTTCAAGCGAGGAAGTAGGAATTTGATAGTTCTGAAACAGAAACAAATTGATAAAATAGACTGCCACAAGCGCGAAGACGATGGCGTCAACCCAACTCATAAAACTCCGAAAGCGCTTGTTACCAGACTTTTTCCACCACGTCCAGGGTATAAATCGGGTAATGAAAGCATCGAAAATTATCGGTAAAAGCAACAGCCACCAAAAATTACCAACCCATACGATAAAACATATATATACAATGCACCACGCAATGGCTTTAACCCACTGTTTTACAGGGCGCTGTAATCTCTCCGAAAGCGGAATCCCGTTTTTGTTGAACATAATAACTTAATTTATAATTTATTGGTTTATTCTGTCTACAATTAAAATTTGCGACAAAGTTAGCATAAAAATTTCAATTACAGGCAGGCAAGCAGATAAAAAAGCGATATTAGTGGTTAGTGGTTAATTAAGAAATGAATTAATAGTGAATAATTAATAGTGAATAGTGAATAATAAAATACGCAATAATGAAAAATCTAATAATCGCGCCCCCACCTGATTCATAACCGCAATAACAGCGGCGTGCAAGGTTTTAAAATTATTTTAGTCAACAAATTATACGAATATTTTTTGTTCATTGAACCCGTTATTCGCATCAAGGAACTTCTAAAAATTGCTTATTTGTCGTTGAACTTCATTTTCAAAAAGCGCTTATTTACATCATAAAACTCCGTTTTTGAAAACTTGTCCGCCTGAAATAATCTAATTTTTAGAAGTCCCCTGAATAAAAACCTGTTAATCCTGCAATCCTGTAAAACAAACAAAATCTAACACAACAGTTATACGTTTGCAAATATCCAAGTTAACTATTGCGAATACAGCGCAGCGCGCCTCCGTACCCGCGAGAGACGCTATACGCGGGATTAACGGTAACACTGTTGCAGAGAAAGAAGCAGGCATTAACTCCGGAGAATGCAGTACTCCAATAGTAGCAGTTTGCTCCGTTGTAGTAGAGACGACCATGACTGTAGTTGCGAATACCGCTCGCAGGCAAATGCAGCGTAACAGTAGAGCCGTCAGGCTTAATATCTAAGCCGCGACCGTTGCCGGCGTACCATGTCCATGTGTTTGCCATAGCGGTACCGGGAGAGCCGCTGACTGT
>JAISWT010000096.1 GCA_031271005.1 Prevotellaceae bacterium | reverse complement strand
CTATGTCTTTTCTTGATTAGGATTATTAGGATTTCGGTTAATAATTAAAAATTAAAAGGATTTTTGCTACTTGCTAATTATTTCATTTTTTTCTCCTGCTTTGGCGGGACAAGTCTTTGCGTCCTCCCGCTTTGGCGGGACAAGTATTGTGTCCTTTGTGGTAAAAAAAATTAACCACAAAGGACACAAGATTTATCCCGCCAAAGCGGGAGGTTGCACAAAGTTCACAATATTCCATTAAGAACTCTTCCTGACTTCGCTATATGGACAGGACAGATAAAACGGTGTCCTGAAATTTGTAAATCGTTGATTTGTAAATATTTATAAATTAAAGAAAGAAACGTGTCAAAGTTAGGAACTGCCGGATATTTTTCATAGCGCCTCAAAAGAAGATTTAGCCGAAAAATGTGTGTTTTTAAAATTACAAAATGCCGATAATCTATTGATTATCAGCATCTTATAAAAGGTTTTGTCGGGATAGCGAGATTTTTACTCGTTTTTCTACCGGCGCTGATTATCAGTTTGTTATTTTTCTGTAGTTTATGTGTTTTTTATTAAGGTACTACTAAATATAAATTGTCGCATTCGGTTACGGTCGCTTCCCAGTATTTTTCAGTTGGATACAGGACATAACCGTTCACCTGTACTGCATTTATTTTGATAAAGCCGGCAGGCAAAGTCAGTAAAACTTTTTTCTTTCCCGCAATGTTTGTTTGAAACTTATTATTTGCATAAATAGCATAAGTGTCATTTGAGCCGTTTGTTACTTCTAACTGAAAAGTCCTGTTTCTTTCGCAATCAGGCGTAATATAATCACGGCACGAGGGCAAACCCATCAGCGCTAAAGCCGCTATTAAAATAACTTTTTTCATATTTTTTTAATTATTATAATTTACAATTTTCTAAATAAACATCGGAAATTAATAAAGTCAATGCCCACGAATACGCAATAGCCAAATCTTTCTGAATTGATGTATTTTGCTTTTTTGCTAATTCCCATATTTCAGTAGAAGAATTTTTCGCAGGTATGCAAAAATAGGTAACTGTGTTTTCCCAGCGGTTATGTATATTTTGCTCACTTTTGATATATTCAACCATAATAGCGCAAATTTTTTCACCCTGTATTCGTACAAGATTTTTAAAATTAAATGTTCTTGACACTCTGTTAGCGTTGTATGTTACAGATTTCAAAGGTTGCAAATAGTAACCTTTTTTCATATCCAGCCCGCTTTCCATCTGGATTTTGTACCCTTTGGTTATGTAGTTGTATTCCTCTAATGTTGTTTGCGCTGAAAGGCAAACAGAGGCAAAAACAAACATACATAATAAAAAATGTTTTTTTGACTTCATATTTTTTAAGTTTTATTTTTTTATTAAATCATACAATCCTTTGTTATTTATCAATTTAGCGACCTCATTTTTGTTTTTTTCATTAACTTCAATTTGCACAAAAATTTTCGGTACATCTATATTCGTATCCTTTACTTCAAATAGATACGAAAAATCGGTCTGTGTTGCTTGACTTATATTAATCAATCTGATTACGCTGCAATCTTCACTATCAAACAATCTTTGCACATTTTGATTGTAAATTCCAACTTTTCGCGCAAATTCTGCACGTGTCATACCGCTTTGATTAAAAGCGCTTTCAATTATTTTTCCAATATGTTTTTTTTCCTGTTTCATAAAGAACTAATTTATAATTATTTAAGATGTTATACAACTTATTTTATAATCAAATTAATTATTTTTAACAATCAAAATAATTGCAATATAATTAATTTTATTACTTTTGCGCAAATATACGCAAAACCAACATTTACGCAAATAAACAAAATAATAATAAATTAATAAAAACAAAAATGAAAAAAGACAAAACAAAATTAGAAGTTTATTCAATGGCTATTTTCAAGGCTGTGATAAACGTATTTGATGAAGAAAATGAAAATTTTATTTGCAAATTTAGCGAAGTTGATTTGATGCAATTTATGCACGCCTTTGCTAATATTGCGCCGGCAATGTTGTACAATAAAACTACGGGGGAAAGTGGAGACCTACTCGAGTTCAACCACATTGCTAACCGGTTAGTATTTTATTACTTACTTGAAAAAAGAGAGGAGGAGGAAAAATGAATTTAAAAAGTAAAAAATCGGTAAAGACACTTTACAGCGCGGGTTTTGTGTTTTTGCGCGCGGAAGACAGCACAAACACAAAAAGCGCAACAGGCGTGAAGTATATCATTAAGTATTCCGAAAGCTTCGGAACGTGGAAAAAGTACGGCGAATATGCTACAAAAGCAGAACGCCAACGCGAAATCGATAAACTGATGGAAGACCCTGTTTTTCTGTTTTAATTAGCAATTCTCAATTCTCAATTCTCAATTCTCAATTTAAAAATAATTCTCAATTCTCAATTTATTAACAAATATTTCAAAAACAAAATGATTAAAGTAATTAACCCCAACCCCCTGTCCGACTATTTGGGCAGAGTGCCGTCACAATTTTACAACGACAAAGTAGAAGCAATCAAAAAGGGCTGCGGCATAGACCGGCAAACCTTCCGCAACTGGGCAAGCGGACTCTGCAGAGTGCCGCCGCCCGGACAAATTCTGATAAATCAAATCTTAAAAAAGAAAATTTTTGACGTCTAAAACCGTAAGGGCAAAAGGCTTTTGCCCCTACAACAATTAATCGAATTACAAAAAAATTATGGACATCAAAGTAATCACCAACGGCGGCACGTTCCGCGTGCTGATGGACAAGCGCGACAACATGGGCGCGCTCTGCGACCACCTCGAAACCAAAGGAGCCTTTGCAGGCATCGAGGTTAACCAATGGGGCACGAACCCCAAAATAGACCGGTGCTTTATTCACGGCTCGTTTGCGGCGAATAATTTTTACAACATAGATTTAACGCTGCAAAGACTGATAGGAGACTTTTACAATTAGCAGGTAGGGGCAAAAGGTTTTTGCCCGTAGAGAGACAGGTAGGGGCAAAAGGCTTTTGCCCGTAGAGAGACAAAAGGCTTTTGCCCCTAGATCTCAATTCTCATTAGAAAATCATGACCATTGAAACGGCGATAAAAATATTACAACGGCGCAATAATCATTATGCACAGCGTAAAGGTATAACTGATTACGCGCGCGAAAACGAGCAAATTATCAATGCAATTATTGATTTTGTCAACGCGCGCGAAAATCAAATTGTCGCAGCGTCAGAGCGTGATGCGTTTCCCTTTGCCGCCGCGGAGTTCTCCGGCTTCGATGCGCCAATAACTAATATTTTTCCATGCCGTACAATGCGCCTCTCTGATGCTTACGAACTTATTACACATCATGCCGAAATAAAACAATGCACAGATTATTTGCGCGAAAATTTGACGCAAAGTAAGGAAATAAAATCAAAATGTTTACCTTATTGTTGCTTTTCGGGCGTGTTCAGTGAGCGCAACGCGCAGAAATTAGAGCGGCACAGCGGATTAATTGTAATAGATTTCGACCACGTGGGCGATATTTCAGCAATAAATGAATTGAAGGCAAATTTACTCAAAGACCGTTTTTTTGAGACGCTTTTAATGTTTCGCTCGCCGTCGGGCGATGGGCTGAAGTGGCTTATCAATATCGACCTCACACGCTATTCGCACCGCGTTTGGTTCGATGGAATTTATCACTATATTTTGAATACATACGGAAAAACAATTGACAAATCAGGCAGCGACGTTGCCCGCGCTTGTTTTCTCTGTCACGATGCGCAAGCATATATTAATCCTAATTTATACCGAAAATGAAATTTAACCCGCAAGAATGGATACCGGACGTTAAACAACCTGCAAAGGAAGTTGTATATAAAATTTCTGCATTAACTCCTCAACCCCCGTTTGAAAAAGTGTTGCGGACAATAGAATATCGCGCGCTCGACATTGCGCCAACTTATGAACAGTGGCGAAATATGGGCTTTGCAATTGCTTCGGAATATGGAGAGCGCGGGCGCGAATATTTTCAGCGCGCAAGTAGATACTATCACAAATACAGCGCAACCCAAACCGATAAACAATATACGCGCTGCCTGCGCAATAAAAGTGGTATAACGATTTCAACATTTTTTTTCCTCGCAAAAAATGCAGGAATAAGCATTTAATTTTTTATTAAAAAATTTTTTTTTATGGAAAAATATATAACAGAAATAACCGATGTGGAAAAAAATGAGACACTGCACGATTTCTATAATTATGCCCTAATTAAAGAAAACGACAAAAAAAATCTCAAACTTAATATTACCAAACCTCAATTTATACGCTTGCTTATACGCTTGAATTTTTGCAAATATTACATAAACGGGCGCAATGCTTCCTACATTCATATAAAAGATAACCGCGCAGTACCTGTTACCGATGATGTGATTTTTTCCGAACTGGTTAATTACATCAAAAATTTGCCGCCGCGTCAGGTTTCAATCGCCATTGATGCCGAAACCATGATAACATTTGACATCGACAGCCAAAAAATAATTGACGCGCTGATAAATAACAGCAGCAACCTGTCTAATAAAGTTACCTTTTATTTTTTACCGTCAATTTCCGATTTGGAGTTTCAAAAGGACGCCGCGCAGGAAAAATATTTTTATTTCAACAATACAGTCGTCAGGCTTCAAAAGAGAGCAAAGCCCGAAAAGTTGGAATACAGTAATTTAACAAAAAAAGTTTGGGAAAACAATATAATTAACCGCGATTTTAATTTTGCCGCTTCACGTGGCGATTTTGAACTTTTTTTTGAAAAAATAACAGGCAACGACCCGGAGCGCAAAAAATCGTTAATGTCAATGGTTGGATATTTGCTGCACAATTATTTCGATTATGATTTATTCGCAATATATGTAACTGATATAAATATTGAATTTTCAGAACGCGCCGGCGGAACCGGCAAAGGAATTATTTCAAAAGCCTTGCGGCAGATGTGCAACCGCGACACGAACAAAGATACCACTTTTGTTAAAATTGATGGCGTAGATTTTGATAAAACAAATGAACGGCGTTACAGTGATGTTGATGTGAATACGCAAATAATAAATATTGATGATTTGCCGAAAAAAATCAAACCCGACACGTTTATAACAGACATAAGCGAAGGCGTGGGAGTTCGCAAAATGTACGCTGACAAATTCAATCAGCAAGTAAAATTTTATATATCTACAAATTTTGCTCCTAATTTTGACAACCCCAGCGACCGCAGACGTGCAAAAATTTTTGAACTGTCAAATTATTACAGCGACATTCTTAGACCTTCCGATGAGTTTAAATGGTTCTTTGGCAACGAATGGACTGCTACAGACTGGGATGAGTTTTACTCTTTTATGATACGCTGCGCAGATGAATACATGCAAAACGGAGTAACAGAAGTGTCAGAAGTGAACTACAGCGACCGCGTTATTATGGAAACTACCTGCGAGGATTTTGTGTTCTGGTTTGAAGAACAAATTGCGCCCTACACAGAAAAACGTTCAATGGCGATGTTTGAAAAGCGCGAATTTTATGCCCTTTACACTGCAAAATATTCTGAAACTTTGGCTGTGTATAAAAAACCCATGAACTACTTTTGGGACTGGGTACGGATTTACTGCCGCAAAAAATCATTCCCCTATTCCGAATTTCGCAGTACCGTAGATGAGTTTTATATATTCCCCGACAGTCTGACAATGCAGAAATGCAAAAATCAGCGCAAAAAGAAATAAATTTTTTCCATTCAATTTATAGTGTTTATTATTTTTTTTTAAAACATCGTCGTTGTGAAACACCGATGTTTTTTTTTGCGCCCGGCTTTTGTCGCGCAGATGCTGTTTGTATAGCGGCATCTTAATGCCGCTTTAAAAATCCGCGCCCTTAGGCGCGTCCTTTTTAAGCCCCCGCCGGGGCTGCCGTTTTTTTTACCCCCCCCTCTCTCCCATTTTTAGAATTTCGTAAGAAGTTGAGAAGTTAGCGTATCACATTATTTTATCTAACTCTTTTATTTTCAAATATATAAAAAAAAAAAAAACTAAAATACAGTATAAAATCACTTCTTACAACTTCTCAAACATACATCTTAACTTCTCAAAAGTAGGGTAAAACTTCTCACGCTTTCACTTCTCAACTTCTCACAACTTCTCACTCAAACAAAGAGTAAGAAGTTGATAAATTATTGATTGATAAATATTTAGATGCGCAACTTCTCAACTTCTTACGAAATACTACTTTTTTTTTTTTTTATTTTTTATACTAAATTTTAAATTGACAATTGACAATGAACAATTAATTATTTCTAACTAAAATCGCAACCAATCGCGCCCCACCCATTATTCACTATTCACTATTAATTAATAATTTTTTCACTATTTTTGTGTTGTTTTTTTGCGCCTTACAGGTAGCGTTATACAGTAAGCCTGTACATGCACAGAATTTTTAAAGAAAACAGGAAGGAAATAGACAGAAAATGGAAAGCATTATTAAAGAAAATAAATACGCAAAAATCAGAGTGAAGGAAGTAATGAGCCTTTGCAATTGCAGCAAGTCAACTGCCGGCCGCATGATTGTGCACGTTTTTATTGCACAAGGCAAAAAAAAACCGCAATACGTATCAAAGCAGGATTTTTACCGTTTCTATAATATATTGATTAATTAGCAATTAGCAATTAATCGAATTTTTTTTCCAAAAATTCCCATTTTTCCCAAAATTCCCATTTTTCCCATTTTTCCCACACCTTTAAACGCGCTCCATTATCTTTGCCATGTCTTTTTAGGTAAAAGTTAAGATGCGTAAAATTTTATTAATTGGTGTTGGTTTGGTTGCAGCGTGGTATTTGCCGCTTATGTCAGCGTGGAAAACGCTGACATTTGCAGTATCACGTCTGCAATTTGCCGCCGCCACAGCAAAATACATTGACCTCGTTATTACCGTCAATGTAAAGAACCCCACAATTGTAAGTTTGCTGATAGAAAAATTGACATTAAACATTTCAATTAACGGCGAGCAAATTGGCAAAACATTTATAACAAATTTCCACTTACCCGGCAGAAAAACCAGCCCCGCTCCTATCTATGTCCGCGTTGATATTAACAGCGTTGCACATAAGATTTGGTATATCATCAGTTCGGGCGACCTGCTTGGCACAAAAATAGGACTGCAAGGCAGCGCGTTAATTTCAGGACGACCGCTGCCACTCTCTGTCGAAATGTATGTTGGAGAACTGGCAGCGCACCCCGTCACACCCGACTACGTTACCGTCAAACCCGCCGGCGTTACCGGCAATAAATATTTGCGCTCTTTAAAGCAAACGCAAGGCTTTGCAAAGCAGGTGCTCCGAAAACTCAAAAACAATGATTACAACTTCACCCCTGCCGAAAGCAGAATGTACGAAACATTGAAGCGCACAGGCTGGGATGCGGAGACCGCCGCGATGAACTACTGGAACAGGGCGCAAGCATATACACGCATTGGAGCGTTAAGCGATTTAGGACACAACGCAGAAGGTATACGCCGACTCAAAGATACCGCCGACAAACTTATTGCCAAACAAGGTAATATTAATTATGACGTGTTTTCGGACGGCGCGGGTACGTTTGCAGTTACCGAACCAATACAGGAGGCGGCAGACCTGAATAACTGGATTTTCAGCTCAAAAAAAAACCTGCGAAAAGCTATCCGCGCCTCGAAAGCCGCAAACAACGCAATAGTACATTTTGATGATATTGATAATCAGATGGGAGAATTGATTACCCCGAAACAAATTTTTAACCAATATCACGAAACTTTCGGGCAAACCGAATATGCCAAAGATGCCGACCAGGCATATATAATTACCTTATATAATATAGCAAACGGCTTAAAATTCACATGGGCAAAAGTTGGCACGCAGGAAGGAATAGCGGATATTTTTGGATACACTGCCACCGGAAAAAATTTCCGCTCGCGGAACTACAACACGCCCGAAAAAAAATATTATAAGGGTATTATAGACCAAAAAAACGGAATAAGCCCCGCAAAGTACGCAGAAAATATTACAGATTACGATGTTGACAACACAGGCGAAGCGTTAGCTATCAGAGACGCCGCTTACGAAGCAATAAAGGCAGCACCATCAAGAGACATTGCTCTCAACCTGTTAGTAAGAGCGATGCCTGTTTCCGAAAAAAAAATGATGTGGTTAGAGGCGCAAACAGATGAAGATGTGCCGTTTTAATATATGAGAATAAAAAACACATACACCGTTACACACAGAGAAGGTACTACTAATGATATTATTTCAGTAGTAATGAAAGCCTTTGATATGGAAAACGACAGCCAAATTAAAGATTTAGCGCTCGAATTACAGGGAGATACGCCGATTGACGCCTGTATAAATATATTTGACTTTTTATTAAACAATATAATATATGTGGCAGACACATCAACACAGGAAATACGCACGCCCGCGCGCCTTATACACGACAGGCAGGGCGATTGCAAAAGTTTTTCGCTACTTACATGCGTTTGCCTTCGGTACTTGGGAATAAAGTGTTTTTTTCGCTTCGTAAGTTACAGCCCTTACCCCGAAGCAACACACGTATACCCGTGCGCAATTATCGACAATGAAATTATTCCGATAGACGTGGTAGCAGCCTTACAAAAGGGCGCGCCCTTCGGAACAGAACTTTATTATAAATTTAGATGCGACATGCAAACAGCAAAAACAAAAATAGCATATTTAGCCGGCGTTAATGGTCGCGCTAAAATAGGTAACGTTGAAGATGATACCGACGGGCGCGACCCCTCATGGTTGCAACGTGTGGATGATGACAGCCTTACGCAGGCAAAACTGTGGCTTATTTCCGAATGGGATTTAAAGTGGACACAGGCACAGTACCCGGACTCGTTTTTACAATATCTGAATACGCTTAACGCCCTTGAATATACCGCGCTTGCTATACGCGGATACTTGGAGTTTTACCGGTACCCCGATGAACTCAAAGATTTTTTTCAACGCCTCGCATGGTGCGAATATTACAAAGTGTTCGACACACAGGACGCCGACATTTACAGCCGTAATTATGATGACGGCGACAAATACAGTTTCGTTTTCACTAACCCCGACTTTGACAAAAACCGGTATCTACCTACTTATAACAAGTGGGCGGTTAATGTGCTGAACGAAAACGTCCGCATTGCAGGCATAAGCGGCGCCTCTGCCGTCGAAAAGAAATCAAAAATTACCGGCAGCGGCGCATACTATATTTACAACTACGGCTTGGCAAATATGACAGCAGCGCAAAAAAATAAATATTCTGCCGCCGTGCGAAGCAAAAGCGGCATACAAAAGTTAGTGCTGGGATATGTCTACAACGAAAGCGGCGTAAAAAAAGAAACAATTGACAACTACCACGAAAACGGCTGCCAAAGCGCCTTCAAAGCCTCGCCCGCCGCCGCCTGCGAGCAAATGCGCGTGAACGGCATTAAAGGCATCGGCATTGAACCCATGATGGTAATGATGATAATTTCGGCTGCCATTGGTCTAATTGGGCAAATAATAAGTTGGTTCAAACAGAAGCCGTCCGACTCTTTGATTAATTCCGGCGGAGTGCAACCCGGAGATTTTTCGATAGAAGGCGGCGGCAGCGGCGGCAGCGGCGGCGGTTCTATTTTCAGTTTATCCTCAATGTGGCCCATGCTCTTTGTCGGCGGAGCGTTTATTATGCTTGGCAAAAAGAAGAAGAAAAAAAATAAAAAAATTAAAAAGCACAAAAACCGATGAAAACAACTAACTGGACTATCGCCTTACCGGCTTTTATTGACGCAAACGCGCAATTGCCGGCAGCGCTTGCAAAGGAGCGCGCCTATACCGTGAAAAGACTTAACCTGTATGCAGCAGTGAACAATATCCCATACGGAATAATGATGGCAGAAATTGCTAATCAAATTCAGAAGCAAACAGGGCAAACCCCCGCCGAACTGTTGGCGCAAGGCATAACCCGCGCACAGGTAGGCGTAACACCGGTGTGGCCTGATAATAACAATGACGGCATACCTGATTATCTGCAAGACTTTAACGGCGACGGCGTGCCCGACTGGCAGGATACCGGCGGCAATACCGGCGGCAGCACAGGCGGCAGCACAGGCGACGACACAGGCAGCAAAAAAACAACCGTGCTCGACTATCTCAACGGTATTGGAAAAATACTTGACCAAATAGGCAGTATCTTTGTCCGCAAAGACAACACCGGCGGCAGCGGTGGCAACTCCGACCCCGACCCCGACCCTGTAAAGGAAATGGTAATAGGACTCTTGCCTATAGCAGGGCTCGCATTGATTGTATATTTTTTCACAAAAGACTAATTTTTTTATCAAAACAATATATTAAAAATAACAAAAAAAATGGCAACAAAAAGAAAAGCAACGACAACTTCGGTTAAACTGAAGTTTCCAAGCCCGCCTCCAAAGCCCAGATTAACCGCGCCCGAAAGCGAATTGAAAGGATTTTTGAAGCGGGCGCAAAAATGGACAAAGGATGTAAGAGCGGTAATAAGTAAGGAAAACTCCCGAAAAAAACTTGTAAAAAAAGTTCAGGAAACAAAACTTTCTGTCGATTCTATCAGACGGAAAAAAACAGGCAGTAAATAATTTATTAATTTTAAAAAAAAAAAATAAAAAAAATGGCACGTAACACAACAAAATACCGGCGCAACAAAAAGGTTGACGTCGAGGACAGGGTAAAGCAAGCGTTAGTTACAGTGGTAACAGGCGCGGGGCTTAATTTGGTAGAAGGGCTCGTTGGCGACAGCCTCGCCGGTGATATCCTTTCGTATGTAGAACTGGGAGTTGGCATTGCCGCACCCATAATAGTAGAAGGCCCCGGCATAGAGCGCGCAGGGGACGCACTGGCAGCCGTTGCAGCCTACAAAGTAGGGGAGAACTTGGGATTGCGTACAATGTTTGGCGGAACTACAAGTGATGATCCTGTAGTAATAGGATATCAGGACAACCTCGCAATAGGAAATTCGTATTTCCCGGCAGTAAAAAACAACTTTCAGCGCAAATTTGAAGCGCGCAAAGCGACCTCAAATGCAGCGAAAACGCTTTCGTAAAAAATAATTATTAATTTCAAAAAAAAAAAAATATATTTAAAATGAAAAATATTGAATATCGTAGAAAATTGTACGAGGCTTTGCAAACAAAATACGCCTCCAAAGGGCTGTACCCGCAAACTTCCAAATTGCGTTACGTTTTTGAACTCACTGCCAACGGGCAACACTATCAAAAACAGCTTGCGCTTGAAACCTCTGTAAAGCATGTTACAGAAAGATATTTGAGAACGCAGGATTTGTTTCAGGCGTACGCAATCCGCTTTGGCGTAATGATTGAAGCGGCAAAAACCGGCAGCGGGCGTCTTCTTACTTATCCGCTTACGCACCCCACCGAAACGCAAAAAGGTGTTTTTCTCAACTTGGACGCGGAAGCGATATGGAACGGCACGCTCCAGTTGAAAACCGGCAGCGAACTGACGCTCGAAGCCCTGCCGCTCTCTTATTTCAGGCTCGAACGCCAGGCGCCGGATGCAGAGATGTTAACGCAAAAGATTGAAGCAACTGATGGCGTTGTTGAACTGCCGGAAAAAATTAACCTCGTAGGGCAAAAAGACCAGACCTTAATTCTGGATTTTCCTGTACTGTCAACCTCGAATATTTCCGTAACGCTGCTATACAGGGCATTCGCCGTTGTAGAGTTTCACGGCTTTTTGGTTAACGGCGGCTCCAGTACCGAAATGCGCGGCACTTCTTTCAACTCTTGAAAAAGGAAAAAAACAGGGGGTAGCAGCCTCTGACGTTATCCCCTGAAACTTTTCCTGTAAAACAAAAATTAACAATACAACGGACATGATGATAATCCAAAATCTTACGTGCATACAACTTACATTAAGCCCGGACAGTCACCGCTGTTATTTTAACGACAGCGCATACTCCGGAAAAAAAGTTACCGGTATATTCTTTTATCAGGGCAACGGTTACAGCGCGTCTCCGCTGTACAAAGACCCCGCCCGGATTTTAGAGTTGCCCGCCTCGCTGCATTTCTATTTAACGCTTGCAGATAAAGCGGGTAATTTGCGCGTGCAAAATTTTGTGTCGGATTATCAGATTAAAAACTTTGCCGACGGGCAAAGACCCGGATTTATTCCGCTGAACTTTGAAATAAATCCTGATTTGAGTTATATAGAATATCAAGTAGAGCAAACGGTGAACTTGCTAATGTGCGTGATTTACGAAACCGCGCCCGTAGAACACGTAAGCCGTACTGATATTAACGGCGTGAAAACTTTCAGCGCAATTTTTGAAAAGCAAACCGACAATACTTATATTGTCGATAAAAAATTATCTGAAATAACAGGTAATTTTTTAAAAGGGAAAAGAGTAAAAGATATTCGAGTGCGCGGCAGCAACTCTGCGTTTCACAATATATATGTGTGGCTTATTACCGATAAATTTTTTATCGAAAACATGTATATCCAGTCCGGAGCGCTGCTGCCAAAAGAAGAAACAATGTTTCAAAATCTAAAAATCGATGCTGAAAAATCGCTGATAAAAATGCGATACATTGGGGATACGAATTTGCCGGAAGACCCTTTCGGAGACGGCAGCATAAAATTAGACCTTACATTTTATTATTAAAAAGAGATGAAAAAAAATACATTTTCCGGAGCAATGGGAGTTGAAATACCTATGCAAACCGGGCGCACAAAATACAGTTTTCCGCGCTTGCAACAATTAGAAGGAAAAAAAATCCTTTGGATTATGCAGCATAACAATTTCGGCGCAAGTAAAACGCCAAATAATTATGCGTACGAAAATCAAAGCGCGTATGTATCGCTGTGCGAAAAAAACACAAACAAATACATACTCGACAGCGTGGAGTCCACAGAGTTGCGCGGCTTCGATTTTGGGAACGTTCCGCAGATACGCCGCGAAATAGATTTTGAGAGGTCGTTTTTTGAGGTCTACAACGGCGCAAACTTGGACGGCAAGGCAAAGTATTTTGTAATATTCTATGAAGAACCTGCCGCGCTCCACGCGGACAGGACAACCGAAACAGATATAACGTCCTTTCAAATAGACCTGCAAGGACGTAGAACCTACTTTTTTGAGAACAACGAACTGTCTACCGCGCGCTACCGCAATATCCTTATGTGTGATGCGCAATGGTCGCCCGACAAAAAACCGCTGTACAGCAGCGGCGAATATTCAGGAATGTTTCTCACGCTGCAAAAAGACAATGTACAGTTCTTTTCAAACGTGCCGCTCTCTTTATTGAGGCAGCACAGCAGGCATTATTATTTTTATATGGAAAATATAATGTTCGATTTTCGTAACTCGTACATCGAAAACTGTAACAACGTGATTCTTGATAAGACATTATTTTTTAACGCTTTAATTGAAAAAAGATGACCTTTGCAAATTTAGATAACGCAGTGGAGTGGCTCCGCGAAAATAACATACAATATTTTTCGGCGCACACTTCTGACGGGCAAAACAAAAAACTTTTTGAAAGCGTTGATGACCTTCCATTTGAGGAGAATTTAGACAAATTTAAAAAAGTAATGTCTTATTCTCCTTTCGGAAGAATAATTATTAAAGGCAGCACGGCAAAGAAACAAACTACCGGCTTGTTTTATTTTGAATTTTCCAATTTACAAAATAATCAGAACTCCGCGCTCATCAGCGGCGTGCCGCAAATACAGGGCGTCAGTGAAGATGAAGTTGACAGGCGCATAAAATACGCCCTGATAGAACGCGACAATGCGGATTTAAAATTGGAAGTTGAATTTTTAAGCAAAGAAAATGAACGTGCAGACATCGCCAAGGCGAAGGTCTGGGAGCGCGTGAACGAATACATGCCGCTCATCAGCGCGGCAGTGTCCGGGCTTGTGCAGAAATATACAGGCACGCCCGCGCCGCCAATAGCAATAGCAGGGATTGAAAACTTTGACGCAAAAGTTAATGGGACGCACGCCGCTGCCGCCGCAGAAGGTAGCGATACCGACTCCCGGCTATTGTCCGCGCTGGAAAAGTGGGAGCAGGCAGACCCGCAATATTATCAATTTATTGAAACCTTTGCTGAGTTTGCGCACTCAGGCAAAAAATTTATGGGAATGACCTACCAACAGGTTAAAAAGATGTTTTCACCGCAAAAGTTGAAAGGAATGTTATCATGACGTCACAACAATGGGTAAATGTAAAAATGGTCGCCGCGCGAAACATGCAGATAAACTTTTATCCCACTTACGAGGATATGGTGCAAAATCGCAACAGAAGGATTTTCACCATAAAAAAAGGACAAACTGTTACCTTTACCGGTGAGTTTTATGAATATAACGATGATTTATTTTTTCAAAGTTTTGTAGATGACGGTCGGGAGATATGGCTGTGTATGGTATCCACAAAGGGCAACTCGCAATCGAACTACCTGACGCAGCATGGCTCGGCCGATGGCATCAAAGCACAAAATTACCTTGCCGACAGCATCGAATACAACCGGGCAATTTTAGACAATCTTTTACTTTGCGGTTACATTGTTCATCGGGCAAAAGAATATTCTAAAACAACATCTGCCGGGTCGATACAGCAGATGACAGAACTGGCGCAACGCCTTGCCGCGCGAAATGCTGAAATAAAAAGTATTCCAAATATAGGATATGAAGAAGGCAGCGGCTCGTTTCCTTTCAACTCGCATTTGGAAGCCGTTATGAGCAACCCGAAAGCATATATAGGTATTGCGTGGTTGCCGCTGGTTATAGTTGTTACGGTGTTGGTAGGGGCTGCTGTTGCTATTAGCGTGTCATTGACAAAGAGGCATTACCTCGCCGCTAAATCCGATTTTATGATGTCCGATGATTTGCGGCAGCGGTTACAAAAAGCCCTGCCGACAGACCTCTATAACCAAATTGTAAAGGAATGGAATGAGAAGGCAGCCGGCGCATCAGCGCAAATAAAGAACCTGACGGATTTAGCAAATAAAGAAAAGTGGAAAAAATATTTGTACATTGGCGGCGGCGTTGCCGTTCTGCTATTGGCGCGTCCGGTAGCAAAAAATTTGGGCTTAACTCAATAAAATAAGGAAAAAGAGATGTTAAAAGAAAATGTTGAATACGAAATTTTGAGTGAAATGCACCCCGCTGCCGGCGAGGAGGCCGGAGTGCGCTGCCGGTGGGCTGCAATGTACGACAGACCTGTAAAAAGAAGTTCTTACATGCTGTTTTCTTACAAGGCTCTCGATTTTGAAAACCAAAAGAAACAGACAGGCAGCCAAAGCAAGTTCTACTTGGGAGTTAAACCCAACACTCCATTGATTTACTCTCTCCATGAACTTGAAAAACAAAGTTTTTTGTCCGGGAGCGTTGATGTATGGGAAACAGTAAAGCCGCGAGTAATACTTTCTGTTTTAACCGGCTTTTTGATAGTACCTGTTTTGATGAAAAGCAAGCAGGTAACCAAATACGATGAGGATAAATGGTACGAGAACGCCTGCACGTATCTTAAACAAACAAGCGGCACAGTAGGTCAGGACTTGATTTTTATTTCAAAAAAAGCCTTTGAGCAAAGGAAATACAAATTTGCCTTTGAATTTGATGAGAAAACGCTTATCGATAAATTTCTTGTGGACTTGGACGCGCTTACAGATGCGGAGCGTGAAATGTATGAACGGCAGATATTTTCGCTTGCCGGCTCTCTTACCGGGCGCGTTGCCTTCGACAGCCGCGCCTACTGCTGGTTTGAGATGCGCGGCTACCACCTGCCGGAACGCATAACAAATACTGTAGGATGGGTGCGCGAAACGGCAATAAAATACGAAAGCATGGAGAGCGTGCAGGCGTGGATAGACGCACAGCGGCGCAAACTGTTCCCGGAACTGTACCCGGACACATCTAAATTTTCGATAAAAGATATTTTGAAATGGGCGGCAATTGCCTTTGGAGCGTATAAAATAGGAGGAGGTTAATAAATGCTGTTTGAAAGTTATATAAAAAATAATGTGGAAAGTTTCAAGGCAAAGGTTGAAAGCGTTGCCCAAAAACTGGCAATCAACCCGGACTGGTTAATGATGGTAATGTATGCAGAGAGCCGCCTGAACCCCGCTGCATATAACAGCAGTACCGGCGCTTCGGGCTTGATACAGTTCATGCCGGCAACGGCGAAAGCATTAGGAACTACAACCGAAAGCCTGCGCGCGCTCTCCAACGTGGCGCAAATGGACTGGGTTTATAAATATTTCAAAAAATATACCGGCAAAATAAAATCCGCGTATGATTTATATAAAATAACATTTTTTCCTATTTCACTGGGCAAGCCTCAAAACTGGGTTTTTCAAACCTCGACATTGAGCGCAAGCCGTATCGCCGCGTTAAATGCAGGTATGGACATTAACAAGGACGGCAAAATTACCATTGCCGAATTTGAAGAATATGTAGACAAAAAATTTATCGCTGCCGGCGTTACAAACCCGCGCTATTACGCAACCTTTAACCCTTACGACAGCAGCCCCAAAGGGAATATTTTAAAAATCGACAAACGAGTTCTATACGGCACGTTTGGCGCCGCATGTTTTTTTTTCTCATAAAAAGGAAGTCAAGCAATGAAAGCAACAATTTACACAGAAATTAAAAGTAGCAACGGAACAATACCACCCGATGGGCGCACTAACAGCATTGATTTTCGCAACATGAGCGATGGAACTGTTACTATACTTGATAATATAGTATTGCAGCCGGGCGAGCAGTTCGCATGGCAAAACCATCCCGGCGTTGTTATAGACAGCCCCATACCTTTCTATTTCAACACGCAAAACACGGTAAACAAACTTTTAGTAATAAAAAATTATTTAAAATAAAATGGCTAATATTATTCCATATTGTGCAACATCACCAAACACGTCGGCAGAACTGCCGGTACTCAAACTGTCAGCCGCTGGTTATGAGAACATCAACACGCCTGAAGCGCCGTATTACGCAACCAAACTTAAGGCAACAATTCTGAACCGCCACCTGTTTGACAGCGTTACAATAGCGCTCGAACAAAAGAAAAAAAAGCACAGAGCCTACAAATTAATGGAGGGGAATTACAGAAAATACCATACAATACAACCCGGCTTCTGTGAGCCGGTGCGCTCGCATTTCCCACGCTTTATTACCCGATACGATGTGCCGAAATCTCTTTTTAATGAGGCTTCGGTTATTATTGGCAACTGGCAACAGTTTATTGGCTGCAGTTTTAATCAAGCAGGAAAGTTTGTAGAATTTGTTTTTACGCAATCAAAAAACCGTAACAAAAAATATGTGCAGTTCAGGCTTAAAGTGCTGTACGAAAAAAACGGCAAAAAAGGAGTAATGATTGGAGACCAATTCCGTGTAGTAAGGAACCACCCCTTTGGTAGGGATAACTATATCTGCACAGTACATTTTAAATAAAAGAAACAAAAAAAAACATTGAGTTCTAACTATGGAAAATCGGATTAAGTCCTTCGGGGCGCCGGTATCTGATAATGGCACATCTTAAAAAGAGAACTATTTTGGGACATCATTAGATTTTTTTTATTATAAATAATATATTATGTCAGAATTTTTAATAGTAGTTTTAACACAGGTATTACCGCTGCTTATCGGCGGCACGTCGCTTGTAGGTTTGCTCGTTGAGCGTAAGAAGCGCAAAGCGGACACGCTGAAGGCTATTCAGGATATTTACGATGAATTTGTGCGCGATTTTTCGGCGCAAATAAATCAACTGAAAAGGCAGGTTGCCGAAAACAAAAGGGTTGCCGAAAGTTTAGGCATCGAGTTGCAGAAGGAAAAAACCAATTTCCAAAAACTGCAAACTAAATATATTACACTCAACGAAAAATATAACCGCTTGAAACGCGAATTTTCGGACTACAAAAAACGTAACAATGGACACGCGCACACAACAAAACCTCAAAGGAGTGCATCCCCTGCTGGTGCAGGTAATTAAACGCGCACTTGAAATAAGCGACACGCCTTTTATCGTTACCGATGGCGTGCGCACAACGGCGCAACAACAAGCCCTGTACGCCAAAGGGCGCACACAGCCCGGCGCGATAGTTACCCAATGCGATGGCATAAAAAACAAATCGCCCCATCAAATAAAATCTGACGGCTTCGGTTACGCCGTTGATTTGTACCCGGACATCAATAAAGATGGCGTTGTGCAAAGCAACGAAATAAGCAGCGCGGCAATACCATACCTGAAAGCAATTGCAAAAGCAGTAAAGCAGGCGGCGCGGCAACTGGGCGCGATAATCTCATGGGGCGGCGACTGGACTTCATTCAAAGATTACCCGCATTTTGAACTCAAAGGCGCGAGCCCATCAGTACCGACCGCTAAAAAAATCGTGCCGGTAATAGTCCTTGCCGCGCTTGTTGCCGTGTCGCTTGCCGGCTGCGCAACAAAAAAAAAAGTTCTGACAAATGAAAACAGTATTATCGAAAATTATGACAACAATAAAGCGCATACTGTCAGAGACAGTATTTACATTAATATTACTGACAGCATTTATACTGACAGGCGCGGCGATACTGTGTTCATCACAAAAAAAGTAAAACAGATTTTTTACAAGGAAAAAATAGTAAAAGATACTGTAAGACTGACAGATACTATATTTATAGAAAAAAATACAGTATCTGACAAACCGCCTGACAAGGCAGAAAAGTTTTTTAATTTAACCGGCAAAATATCATTTGGCATAATTATTGCAGGTATAATATATCTTTTTTTTAGAATAAAAAAGTTTGTTAGGGGGAGTAAGGGCAACATAGATTAAGTTATTTTCAAATACCGAAATGAAACATAAATGAAACCCCGTTGTTTTAACGGGCTGCTTATCGCAGTCCGTTTTTTTTTATATTTTGCTGACAAATTGAGAAATGCGCTTTTTCGGGTTCTTAACGCGCTTTTTCAAATATTTTTCCGTTGTGGCAAAATCTTTGTGTCGCAGGTGCTCCATCAGGTCGTAAGGTTGCGCGCCGTTCTGTATCAGAGAAATTGCTCCTGTGTGCTTCCAACTGTAAAATTTACGATTAGCAGGGATACCCAGTTTGTCCCTGTACTTCACAAATTCCATGCGAAAATGATTTTTGCCCCAGTGCTGTGCAGAGGGTATACCCTCTTTTCCAAAAACATAAAAGTCGGAAGGATAAGTATAAAGTTTCCATTGCACAAAATCAGCAAAAAGGATGTCGGGAATATCTACAATTTCGGTACTGCTATTTTTTGCTTCCACGCACGGCACGCGGATTTGTTTGTTATCAAAATCAATCCATTTAATTTTCATCAAGCGCAATTCATTGCCCGGACGCAGCGCGCAATAAAATTGCACCTTGCACGCTAACCACAATTGCGGGTTCGCCGGCTCTATTGCCGCGCGCAACATTTCACGCTCATCGAGCGAAAACGGTTGCGCCGCGCAATCCTTTACCACGCCGTTATTTGAAATCCGATAGACCGGGTTTTTCTCTATCAGTTCCGCGTCAACAAAATAATCAAAAAGCCACTGCACATTACTTTTATACTTGTTAACCGTAACTTTTGAGAACCCGTATTTCTCTACAATATCATTGATGAAATCAATTATATGAGCGCGTTTAAAGAATTTCGGATGCTCTGCGATGTAGTTTTTACTTTCAAGCCACGAAACAAACAAGCGCATTTTTGATTGAATATTTGCAAATGATATTTTCGATTTGGTTTTTTTGACAAACTCCAAGTAGTCGTTAATCAACTTTTTCATCTGCGGAAACTCCTTTGCGGTGTTCCACAGCCGCGCCTCTTGTCGATACGAAAGTTCATCAGCATACACCGGCGCGGTGTTAGTTTCCTGCTGCAAATACAAGCCCGCCTTAAGCCATGCCGTTTTTTCCGCAATGATTTTCTTCGCAGCCTTGCGCCGTTCTGCCACCGATGCCCCCCTTATCCCCTCGTAAATCCGAAAGCGAAAAGGCTTGTCGATATTTGGCACGCGGTATTGATATTCAACGTACCATTGTTTCGACAAATCGCCCTTACGCTCATTCAGGAAGGGATAAATTATGATACTGCTCTTTCTTGGCATCTCTTTTTTTTATAATTGTGTGTTAATTGTGTGTAAACTGTGTGTAAAAATCGCCTGTAACGCATTAAAATACAAACACTTGCAAAAACAATTCCTTTGCAGCACAAAAACAAATGTGTGTTTTTAAAATTACAAAATGCCGATAATCTATTGATTATCAGCATCTTATAAAAGGTTTTGTCGGGATAGCGAGATTCGAACTCACGACCTCCTGCTCCCAAAGCAGGCATTCTAACCGGACTGAACTATATCCCGAAGATTTCCCATAAAAAACTAAAAAAAAGAATCACAGCCTCGCATTGTGCTTCGCCAACGTGATTTATGCAACGGCATTCGCTATTTTGAGTAAGCGCGGGGCAAAAGACTAATCTTTTTTCTAAATGGGGGTGCAAAGATAATACTTTATTTTGATAAAATATTTTTTTTTGAACACTGTTTTTTATTTTTTTTTATAAATATTTTCTTAATTCGTTGATTCTTAAATGTTTAAAAAATATTTTATTGCCGCCGAAATTTGTAGGAAATTCAAATGGCGATTTTTAGAAATAATTAACCGAAATTTTTGTTATATTATTTTTTCAAAAGAATAAAAAACTGTAATTTTGTGGCAACTTTTATAAAGTTCAAAAAAATTGAATTAAAAAAACCATAAAATATTAATTATTAAAACAATGGCAACATTAGATTTATCAAAGTACGGCATAAATGACGTAAAAGAGATTGTATACAACCCGTCTTTTGACGTTTTGTTTGCAGAAGAAACAAAACCGGAACTCGAAGGGTTTGAAAAAGGTCAGGTTACAGAACTTGGCGCAGTGAATGTGATGACGGGCGTTTATACGGGTCGCTCTCCCAAAGACAAGTTTTTTGTGAAAGACGCAACCAGCGAGGACACTGTTTGGTGGACTTCTGACGAATACAAAAACGACAACAAGCCCGTATCGAAAGCGACTTGGGCTGAACTCAAAAAAATCGCCACAAAAGAATTGAGCGACAAGCGTTTGTTTGTTGTCGATTCATTCTGCGGAACAAATGAAAACACTCGCCTCAAACTCCGCTTCATTATGGAGGTGGCTTGGCAGGCACATTTCGTTACAAACATGTTCATTCGCCCCACCGCCGAAGAATTGGAGGCTTTTGGCGAACCCGATTTTGTGATTATGAACGCCTCAAAAGCAAAAGTAGAGAACTTCAAAGAACTTGGTTTGAACTCCGAAACGGCAGTTGTGTTCAATCTGACGGAAAAAATTCAAATCATTCTCAACACTTGGTACGGCGGCGAAATGAAAAAAGGAATGTTCTCTTACATGAACTATTTGCTGCCTTTGCGCGGCATCGCCTCGATGCACTGCTCGGCAAATACCGATATGAACCACGAAAATACGGCTGTCTTCTTTGGCTTGTCGGGCACAGGAAAAACGACCCTCTCAACTGACCCAAAAAGGTTGCTTATAGGAGATGATGAGCATGGCTGGGACGATGAAGGGGTGTTCAACTTTGAAGGCGGCTGCTATGCAAAGGTTATTAATCTCTCAAAAGACGCCGAACCTGATATTTACAACGCAATAAGGCGCGATGCCCTGCTGGAAAATGTTACGGTGGACGCAGACGGCAAAATAGATTTCAACGACAAGTCGGTTACCGAAAACACCCGCGTTTCGTACCCGATTTATCATATCGAAAAAATAGTGAAGCCTGTATCCAAAGGTCCTGCTGCAAAACAGGTTATCTTCCTTTCGGCTGATGCTTTTGGCGTATTGCCGCCGGTTTCTATTTTGAGCCCCGAACAGACAAAATATTATTTCCTGTCGGGCTTCACCGCAAAACTTGCAGGTACAGAACGCGGCATAACAGAGCCTACGCCTACTTTTTCGGCGTGCTTTGGCGCGGCATTCCTCAGTTTGCACCCCACAAAATACGGCGAAGAACTCGTAAAACGTATGGAGCAGTCCGGCGCAAAAGCCTACCTCGTAAATACAGGCTGGAACGGCACCGGCAAGCGCATTTCTATCAAAGATACGCGCGGAATAATTGACGCAATCCTCGACGGCTCTATCAACACAGCCCCGACAAAGAAGATTCCGTACTTCGACTTTGAAGTACCAACGGAACTGCCCGGCGTTGACCCCAAAATCCTTGACCCGCGCGACACTTATGCTGATGCCGCTCAATGGGACGAAAAAGCCGAAGACCTTGCCGCGCGTTTCATCAAAAATTTCGAGAAATTCACAGGCAAGCCCGCGGGCAAAGAATTGGTAAATGCAGGACCGAAATTATTGGTTTGAAGAGATGTAAAGAAAAAGAGGCTGTATAAAAAACGCCTCATCACGCTAATTTAACAGATGAATACAGTTTGTTGTCAATAAGATAACAAACTGTATTCGTTCTATGCACAGGATAGCCTGTGTGTCCCCCCAAGTTAAGATGAAGGAAAAAAGAGTTTTTTGCAGAGGAAAGTGATAAAAAAATATTAATTTTGCAGCACGAATTAAAAAGATGTTGATATCTTCATTTGAAACCTTCAAATATACCGGCGATTCATTGCATAACTCAGTTGGCGATGCAGTGGCTTTTGTTGGGCAAAGTTCTAACTGTCAATGGGATACCTTGCGCACTTCGTATGTTCCGCCTTCCTGGTCAACGGGGTTCGAAGGCGTTGCGCTGGGCAGTTCTATGGAGACATCTCCGTTTGTTTTTATCGGAATTGTTGCCTTGCTGTTTTTGCCGTTGCTTGTTTTTCACAAGTCAAAAGGTTTTCTCAAAGATTCATTTGCAATGATATTAAAGACGCGGCGCCGACAAAACACGTTTCGCAGTTTTCGCTCGCCCACGATGTCGGTTTTTGCTTTATTGAGTATCTTTTTTATCTTTTCTATGAGTTTGTATGTTTTTAACTTTTCGTTTTATGAGAGTGCAACTTTTTCGTATCTGAAATTAAGTTTGATTATTGTGGCAACTGCAACATTCTTTTTAGTTAAAATATTGTTTATAAGGTTTTTAACCTACGTTTTTTTCGATTCTACCATCACACGTGTTACCACTACCGACTATCTAAATATTCTCTCTCTGTGCGGATTATTTATTTTTCCTATTCTGGTTTTCAGAATTTATGCTAATCCGGGTTGGCATTTTTACTTAGATATTTTAAGTGCTATCATTCTGATTGTCAGCATTTTACTTGTAATAGTAAAACTTTTTGGGCTGTTTTTTTCAAAATTTATAGATTTATTTTATATTTTGTTGTATCTTTGCACCCTTGAAATTCTTCCGGTTTTTAGTTTGTTAAAAGTGTACCGAATAATTGTGTAACAACTATTTACGGTTTCTAATTATAGATATGAAGATAAAAAAAATTTTAGTTTCGCAGCCCAAACCTACAACCGACAAGTCGCCTTATTTTGACATAGAACAAAAATATAATGTAAAAATAGACTTTCGCCCGTTTATCAGAGTAGAACCAATTTCGGGGAAAGATTTTCGCACGCAAAAAATTCATATCCCCAATTATTCCGCAATTGTATTCAATGCACGCCACGGTGTTGACCATTTTTTTCGTATCTGCGAAGAGAATCGCGTTAAACTGACTCAAACGGTGAAGTTTTTTTGCGTCTCGGAAACGGTAGCGCTGTATTTGCAGCACTATACCACTTACAGAAAACGCAAAGTCTTTTATTCGCCCACAGGCAAACTTGCCGACCTTGCAGGGGTGCTGAAAAAACATTCCAGCGAGCGGTTTCTGGCTGTTACTTCTGACGTTCAGAACGAGGAACTTGTCAATATGCTCGAAAAATCCAAAGTCAATAACGACAAGGCAATTATGTATCGTACCGTAAGCACCGAATTCGACAAGAAGACAGGATTTGACTATGATATGTTGCTGTTTTTCAGCCCGGTGGGTATTGCTTCGCTCAAAAAGAACTTCCCAAAGTTCAAGCAGGACGACGTGCAAATAGGCTGCTTTGGCGCGGCAACAGCCCAAGCAATCCGCGAAGCAGGATTCCGACTTGACCTCGAAGCGCCAACGCCGGAATTTCCATCCATGACTGCCGCACTCGACAACTTCTTAAAGGAGATTAATAAACGGGTGAGGAAATAATTGCAGGGATTATTCGCTTTTTAACTGCATCTTTACAACAGTTTTTTGCTCCACATTTCTGCCGCCGATGTCCATTGTTGCGTCTATACTCGTCAGCAAGTTGCCTGCAATTGCCATTCCGTTTTCTAAATTTATGTTCGTTGTGCCACTTAAATGACCGTCTATTGTTGTGGAAATGTCTCCCTGCGCGGTACTGATTGCGGAGGATTGGGCGTCAAATTTTCCGCTTACGGCGACGGTAGCAATATTGCCTTCTACTGCTTGCAGCGTGTATTTTGCCGTCATTGCGAGTTCCATGCCATTCATATTGCGCGAATCGGTTGCTTCCCAACTGTCGCCAATTTTAATCGGATGCACAGGATAAATATTCCGGAACTGACTGAACATTTCTTTCAACTGCTCCTCGGAAAACTGCTGTTCTGACATTTGCATTGCAATTTGTTTGCTCATCTCCTCGGCGCTCCCTGCTGCTGCATCAATTATTGCTTTTTGCAAGTTCTCAAAGCCGCTAATCTCAACAACTTTACCCTGCCTGTCCATCTCCACATCAAACGGCACATTGACCATAGCCTGCATTATGCGCGAAAAGGCAGCAGACTGAGGATAGGCATCGGGATTTTCTGTGTCGAAACGCATTTGCATAGTCTCACTTTCCGAACTCATTTTCATACTCCTGTATGCCGTTGAAATTTGGTAAATACCGTCCTGAATATCAACTACATCCATTCCAACAGACGCATTCATAGTAATTTTCACCTCATGCCCCATTACCGAACTTGTCATATCCATATCAACAGTTTGGATAAAACTATCGCCTTTTTGCAGGTTATACCTCAAATCATATTTGTTCGGATTGACGCACGCGGCAATAAATAATATGCTGAAAATCAGTGAAAGAGAATAAATAATACTTTTCTTCATATATATATATTTTTTTAAAAAAATTATCTGCAAAATTAATTACTTTTGTTTGATTACCAAAATGCAAGTATTGCAAATTTCTAAAAATCCCGCGTTAGATAAATTCGTGTACAAAAAAGAAGTTATGTAAATTCTGAAAATTATATTAATTATGTAAAACGTATTTAACGGCACGGACTAAACAGTGAATAATTAAAATATAATTAATAATGTAAAATTGTGTCCTTTGTGAAGCCTCCCGCTTTGGCGGGATAAATCTTGTGTCCTTTGTGGTTAATTTTTTCACCACAAAGGACACAATACTTGTCCCGCCAAAGCGGGAGAAATACGCAAGACTTGTCCCGCCAAAGCGGGAGAGCGCGAAGACTTGTCCTGCCAAAGCGGGAGGGCGCAATTTATGTTTTATTTCAACCCGTGATTCGCATTTATAAGTCTTTTCTTTAAAAACGGATAAAAATTATAACTTTTTTACTTCTTTTTTCAACTGAATTTTTTTATATAAATTTTTATTAAAAAAGATGAAAAAATTTGCATAATTAAAAAAAATGTTTTATAACTTTGTACAAATTTTAAATCAAATAATTTTAAATATTTTACAATTATGAAAAGAAAAATAACTTTAGTAAGTGCGATGTGGAATATGAAAAACCTGAAACTTATTGTGCTGTTTTGTTTTTTGCAGGCGTTTTTTTTGAGTTACTCTTACTCTCAAGCAGCCGGTTCTCAAAATGTTTTTCCCACCTCTGATGCAATATGGAATATTCAAAGAGATGATATAGTAATAGATGGGGTTCGGGTATTTGAAGGCAGTGCGTTGTATTATGGCTTGTCTGGCGATACGATTGTTGGAGATAAGGCATATAATAAATTATATCTGCTCAACGATACTGTGCTTAATATAAATTCAGCAGACCGGTATGTTGGCGGCTTGCGGCAGGAAGGGAAAAAAGTATGGTTCAGACCAAGTCCCGATTTCTTTACTGTATCCGAAGAAGGTTCTTCTCCGTATCCAAAAGAAACGATACTGTATGATTTTTCAAAAAACGCAGGAGATACAATATGGCATAATGGGTTTGGTCAAGTTTATTGGACTATGCAGGACTCTGTTTATGCAAGCGTAATTACATCCATAGAAACAGATGAACAGATGCGCAAAATATACCATATACAGGCATACGCACACGATAATGGCGAATTTTCTCCTGGACAAACAGACAGTTGGATAGAAGGAATTGGCAGCATAAAAGGCGAGTTGTGGTGGTTTTTAAGTCCGCTCGTACCTTGCATCTGTTCCGACCCTTATCTTGCCTGTTTCAAGCAGGGCGGTGAAGTTAAGTACCTGAATGACCTTTGCAATTCATGTTTCCCTGTAGAAGCAGGCGTTTTAGAAAGCCGCACTGTTCCTCTGTACCTGACATACAACAACAACAACATTCGAGTTCAGGGCGAATCTGCGGTTTTTCCCTGTGAATTGAAACTGTTTTCTCTGACAGGACAATTAATTTTAGAGACAAGATTACAGTCAAGCGCCGAACAGATACCTGTTAATCTCTTAAAAGGAATTTGGATATATCAGGTACAAAAGAATAGAAAAGTAATACAAACAGGAAAATTAATAACTAAATAATTGAATTATGAAACGAATTATATTTTTTATAACTATTTGGATAGGGATTTGCTCCTATGGAATTGGACAAATTTCAAGGAATGTGACTGCAAAAATGCTGATTGTAGTGGCAGTACAACCCGATACGGAATAAGTGGTTCAGATTGTTCTAATGGAAATATAAATGGAGACATAGAATTTAATCATGATAATTTTTTGTCATGTTTAAGCACAGGAGCGGGCTTAGGCGTTGGCAAGTTTCATTTTATCTATCATTTGGATCATTCAGGCACGATGAATTTAGGATCTTCCTTTAAAGATAAAGGTCTGGTTGTCAATGCGTTGAAAATGGACGAGTTAACTAATGGAGATTCTTATCAAATTTTCTTGTCCAGCGGTTGCCATCCTGCCGATTTTCATAATAGCAATGGCTCTTGTGTTGCAAAAAATTATTTGATGCATCCAAATGGCGGCGGTGTTACATTTATTGGAAATACAGATGTTGGATGGCAATCAGAAGCTACGGGGCAATTACAGAATTTTCTTGATGCTGTTTACAGTACAACAGGATATCCAAGTTTAGGACGATATGATATTGCAAGTGTTTATCAAAAAGTATGTACAGGAACAGCATCGCAAAGATGGCGTCTCCATCTTCTCAGTGATCCCGAAATGCAAGTCTGGACTAATGTTCCCGATATGTTTAATGTTACCGTATCTCCTGCTTCCTCCTCCTCTATTACAGTTAATACAGGGGTAACAGGCTGTACAATAGCTTTAACGAGTTTAGATTACGGACAGTCTTACTTTGAGGTTGCACATGATGTTTCATCTTATACATTCTCTAATGTAACTGTGCCTTGTAATCTTACAGTAACCAAACACAATTACATCCCTTACGCGGCATGTGGTACGTCTGTTTATTATCTTACAGACCAAACTGTTATAACAAATACAGTTGTTGAAAATTGCGGAGATATTTCTGTTGACAATGTATCAGTCGAAAATGGTGCAAATCTTATTCTCGATGCAAACGGCACAACAACAATTAACAGTAACTTTGAAGTTCAACCCGGCTCCGAGTTGGAAATAAGGTAAAAAAATATTTTATGATATTTTAATTGAAAAAATAAAAATTTAAAACCAATAAAACGTATGAATCACAAATTTTTAATTCTTGTAACTGTCGGATTTGCAGCGCTCTTTTTTGGGTGCGAAAACACATTAAAATCCGACACCGATCCTGTAAATCCCGCACCGTCTCTTGTTGTGGAAGAGTCGGGCGACACAATTACCGTGCCACCACCCGACAATCCGGTTGTTCCACCCGTTGATGATGGCAATGGCAACGACCCCGATACCATCACACCGCCACCACCCGAACCGCCCGTTGACCCGCCGCAACCCACAGATAAACTGCTGCCCGAATGTTTTTACATCAGCAAAAACATTCTGTTTGAAAAATTTGAATCGGCATACACCTGGGCAGATTATCGTATGGTAGCCTGTGTGCCTGATAAACAGCCGTTTAAAGTGCTTCTGAAAGGCGGTTCGTGGATGAGTTCCGATTACAGCAACGCCGGAATAATTGACGGCTGGCAGCCCTCCGCCTACGATTATGCAACGCAAAGCCAGTGGTTTTATGCCACTTTCAATCCGCAAAATACACAACCTGTTGAAGTGTTGGATATGCACTTTCGCTTCACCTCCGGCGGCGATATAACTGTTGAAACATACTTGAACGATGCACCCGAACCGCTATACATCAAGCATATAAGTGTAGAACAGGTGGATTCGGGCAGAGTATATGTTGACTGCGACAAAACTGTATTTAACTTTTAAACATAGTATTTATTCGCAAATTTCTTGAAAAACGAAGAGGCTTATTCGCAAGCCCCTTCGTTTTCTTATACGGCTTACGTATTAATAGTTATTAGTTATTAGAGTTTAGAGTTTAGTTATTTATGCGAATTACGGGCTTTTCAACTCGTGATTCGCATTAGTAATGTAAAATTGTGAACTCCCGCTTTGGCGGGACAAGTTCTGTGTTACTCCGTGTTACTCTGTGAAAGAAAAAGACTTGACCCGCCAAAGCGGGAGAATAAAGATTTTTTTTGCTGAGTACTGAAAAACAGAAAAAACAGAAAACTTTTAGACTTTTGCCGGGTTTTTGCTAAAAATCCTTTAAATTTGCATTCTAATTTAGTAAGAACATGAAATACAGCGTTTTAATTATAGTAACAACATTATTGCTATCTTGTTGCGCGGGCGACAAAGACGGGCAGCAGGCTGCTAATCAGTTTGCAGAGATAGAACATCTTGTAAATTCGGGGAAATACAATGCCGCAGTTTTGGCCTTAGACAGTTTTCACCTCCGCTTTCCAAAACAGATTGAATTGCGCCGCCGCGCTCTGACTCTGGAAGACAGCATTTTGCGACAGCAAAACAGGCGGACGGTTGCCTACTGCGACAGTTTGATGGCTGTTTATGCGCAAAAAAGAGATTCCATGAGTAGCCTCTTCCTGCTGGAAAAAGATGCGAAATATCAAATTATCGGCAGTTTTATTTACAAAAAGCAGATTAAAAATACTTATGGAACAGAAATTAAAGTTTCTGTTGACGAAAAGAATGATTTTCATTTAGTTAAATATAATTTTGGGATAAAAAACCTGCCTGCTTTTCTTACCGTTGCCGCTGCCGACCTTTACGCCTCAACAGACACGCTTGCGCTCGGCAGCGAAGCCTTTCACAGTTTTGAAGCAGATGGCAGCATTGTAGAAAGCGTTACTTTCAGCAATGCGCAGGCGGCGAAGTTTGCCGCTTTTGTAAAAAAATTTGTCGACAAAAATCTGACCGTAACCCAGCACGGCAAAAAAAATATCAACCATATACTTTCTGAAAACGAAAAACAATCAATTGCAATTACTTACACATTCTGGAAACTAAAAAAAGAGATTCAAAATCTGGAAAATGAAAAGCAAAAAGCATTGAAAAAGTTGGGGGAAATTTAGAATATACAATAAAATTGATGAAAATTTTGCATAATTTATAAAAAATCAAATATAAATGGGGAAATTTTTTTTGACTTTCGTTGCTTTTTCTTTGTTGTCGACAAGCCTTTTACCTGCCGAACAATTTGTGTTTGAAGGAAACAGCGCTGAAGATTTTCCACTCATTACCAATGGAATGTGCGCGAGTATAGTTAGCGATGATATTGACGGTGGGGTAAAACGTGCGGTAAATAGCCTGTACGCAGATTTTCGCGCGGTGAGCGGCAACTTGTCGCCAAGCAGTTTGCCTTGCGCGGTGATAATAGGAACAGCAGGCAGTTCTGAAATTATTGATAAACTGATTAATTCCGACAAAATAAGCAAAAGCGATTTGCATGGAAAAACCGAAAAATTTATTATTCAAACCGTTGATAATCCGACAGTTGGCACCGAACGCGCTTTGGTAATTGCGGGCAGCGACAAGCGTGGAACGATTTACGGCATTTACGAACTTTCGGCGCAAATTGGCGTTTCACCCTGGTACTTTTGGGCTGATGTGCCTGTTGAGAGGCGCGAAAATCTGTTTGTTAGAAACGGAAAATATACCGACAATGAGCCTTCGGTGCGCTGGCGCGGCATTTTTATTAATGACGAAGCCCCCGCGTTAAGCGCTTGGGCGCAAATGACTTATGGCGGTTTTAACCATCATTTTTACGAAAAAGTATTTGAATTAATTTTGCGTTTAAAAGGAAATTTCCTTTGGCCTGCAATGTGGGGCAGCGCTTTTTACGCTGATGATGCCAAAAACGGCGAACTGGCAAACGAAATGGGCATTATCATTGGCGCTTCGCATCACGAACCAATGGGGCGCGCCCATGACGAATGGCGGCGTGCAGGCGGCGGCGCGTGGAACTATCAGACTAACAAAGAGGCGCTTAACGAATTTTGGCGCGGCGGAATGCAGCGAATAAAAAATTGGGAAAAAGCAGTTACAATCGGCATGCGCGGCGATGGAGACGAGCCAATGAGCGAAGAAGCAAACATTGCGCTACTTGAAGAGATAGTAAAAAATCAACGTTCTATTATTCAAGAAGTTACAGGGCAACCGGCAGATGCAACGCCGCAAGTGTGGGCTTTATACAAAGAAGTGCAAGACTATTACGACAAAGGAATGCGAGTCCCTGACGATGTTACGCTGCTGCTCTGCGACGACAACTGGGGTAATGTGCGCAAACTGCCTGATTTGCAGGAAAATAAACGCACAGGCGGCTACGGAATGTATTATCATTTTGATTACGTTGGCGCCCCGCGAAATTATAAATGGCTGAATATAAGCCAGATACAGCGAATATGGGAACAAATGAATTTAACGTACGAATATGGCGTTGATAAATTGTGGGTGGTAAATGTCGGCGACCTTAAACCGATGGAATTTCCGATTTCGTTTTTTCTGGACATGGCATGGAACCCTAAACGCTTCAATGCCAGCAATTTAATGGAATATACGGAAAAATGGTGCGCTCAACAGTTTGGCAGAAAATTTGCGAAGCAGGCAGCCGAATTGCTCAATACGCACAATAAATACGTGCGCCGCGTGTCGCCCGAACTGCTGGACCAAAACACTTACAGTTTGGAAAATTACAACGAATGGGAACAGGTTGTAAACGAATATAAAGCGTTGAAACTGAAAGCGTTGGAACTTTATTATCTGCTGCCCGAAAATCGCCGAGACGCTTTTGACCAACTTGTGGCATTTCCAATAAACGCTGTTTGTAACCTCTACGAGATGTATTTTGCGGTAGCAAAAAATCATTTTTTTGCAGAACAAAACGACTCGCAGGCAAACTTTTGGGCAGAACAGGTAAAATATTTTTATCATAACGATTCGATATTAACCGCTCATTATCACGAAGATATTGCAGGCGGCAAGTGGAATTTTATGATGTCGCAAACGCATATTGGCTACGCAGACTGGCAGCAGCCCGAAAAGCAAACGATGCCGAAAGTACAGTACGTTTCAGAGGCGCAGGTTAGAGTTTCGCGCCTGCCGCAAAAAAATAACTGTCAGTTTTCAACTGTCGATAATCAATTCTATTCTGTTGAAGCGCAGCATTTTACACGTAAAGCAAGCCCGAAGAGTATAGAATGGACTGTAATCCCCCACTTTGGGAAAACGCTTTCCGGGGTTACCGCTTTTCCCGTTACCAAAAACCCCGAAAAAGAAGGTGAAACATATTTGGAATATGATTTTAAGACTTGCAACACAGGCGTAATTTCCGTTTACGTCTTGCTTGCGCCAACGCTTAACTTCAATGCTAACAAGGGTTTGCGCTATGCGCTTTCCATTGACGGCGGCGAAGAAACGATTGTGAACTTCAACGGACATTATCGCGGCGAACTCGGAGAATGGCAAGCCAAAAGCATCATTACTTCGGTTACAACCATGCAACTTGCCACACTCCAAAGCGCCGGCAACCGGCAATGCGAAGAGGTGCAAAGAACTCACACTCTGCGTATTCGCGTGCTTGATGCGGGCATCGTTCTTGAAAAAATCATGCTCGATTTTGGCGGATTGAAACCAAGTTATCTCGGCGCGCCCTCCGGTTAGTTTTCAGTTGTTAGTTTTCAGTTAGAGTAAAGACAAAGACTTGTCCCGCCAAAACGGGAGACTATCACCACAATCATTTTAATTACAGAAATCCCCGTGCTTTTACGCTGTATTCTCCTGATAACTGAAAACTGAAAGAATTATGCCTGCAATTCACATAAATTATTTATTTTTGCAGAAATAAATAATTCCGAAATTTAACAAATTGCCTTTGTCTTGCTACGGTTATCTCTCGCAGAGGCAAAACCGGGATAAAAAAACATCAAAACACATGCTCAATATTTATCGCGCATCGGCGGGGTCAGGTAAAACCTATCAACTTACTAATGAGTTTGTTATGCGTCTCTTTGAGGATGCAGGGCGTTTTGCGCACCGCCGCATTATGGCAGTTACTTTTACCAACAAAGCCACCGAGGAGATGCGCATGCGCATAATTAATGCTCTGTTTGAACTGGCGCACAACCAAAATCAGAATCGTGCCAAAGAGATTTCATTGAAATTGGGAATGTCTGAAAATGAGATAGTTAGCAAATCACAACAACTACTGTTTGATATTTTGCACGACTATCATTTTTTTGCGGTCAGCACTATCGACCGCTTTTTTCAGCAGATTTTGCGGGCTTTTGCTCGCGAAACAGGCATCGCCGGGAATTACAATATTGAGTTGGACACAATCGCCGTCTTGATGCAAGCATCTGATAATATGATGATTAACCTGTCAGACCCCGACAAACAGCAACTGCTGCAATGGCTCACAGACATTGCCTGCAATATGATTGAAGAAGGACAGGGCTGGAATATTCGCCAAAAGATGCAGCGCTTGGGAAGCCAAATTTTCAAAGAGAAATTTCAGAATCTGGCAGATAAAGCCGACAAAAAGTTACACGATAAAAGGTTTTTAAAAGAATATACTAATAAATTAAAAGCAATCATTACCGATGTCGATGAAAACATAAAATTAAAATCTAAAAACATTCTGCTTTTGATGGAAAAGTTTGGACTGCAACACGAAGATTTTGCGTTCAAAAAAACTAAAAAATTTGAGAGATTGCTTGAAGAGCCAACGTCTGCAATCGGTGAGCGAGTAGCGCAGATGCGCAATGTGGAGGGTTGTTATACCAAAAAATCGCCTGCAAAAGCAAAAATAGAATTCGCTTACGCAAACGGGATGCAGTTGGCGGTCAACGATTTGTTGGACTTTATTGAAGGAAATATGCGGTGGCGCAATTCTGCGATAATTATTCTGAAGAACATCGGAAATTTAGGAGTTATCTCCGATTTGCTGCTGGAAATCAACAAGTTAATGAACGAAAGAGACGCATTTTTGCTTTCGGATACCAACCTGCTGCTCAACAAGATTATTGCCGAAAGCGACTCCCCATTTATATACGAAAAGACCGGAATTTTTATCAACCATTTTATGATTGACGAATTTCAGGATACTTCGGTTTTGCAATGGAAAAATTTCAAACCCTTGATTAGCAACAGTATAGCGAGCGGAAATGCAAATATGCTCGTTGGAGACGTGAAGCAGAGCATTTACAGATGGCGAAACTCGGACTGGCGACTGCTTGACGAGCAAATTTTCAATGATTTTAAGCAGACGCAAATTGCCGAAATTCAATTGGATAAAAACTGGAGAAGCGACAGGAATATTATTGAGTTTAATAACAGTTTTTTTTCCATCGCTCCCGCAATTCTTTATAATGAATTGAAAGACAACATTTTAAAGAATAATTTTGACTTTGAAAAATTCAAAGATATTACTGAAAAAATTCCAAATGCTTACAGGCATGTAAATCAGCAAGTTAGCGCCAAAGCGCAGGAAGGATATGTTAGGGTGGAGTTCTTGGATAACAGCAAAGATGCGGAGTTGCCGTGGCAAGCGGAAAGTTTGAAGCGGTTGCCACAAGTGTTGGAAGACCTGCAACTGCGTGGTTTTCAGCCCGATAGAGTATGTATTTTGGTGCGCAAAAATACGGAAGCGCAAGCGGTTGTACAACATCTGCTGCAATACAAACTTGAGGCGCGCGCGCAGCCCGACCTTTGCTACGATATTATTGGAAATGAGGGACTTAGCATTGCCTCATCGCCCGTTGTGCGCTTTATTATCAATGTGCTGCAACTTGTTGTGAACCCCGAAAACAGCATTGCGCACAAACTTGTGGAGATTGCGGTCTCCAAGTCTTCCAAAGACGAAGGCGCGAGGCACGGCTACGACACGGGAAGCGATGGTTTTTTTGTTAAACTGCAACAGATAAGTGCTTTACCATTATTTGAGATGGTAGAAACTGTTGTTTCGCTTTTTGAACTTGGCAGTTGGCACAACGCGCCGGTTTTTATTCAGGCTTTCCAAGACCTTGTGTATCAGTATATTACCGGCAAGTCGGCATCGCTCAACGACTTCCTTGCGTGGTGGACAGACGAAGGCAGCAAAAAAATGGTGTCCGTTTCGGACTCGCAACGCGCATTCCGAATATTGACGGTTCACAAATCAAAAGGGCTTGATTTTGACGCAGTTATAATACCTTTTGCCGACTGGAAGATGGAAAACACAGGCACAAAAGCAGACATTTTGTGGTGCCAAATAAAGGTCGGGCAATTTGCAGAACTGCCGCTTTGCCCCGTAGATTATGGCAGCGCATTGAAAAACAGCATCTTTGCAGATGATTATTATAACGAAAAAACATTACAATTGGTTGATAATCTGAACGTTGCATACGTTGCATTCACGCGCCCGAAGCACGAATTAATTTGCTTTGCGCCTTACAGCGAAAAAAGCAAGAGCGGCGACAACCTGAAAATCAACAGTTTCAATTTGTTGATGTCAGAATGTTTTCAGCAGGAAAATTTAAAGGAATTTTTTGACCCCGAAAATAGAATTTTGGAAATAGGCAAACCCGTTGTGATGTACAAAGAAGACAAGCAGATTTGCAATGATGAGCAGGTTGAGAATTATCCGACTATATCAAAAATCAAAACATTAAAAATAACGGCAAAAAGCATTGATTTTTGGGAAAACAATAAGGCTGCCGAGCGCGTAAATTTCGGCAAAATAATGCACGAAATTTTGCAAATCATACGAACCCGCGCCGACCAGCCGCGAGCGCTTGCACAAATGGTGATGCAAGGGAAAATTACACACGAGGAGAGCCTGAAAATAGACGCCGAAATGGAAAAGTTCTGGGACATTCCACAAACAAAGCAATGGTTTGATAATGAGAATATTATATTGACCGAAAAAACAATCATAACCCCGGAAGGCAAAAAATATCGCCCCGACAGAATCCTGCTCAACGCAAACAGAGCAACCGTTATCGACTATAAATTTGGCGAACAGGAACAGCCGCAATACATAACGCAAATGAAAACATATATAAACCTGCTAACGCAAATGAACTACTCCTGCGAAGGAATAATTTGCTATGTAAAATTGAAAAAGGTTCAGTTTCTGTAACTCCGTTTTGTATGTATTCGTCTGCACATCTAATCATAAACGAGTAAAATTCGTTCCAGTCGGTTGCGTCCCATTCGTCTCCAAAGAACCAGCGGTACTCGTCATTGGGGGTGAGTTTGGATGAGTAGCGCGAGGCAGTTGCTCAAAAACTGTATTTCAGCCGCACAAAACCGAGTAATGCCTGAACAGACGGTGATTGTGTGGTGGTAAAATATTGCGAAATCAGCGATAAATCCAAATTTTCAAGCACGGAAAAATCAAGCGAAAAACCTGCATAAAACGACTTTACATCAATAAAGTACATTCCTGACAGCGAGCCGTTCAGTCGCGGAGAAAAAGGATAACTTGCCTGCGCAAAAATATTCCATTCCGAAATAGAAAGCGTTTTGGAAGAAAGCGGCGCAGAATACAACCCCAAAATTCCGCTCTGACCGGAGTTTTTAATGTTGTTGTACAAAAATTCGGCTTGCAAAAACAGCGAATTTGAAAAGGTATAATCCAACCCGACAGAGGCGGCAACGGTAGTGATAGTATCGGTAAAATGCTCAAACGGTTGAAAAACAGAAAATTCTCCGCGAAAACTCACGCCCTTAATATCGCCAGCCCACGCCCCGCCAAGAACAAGGTCAGATTGTTGATACATTCCGCCAAT
>JAISWT010000210.1 GCA_031271005.1 Prevotellaceae bacterium | reverse complement strand
TGGCGCATTTCGACGGCATAGACAATACCGGAAACGGAGACAAGGCACATAGTTTTGACGCTACAACAGAATGGCAGGATTTGAAGAATCCTACTTTTAAGCTTCCAAGAAGCACCGGCACCGGACAATGGCTAAGTAACGGTTTTCAGGCTTTGGATAACGGGGAGTCTTTTTATAGCTCATTTTTTCCTGATACTTATCCCTCAGGCAGTGAGCCCAGAACGATTGAGATAATATTCAGAACGCCGGAGGCTGCTGATATGTTTGATCAAAAGATGGACGTTGATGGTGGGGAGAGAACGTTATTTTTGTATGGAACACCCCTGACAACTAGTACGTTATTTACTGTACTATATCGTGGAAGAACTCGTCCAGGATGTATAATCACAGGTGAAGATGAAGATGGATGGATATTTTATCCTATTGGCGGAAGTAATAACAACTTAGTGTCGTGTCTTTCCAGTACACCTTCATTGACAACTGCGAATACCATCAACACGGTAACATCCACCTATGCAAATTCCATAGGTGATGCAACCAATACTAATTCATATATAAACAATAATCTGGCAACAATTATAGAGAGATTTGGTGGAATGAGCCTTAATACCGATGAAAATGGAATTATTCGTCTTGGAAAAAATCTTAGCCATTCAACCTTTCTGTCTGTTCGTCTTTATAATCGTGTACTTGACAGAGACGAAATCCAGCACAACGCGGATTTAGACCAAATACGTTTCCTTGCTCCGCCCATCGTAACGGTAGATGGCAATCCGTGTACGAATGTAACCGTTTTGTCGCCCAGAATTATTACTTGCCTGGCTCCGACAGGAACATCAGGAACAGTGGATGTTGAAGTAAGAAGTGGAGATAATGCTACGCAAATTCTGTGGCTGGAAGATGAATTTACATATCAATAAAGAACTGAATAGGAGTTCAGACAATCAAAAAGCCCCTCGCGGGGCTTTTTGATTTGGGGAGTTGCCGTTCGCACGAAAGTACGAAAAAACCGTACCTTTGCAAAAAATCAGATATACATAATTTTAACATAACCGGAATGACTTTATTCTACGCACCGGATATTTCCAAAACACCTTTTTTGCCGGAAGAAGAATCTTCTCACTGTTGCAGGGTACTGCGGTTGCAACAGGGGGATAACGTTCATATCATCGACGGATGTGGAGGGTTTTATCTCGCTGAAATTCTTGATTCTCATCCCAAACATACACACGTAAAACTGCTGTCGGCAGACCATGCTTTTGAGCAGCGCCCCTATCGTCTGCATTTGGCGATAGCGCCGACAAAGAGCAATGAACGGATGGAGTGGTTGGTAGAGAAAGCGGTGGAGATAGGCATTGATTGTATCACACCGCTACTGTGTGCACGTTCCGAGCGACGTGTCATCAAGACGGAACGCCTTGAAAAAATTGCTGTCGCAGCCTGTAAACAGTCGCTGAAAGCCTGTTTACCCCAAATAGAACCGCTCACGCCATTCAACAGGTTTATCGCTCAACCTGCTGCCAATCGACATTTTATTGCCCACTGTTATACATCAGAAAAACCATTATTCAGTGTAATATGCCCGTCCTGCGAGGCGATAGTGGTGATGATTGGTCCGGAAGGGGATTTCAGCGAAGAGGAGGTAAGGCTGGCAATGATGCAGGGTGTTCAATCTATTTCGCTGGGCAACAGTCGTTTGAGAACGGAGACTGCAGGCATTGTGGCGTGCCATACGGTGGCGCTTATCAATGGATGGGCGTAACAAAAAACACTGTCATTTGGCTTACGCCGAACGTTGTTGCTGAGCAGACGGGCATCTCTCAAATTATGAAGTAATCCGTGAATTTGCCTTGTTTCCAAAGAGAAACATTGCACAACATCCCCCTCAAAGAAAAAGGGTTGCCTCCCGACAACCCAATCTTCTCTAACTTTAAATCTAATACCATGAAAAACATTGCAAAGATAATATCAATTTTATGTTGTACAACATAAAATTAACAATAAATAATCTATTTAACTTTATGTATGATTTAGTAAGACTCGTTGCAAATTTTTACTGTTGATAATAAGCATATTACTGTATTTATGAGAAATAAACGATTATTAAATATCCCATATTTTTGCGAAGATTACGCTGTTCAAGCGGCTATATTACACTCAAAAGAGAGATAAAACGGTCTGTTTTTGCAAAACAGGAAACCATAAAGAGATGTTTTGTTCAAAAAAGAGGCATAAAAAAGGGTTGCCTCCCGACAACCCAATCTTCTCTAACTTTAAATCTAATACCATGAAAAACACACTGCAAAGATAATGGGGGTTTTCTGTTGTACAACATAATATTAACTACAAATAACATATTTAACTTTCAATATGTTTTTGATGGTGTTTGTTGTAAGTGTAAATGGTTGATAATAAATTCCTTATTGTTTTTTTATCCAGTATTGGCTGCGCCCAAGTATTCCCCGTTTATCAAGGGATCCTCTTAATTTGAGCGTTTTTTCTCCTTCAAGGGAGATGGTACAATGATAGGTATTGCCTGTTTCCGGGTCAAAAATAGTTCCGCCAACCAACTTATTGCCGTCAGGTTTCATATTGCGAATAATCAACAAACCTTCAACAGGCTTGTTCTTGTCTTCGCCCTCGCACAGTACACAAAGTATGTCTTTCGGATAGCGTTCATCGAGAAGTTTTAGCAGTTTGCCGTAGTACATACCGTTCGTTGCTTTGAAAATCTGTACGATACTCTGTTCCCTACCGCTCTTGTCATCAACAGAAACCCACAAGCCAGCCATTTGACTAACCTGAGCCTGCATACAGAGCGTATATAAAAATAAAAATGCTGATAATGAGAAAATTTTCATAAAATAGAAGGTTATAAAATCAGATGGTAATAAAAAATTATGCTGCTGTAAAAAATTGGCAATCAGGGAATAAATTAGGATTTTGTAAATGTGAAAATCATCTTTCACTGCCCCGACTGCGAACGCACAAAGGTAAAGAGAAATGGCAAGAAATCGTACGGGAACAAAATTATTTGGCTAAATCTTTACAAAAAAACATAGATTGAGCTGCTGTTTAAATTTAGATTCCGGCTAAATCATATATTTTTTATACCTTCGCAGCCAGAATAAAATCTTTTATTTATGAAAGCCGAAGTGGCGAATGGCGGTTCGCTCATTCGTGTACTTAAAGAATTGGAACAGTGCACTTTTATTCGTTCCTACAATGCTTTTGGTAAAAAGACAAAGGAAAAATTATTTCAACTGATTGATTTTTTCGCGCTTTTTTATTTGAATTTTATCCAAAATAATACAGGCGAAAATTTTTGGACAAACAATTTCGGCTCGCCGTTTGACAAGGATTTTTCGGCACAAATTGACCTTGTAATTGACCGCAACAACTGCGTAATAAATCTTTCGGAAGTAATTTTAGACAGTTTATTTAATAAATGAAAAATATGCTCTCAATTATCATTTGCACCTACAACCGCGACAAATACCTCTACAACTGCCTGAAAAACATTGCAGAAAATGATTTTGTATCTGAAAATTACGAAATTGTCTTGATCAACAATAACTCAACTGACGACACCGAAAAAGAGTGCCGCAGGTTTGAAAAAGATTTTCCACAGGTTGTTTTTCATTATTTTGTGGAAAAAAATCAGGGGCTTTCTTTTGCCCGCAATCGTGGAATACAAGAGGCGAAAGGTACTGTTTTTGTGTTCCTTGATGATGATGCGTTTGTAGGTAAAGATTATTTGAGAAATTTGTGGAACAATATAGAGAAATATCCTGATTTGGCGGCGTTTGGTGGAGAAATTACGCCACTTTTTGAAAATGGAAAACCACCAAAATGGCTCTCAAGGTGGAGCTATTCGTGGGTGTCGGCTATTGATATGGGGAAAGATGTCCGATTATTTGAGAAAACAAAATTTCCTATCGGAGCAAATATGGGTATTTTGAAAAAAACACTCGAAAATGTTGGGGGATTTAACACGAAATTGGGTCGAAGTAAGAAAAATCTTATGGGAGGCGAAGAAAAAGACCTTTTTA
>JAISWT010000186.1 GCA_031271005.1 Prevotellaceae bacterium | reverse complement strand
CCAAAGTAACATTTATTGGCAAAAAACTGTACCAGTACGCCTCTTTTATCATGGCAAACATTGAAAAATAATTTTGTATTAATAATGCTGCAATAATTATAAATTTTATTTTCATTTTTTAAAATTTAATGCCTATTTTGGCGTTTTGTGGTTTTTTGGACATGAAAAATGGCGCATCTGCCATTGTAAAATATTCCCAATTGCCACTAATAGAACCCGATACGGTCAATTCCATATCAGACTCCTTGGTTGCTGCAATCAACGGTCCTGTTATTACGCGGTTATAATCAATTGTTGTCTGCTCTTTGGGAAGCCATTCAAAACCGACAAATATCCCTGACGATGGCATTTTTATTGCATATTTTGAAACATCGGCAACAATATATTTCTGTCCTTTCTGAAATTCGAGTTCAACGTTTTCCGTAAGTAAATCATATTCAGGGAAACCGTCTTTTCCCACAGTGTAAACTCTTGCTCTTAATTTAAATAAATTGTTATTCTTAATTTTAAACCCAATTGGCAGCGATTTTATTTCTGCAATAATATTGGAAATAACGGAATCCGTTTTTTGAGGCTTTATTATTTTAACGAGTAAAATGCTGCCAACACGTCCGTTGAAACCCATTGCAGAACTTTTGCTGTCAATCAATGAAATATCGCGATTACTTGACAATATTATTACTTCGTTCAAACTTATTGTTTGGGGTTCAAGCCTTACAATCGGTTCCAAAAGAATATCTTTAACCTGCATAAGGTTGGGATAATATCCGATATTGGAAAATCTTATAGAATCGGTTGCGCTATTTACTTTTATCACGATATTACCGAGCGTATCGGCTGCAATACCGGAGTTGCTGTTAATACAATATGCAGTTGCAAAAGCAAGTGAAACGCCTTCTTCGTTTTGTACATTACATTTTACCTCTATTTGAGATAAAAGTAATTGTCCGAAATGAAAAGTAACAAACAGCACAATCAAAAAAAATCTTCTCATAATTCTTTATTTTATTTTATTTTGATTTAATTTAATTTAATTTATTTCGAGAATTTTAAAGAAATGTAGTACCTGCAAAGATACTACATTTCTTTAACTTAATTGAAATAACAGGGCGTTAAAGTTCCTTTATTACCGTAAATAATAATTTTCCTGAAAATATTTTGCTTGAAATCCAAAAACTGATTAGAGTACGTTTTGCCATAAAACTTCGCAATCATCCGCAAGCAAGTAGCGTAAGCAGTCCATTGAGTCGAGTTGGGGTGTAGTGGGGGAAGGGGCGCATTTTTAATTGTTTATTATCTATATTAGAATTTTATTTTATCTTAAATCTCACTTTTAAAACTACATTTGCAGGGCGAATTGTATAATTGTAACGATATTCGTTTAAATCGCTGTAAAATGTTGTTGTGTAATGCTTTGTGTTGAAAATATTGTTGTAACTTAACTCAAAGCGAATTTGTTTCAGCGAGTATGTTAGCAAAATATCGCCGAAATACATCACTTTTTTTTCCGCACCGTTGTAATATTGCTCAAAGCGTGTTCCCAAACTCGCATTTTTAAATAAAGTAAAATCCAGAGTGAGTTCGTTTGCCAGAGTATTGATAATGGGATATTTTTGTTCGTTTTCAATTGCAAAACGGCTTTGTTGCCACGTTGAATTGATACTGAAATTGAAAACCGAAAGTGGAACTGCGCTTAAATTGAAAGCAATATTATAAAAATCATTTTGCCCGTTAACAATATTTTCCTGCCTTATTTGTTGAGATGAACTTGTTGTATATGAAAGGTTTAGCCCTGTTATTAACCGCCAAAAATCAAAACCTTTGCTGATTTTTCCTGCAATGTTTGTGATTTTTCGCGAATTTGGTTTTTCTGCAAAAGAAGTCAGCATTAAATTTTCGGAAAAATTCTGAACGTATAACACATTGCTTTTCAGGTTGTTATAAGTGATTTGTCCGTTAATAAAAAGCATTTTGAAAATATTTTTGTATGAAACGCTAAATGAAATACTGTTTGTTCTGTAAGTAGCAAAACGACTGTCGAAACGGTTGATATTTCGATACGATTGAAGCAAAAAACCGCTGTAAAGTTCGTCAATACTGTTTGTTTGCAATATATTAAAATATTCTGCATTAAACTCAAATCGTTGATTTAAAGCGTATTGTACATTAACGGACGGTTCAAAATACAACTTTTGCAAATCTTTATTTTCTATTGAATAAATTTTATTTGTTAAATTAAAATAATGATAAGTTATTGGAAGACGGGCGTTTATTTTTAATTTCCCGATTTTATAATCAGTCCCGAAGCCCAATGAAGGCGCAATTTCTGTTCGTAACAGATTGTTTTTCAAACTGTCGGGCGGAATGGCTACTGCATTTCCCTGTTCGTTGGCAGGAAAAAGTTCGGAAGTTAAAAAATCAACCTTTACACGCACACGCGCCATAGGGTTTATGCGAATATTACCGATTTTTATTGCAGAAAGCAGCGAAATTTGGTTGTCTGTTGCAAGCGAATTTATTTGTGCATTTTGCCTGATTTTAGCAAAATCATTGCCGTTGTTCAACAAATGGGTATACAGTGCGGGCGTAACAGTCAGATTTTGAGGAGTTGAAACAAAACCGATTTGCGAATACAATTCAAACCCCTTTTCGCCTTTGCTTTTTATTAACGTAAATGCGTTTGATGCTTTGACTGATTTGCGGGCAAGTTTCTGATTAATATTAAAAGGATTGAAGATATCGCCTGTATCGTGTTCCCAATTTCCTGCAATATTTATATAATTATTTATGTATCTGTTATTTGCGTTTTGATTATAGCGAATTTCAGTTTCCAGTCTGTCGGTTTTTGCTCGTGAATTAATTATCTCATTGATTTTCAATGTACTGTCTTTTTCAATAAAGTACGAAGAATATTCATTGCTGTTTCTGGTTTCCAAATCGTGATAGTATATCAGATTGAAATTCAGTGTTTTATCTTTTTCTTTACCCAAACTTTTTATGTTATTTAATGTTACCGCGTGTGAATTGTTAAACAGGTAGCGATTTTGGTTAATATTCGGTGGCACAGGCGTTTGAATATTGGTAATTTGCGTTGTGCCAATGTCATAATTATTGGTAAACGAGCGCAATTCTTTTGATAAATCGTTACCTGTGTTGTTAGTTTTGTAAGTAGAAATATTTTGAAATGTTTTGCCGAAAAACATAGTTGTCAATTCTTCGTTCCACAAAAACGGCGATACGCCTGCGCCTGCCTGTGCCAAAATACTTAATGTGCCTTTTGCGTCCTCTTTAAGTTTCAGATTTATAGCCGCTTTGTTGGAAATGCGAACACTGTCCATTGCTTTAATTGGTTGGTGGTTTTCGAGCACTTGAACAGTAGATACATCTTTTGCGCGAATATTGTTTGTTGCAATGCCATAGCGACCTTGCAGCAAGTCCATATTTTCGATATAAAATTTATTTATATCAACGCCCTGGTACCGTATGTTGCCCGACTCGAACACTTCAATTCCGGGCATTTTTTTTAAAACATCGCCTATGGCATAATCTTTATCGCTGGCAAAAGCCGACACAAGATAATTGAGCGTATCTTTGGTGTAAGTGATTTTTTCGGGCTTTACAATCACTTCTTTGAGTGAAATTTCCTTTTCTGCAACAACAAAATTTTGCGTTTGAGAAACGTTTTTTATTTTCCGTGTTTGTGCAACTACGGTCAAACCATCAATTTTTAACAAAAATTCCGATTTTTTATTTTCTGTGTTCAGCGTGTAATTTCCTGCAACGTTGCTGTAAGCGTAACTTACTATGGAACTGTCGGTTACCTGCAACAGCGCTACAAGTACAGCCGAAAGATTTTCACCTTTTTCATTTTTTATATTGCCCGAAATTTTGGTTTGTGCAGTTGCCGTAAAAGTCCAAAACACAACAAACAAACACGTCAAAAAATGTATTTTTTTATTGCCGTATTTTACTTTTATTAATTTCATTTTTTTACATTGCAAAGATTTACTTTTCCTGTGGCTGTTTCATAATTTGATGGCGGCGGACAAAGATACTGAAAGCGAAAAATCCGTGTCGGACAATTTGCCCTGTTTTTAATAAAATCTACTAACGCCTGCAAGTATTGTGTAGGGGCGTTCATTGGTGTTATTCCAGTTCTATGGGGTTGTATGCCTGCTTGCGTGCACCTGATGTTTTTGGCTCATAATGCTTTGTTTGAGGGTTATACATATTGATTTCTTGCCCTGTTAAAAAATAACTGTATGCTATAAAATCATTATGATTTTTTTGGAAAAGTTTATCCAATCCCTCTCGCGTAATTTTCTGATAATTAACTTTATAAAATTTTATTGGTTCAGAGTTTTTCAGCATTTCAATACCCGTACATTCATATACAAACTGATTTCGTGTGTCGTACAATTTTAGAATCAATCCGGGCAAGCCGCCAAACTTCCAAGGTCCGTTTGAAATTGGAATTTCCTGCGTAAACCACGCAACAAAATCGCGCCCGCGAAAATGTACAGTCGCCTTTTGGCAGATATAATTCAAAACAGTTTGCTGCTCGTTTTCTATTTTCCAGTTAAAAACAGGCATCTCTTCTTCGTAAACGTGGCTTGTTTGCAACATTGAAACGATGTCGGTTACGGTAATTTTTCCTGTTGGATAATTTTTGAAAACTTCAAAACTCCAAGCATCTTTTTTGATATGATAATAATCTTTTTCCTTTTTGATAGATTCAGAAGCATACAAATTATAATCCCATCTATATTTACTGTAAAATTTTGAAATATTTTTTCCTATCAACAAAATCTGCAAATCGTCTGATTTTCTGTCCATATAATTGCTGTCGCAAACGTAATTTAGTTGATATGTGCATTTTAAAAAGGCACTGTCAATAACAGAAAATTTATCAAGAACTACTTTGTTTTCAATTGATCTCCTGCTAAAATTTTGAGAAAAAACATTGTTTAAACAAAGCAACAAAATTAGCCACGAAATATTTATCTTTCTCATAAAAAAATATAAAAAGAGGAAATTTATGGATATATATTTCCTCTTTATTTAGATTACTAAGAATTAAAAACCACATTCTACTTCATTGGAGACAGCATTGTATTCGCAGCAATACAATTTACTGCTACCCTTGGATTTCAAACCGCCTGCGTTGTTTGCGGCGCCATTATTCACGCTGCTTGAACCACCGGAATTTGCATACTTACAACCACACCCGCAACAATGTTCTCCTCCTTTAATTGCGTTCATTTCTTTTGCATTCATTGCATTAGCGCTGATTTGATTTAATCTTATACTTTTCATTTTATAAAATTATTAATTTGTTAAACATTGAAAAAATTATTTTTTGTAATTTTTCCTCGCGCTAACGCTGAAAGTTTTACCTTTTTGGGCGCGTAAAAATTACGCGATAAAGGTAAGCACAAATCATAACACCTTGTATGGTTAAAATTCACCATATTTTTCATTTTGCCTATGATTTCAAAAAAATTAACATTTGATACCTTTCCGATTTGAGTAATCAGGTCGGCGCCTAAATGGCGCTTTTTCAGTTGTTTGGAAAAATTGCTGCCATCTTTACCCATCTCTTCTGCGAGCCAATTGACCGAGCGTTTTTGCAGTACAAGTTGTTCTTTTATAAGGTCTCCGATGTGTATTTTCTTTTCTTCAATAAATTTAGTCGTTTTGCGCGACTCGGCATAGCCAAAACATCTATTTCGCTTTCGCTCAATATTTGCTTTGTCTCTGCTCTCGCTGCTTAAAACGTTCCATTTTTTTAGTATTTTAAATTAGTATATATCAATCAGTTGTAAAAAAACAAAAAGTGAACTTACATTTGCCATCGAGGTCTTCAACTACCATAAGAACTAATGTAAGCCCACTTACGCAGGATTACACGTAATTCTTGTTCTTTTCTGAAATTGTTGAAGTTTCGATGACAAGAAACAGCGTGAAACGCCTTTTATTTTTTCAATACAAAAGGAAAGTATTTTCTTGAAAAACGAAAAAAATAGGCTAAATCTTTTTTTGAGGTGCTATAAGTTTTTCAAAGTTGCCGTGTGCAAGAGACCGAATGGGGTTGTCCCAAAAGTCAAAGTTTCTTTACCACAAAGGGCACAAAACTTGTCCCGC
>JAISWT010000168.1 GCA_031271005.1 Prevotellaceae bacterium | reverse complement strand
TTCGCAGGTATTGCGATAATCGTACAATTCTAATTGCAAAAGAATAACTTTTTTCTTGTAAAATAGATTTTTTCATCTGTATGTTTTTTTAATTAACTCTTAACTCTTAGTTCTTAGTTAGTTCTTAGTTCTTAGTTCTTAACTCAAAAGAAAAGTGTGTTTTTATTTTTCAGCACCAAATCGACATCAATATTGCGCCCGATAATTTTCATTGCCGAGAGCAAGTCGGTAGAAATAGGCACAACCAAAAGGCTGTCTTGATTTTCGTAGCACGCCTGAATTTCCACAAGGTCGCTACGAATTTGCTGGTATTTGGCGTGTTCCAAATCGGCAAGAAAAATGGATTTTTGCACACGCATACACCCTTTTTTAATCAGATATTTTACAACTTGGTTTCTAACTTTGTTGCTCTCAATATCATACATCACAAAAAATAACATACGGCTTTTATCGTGTTTTCGTTTGACAATCTGTAAAACCTCACTCACTCGTTCATCAAGCGACGGTAAATCTTGTAGGGACGAGGCGTGCTTCATCTCTACTGTATCCGAAATTCCGGCGGCATAACGCTTCAACATCATTTCGGCAAAGGGTATTTCTTTCTTTTTGCGAGGCATTGAGCAAGTTAAGAGTTATGAGTTATGAACTAAGAGTTAAGAGTATTGGCGAAATCGGACAAACCGAAACTCCGAAGTTTTCACGCCCTTGTTTTCGGTGGCTACACGCTCAGTGGTAGAGGCTACGCAGTTAATTCCACGTCGTTTCAGCGCATTAACCATAGCGTAAGTGAAATTCATTTCGCCCATAATATGAACGGCGGCAAATTTTGGAAAAGTTAGCAACTTTTCCAAATAATCAGTTACTATTGTCATAATATACTGCTCGTCGCCTTCGGGATTGACATCGGGGAAAGGCAGGTCAGCAACTTCGCCAAACTGCGCTTTTGCGGCGGCTATCTGTTTTAGCGACCAATGTTTTAACGGGTGGTTAGAGAGATTTATCAGCATAGTTGTTGTATTTTCTGATTAGCAAATTAACCAATTATTGATAAAATGTAGTTGTTCTTTCGCACGGGTAATGGAAGTATATACCCATTGCAGTTGGTTTTTTCCGCGCATACGGTAAACGCTTTTCGACAGATTGACAAAAACCTCGTCCCACTCGCCGCCCTGCGCTTTGTGGCAAGTAAGAGCGTAGCCGTAAGTGGCTTGAAGTGCATTCATATAGGGGTCTTTGAGAAGTGCATCGAAAAATATATCATCTTGTGGTGTCGGTTTGTTTTTGCGAGGCGCTTTAATGCCACGCTTATCCATTCGCGTGATAAAATCTTTCATCAATGCCGAATTTTCTTCGGGGTCGAGGCTTAATTTCCCTTGTAAGAGCGTGTTTTCAATTAAAAACAACGAGTAGCAACCGTCATTGGTAAGATTTTCTTCTTCGTTTTCGGTATCAATTAAATTTCGTTTGTGCAAAGGCAAAACATCAACTTTTACAAACGAGATTGAAACAGATTTTTCTCCCATCAACCTTGATTTTATTCTGATATTTTTAACTTCACGGGTTTCGGCATGAACTTTTTTTATGGTTACAAGGTCTCCGTTTACCAAATCGACAAGGTAGTTGTTTTTCGTTACGAGCAACAAATCGCCTTCAATGAGATGGCGACAGTTTCCGTGCAACATCTGGCGGACAATTGCCGCTGTTGTATTGCAATCCTTGTTTGAGTGGCAAATCATTGTTGTATAATCGTAACCTTTTGTTCGAATCAGATTTACATAGTTGAGCAGCAAATTCATTTCGGTTGGAAGCATTGTTATGCGTTTGTAGGTTTTGAGTGGCATTTTGGTAAATTGTTCCTGCGCACCCCATTGTGGGTTGAAAGTTACAACGGGCTGAAAATTTTGCCACATTTGCCTGATTCGTGTTGCGGCGAGAAGAATGTCATTGTTGCTGCCTTGCTGGCGATGAATCTTCGATAAACTTGTGGCTTGCACTTGCTTGCCGTATTTTTTTTGAAGGCGTTCCGCATCGAGCGCGGGCGAATTTTGCTGATTGACAGGCGGCAACTGGCAGGGGTCGCCTACAAAAATAAACTTTCCTTCGCTATCAAAATCAAACAAATCTTTGAGCAAATTGCCCTCGCCAAACTTGGCTGCCGAAGTGGTGGGGTTTTCAATATCGCCCACCATAGAGGCTTCGTCAATAATATAAATGCGTGTGTTTGGGAACATTGCTTTGAGTGGAAATAATCCAAACGTAATTACTTCAGTGTCTTCTTCAATAAATTTGGGTTTATAGAGGCGAGAATGTATTGTGGTGGCTTTTATTGGCGATTTGTCGGACAAAATTTTTGCCGCTCTACCTGTTGAGGCAAGCAGATTGATTTCGTATTTTGGGATATTTTTCCCTTTCCCGTCAATGTTTTCGGCAATAATTGGATTGTTTTTCAAAAGGTATTTGATAAATCCACCCACGAGCGAAGTTTTGCCCGTGCCTGCATAGCCGTTCAGGATGAAAACATTGTGTTCGTTGCTATCAATAAAATTCCATAATGCATCAAATGCTTTTTTCTGGTCTTCTCCTATCGGAAAAGAAAAATATTTGCTGTAATCTTCCATCAAAATTCTCCTATTTTACTAAAAACTGTATTTTCTGAATCTGTTGAAAACAAACTGTACTTCTTTAACTCCATCGCCTTTATCTGCAATAATACGTTGCGAAGTGGACGCCACACAAATAAATCCCTTAGACTGCAGGGCATGGACAAGACTGTAAGTAAGTGTCATTTCGCCCATTACATGCACAGTCGCTTTCGTTCCCTGCGCTGATTGTATTACTTTTTCTACGTATTCATCGCAAAGCGTCCGGATGTAACTTTCATCTCCATTCGGATCGACTGACGGAAAAGAAATGTCCGTTATTTCACCAAACGATTGCGCTGCTGATAACTGTTCTGACTGCCAATTGGCTGAAGGATGATTGGATAGGTTGATTAACATAAAATTATCCTTTTGCTTTTTTATTAATATCTGATATTATCGATTGGAATTTTTCCTTATCTGTGAAAAACGATTTATCATAATAAGTGATATTCATTGCTTTTGCAA
>JAISWT010000107.1 GCA_031271005.1 Prevotellaceae bacterium | reverse complement strand
ACTCCTAAAAACTAGATTATTTTAGGCGGACAAGTTTTCAAAAGCGCAGTTTACTAATGTAAATGAGCATTTTGAAAATGAAGTCCAACGACAAATAAGCAGTTTTTAGGAGTTCCCATAACTATTTGTATTTTAACAGTTTAACTTACAGACTGCCGTTCAATTTATATAACTGATTCTGTCTTCGCAAGTTCTTCAACTTGCTGATTTACAATGAAAAAAGTAACACTTTATATGTTAAATTGCTGATTTTTAGCAACTTTGTACCAACAAACAACAACAAAATGCTACTCAACAAAAGTAGTAAAATTATTTCAGAAATCAATAATAATTCTTCATTGTCTTTATGTCTTTACTCTTCTTTATTTCACAGAGAGACACAGAGATTTTTTTACAAATGAGGCTGTCTCAAAAGTATTTTTTCTTGAGATAGCCTCTTTTTTTTATAGAAGGGGGTTACTGAAAATTGCTTATTTGATATTATTCTCCCGCTTTGTCGGGACAATCTTTGCGTTCCTTGCGTAATCCTCCCGCCAAAGCGGGAGTGCACAAAGGGTTTTTGAGACAGCCCCATCTGAAAACTGAAAGACTCTCTCTGTGTCGCTATTTTACAAATTTTAAAGCAGTCAGTCTGCTCTTTGCTTGTATGGCTACAATGTACGCGCCTTTGGGCAAGTTGGCAGTTGGTATGTTCAGCGTGTCTGCTGTTGCCGGTATGCGTGCAACGATTTGTCCGTTGGTACTTATCACTGTTAGCTGTTCGCTGCCTTTCAACCCGAACACAGTAACGATGCCGGCTGCAGCATTGTTGCCCAATCTGTAGGCTTCGCTGCCTGCATCTGCCTTGTCAACAGCAGTCGGGGTTTTCAGCAACACCACAGCCGCAGTATAGCCTTCGCCGATAACATAGGGCTCAATAAGATTTGTGAGCCGTGCTTCGTAATCGGAAATTGTCCAGAAGTATGGATTGTTTTCCAATTCGATGATTGTGCCGTCGGCATTGGTTGCCGTAACTTCCAATGCAAGCAACGCAGCAAGTATTTCTTCATAAGTTACATTTTCCGGAAAAACAATTTCGGTAGCGCTGGCAGCGGTGCTTACAATAAGCACTTCATTGGCTTCCGCAGGATTTTTCGATACAGGCTCGTCCTGTTCAGCGCCTTTCCATATATTGACTGCAAATGAAGAATTATTTGTATAATCAAAAGAGTTGCTTGTGGTTGCCACTACAAAATAGTCGTCAGTTTCGGGCGCAGTAAAACTTATATATGAATCATATACTCCTGGTGCAGAGTTATCATTTTGGGCAACAGGCGCATATGTTCCGTTTTCGTCTTTTTTATACACATAGAGATAAGCATCGCCTGAATGATGGTTGCTGATATTTGCCACGTCGCCGGCATACATTCCTGCAAGTTTATATGCCCGTGCAAAATAATTGTAAGAGTAATCGTTGTCGCCGTACATGAACAAGCCTGCTTCGCCTTTTACCAGCGTAGAAATTCCTTCAATAAAATAGCCGGCATCCTGATAAGGTAATGTGCTGTAATCTGCAATACAGGCATCGCCTGTATTATTGTCGGGATAAAACGCATCAAGCAATTGAGGTAATGTAATCAGAGTAAGCGATTCAAAGTCTGTTGTGCCTTCTACAATAAGGTAGCAGGTTAGCGGCTGCGGCATATATGTATTGTAACCGTTGTCTGTAAATACAATATAATAAGTTCCTGCTTCCAAATCAATGCTGCTGCCCTGCACCAGAGAGCCGTCTGACCATTTCAGATTTTTGACTTTGTCTGTCATAGCCTCGTCTCTGTAAACAGACATATAAGGCTCGCCGTATGTTGCAGGGTTAAGACCGGAAACGTATGTAACGCGAGTTGGTTCTGTGAGTGTCAAGCGGTAATGTTTAAGTATATCGCCTAATTTGTTTATTGTAGAGTTGGCATAATCCATATCAAAATGCACAAGCGACCGGAACGGCAGGGTAATATCCGCCCATTCAAATTCGCCGTCGGCTGGGTTGTCGGCGTGTGTTTGCGTCAAATCTTCCATTTTCACCGTAAATGTAATATTGCCGTCTGATATTACATCAAGCATAATCAGATTGATGCGTTTGTCCTCGTTGCATATATACACGGTTGCACCTTCGCCTGTCGATGTATTGTAGTATAGTCCCGATGTGCCTGCCAGATTATCTGTTTCATATATGCCTGTTAAGGGGTCGCCAAAAAATCCTATCCCTGTTTGCCAAACTGCTTCCTGTTTATCGGAAAATCCTTTCCATGAAACGAGGTACCGGTGTCCTTGCTGCGCATCAAAATGGAAAGTGGCTACGGGCAATGCGTGTGCGCCCCTCTGCACTACCGCATACTCCATCTCTGTACCGATACATAGGTAGACCGAATCGGGTTTAAGCGCTGTGGAATAATCCAAGTCGTCATAAGTTTTCAGCAGTTCGAGACTAAAATGTCCGTTCATTTCTCCGTTATGCTCGTTCATCCACCCGAATGCGTCAGACAGCGACATAAAGTATTTGCCCACAGGCATTCTGTCTGTAAGTATTTCACTGAAACTATACATATTGTCGGCTATTCTTTTGCCTTTTTCGTCAAAGATACACATAATTGCCAATGGGTCTTCGGCGGTTGCAAGCGGGAAACTCAAATACAGAGGTCTTTCCTTTTCTACTGTAAATGAATAGAACATTGTTGGCGCTTGCAACATCGTTACTGCATTGTCTGTGGTTAAAGAATAATAGCCTTGATAATTCAGCGTAACAGGCGTAACGGTGGCTGTGCTTGGCTCTATTTTCAGGGTTGCTGTTACGGAACTTTCGGTTTCTAATGCGTTGTTTGCATCAATTACTGCCAGAAAATATTTGCCCGTCCCAACAGGATATACCGAATTGGCGATATGTGTAGAGCCGTTTTCTATGCTCATTAGAATGACTTGCAAATCGTTTGTCGGGTCTACAATGCACTGAATCAGTTGCAGTTCGCTCGCCTGAAATTCATACAACTGCATTTTTTTCATTTCAGGGTAGTATGTACTCGTGTTGCTGTTTGTCAGGGTAAGCGTTTGGTCGTATGATAGTGTTATTGCGGTTACGGGCGGCGTTTCGATGGCGATTTTTGCTTCAAGCGCTGTTTCACCTTCGGAATTGGCATAGGTATATCCATCGTTCACCCGTATATAATACGTTCCTGCGGGCATTGCCACCGCCGCCGAGTATGCGTAGCCTGCCCACTCCTGCATTTGAGCATCTCGATAGATGTCAAAAGCAGGTATTCCATTGTCTGAACCGAAAGAGAGGACGCAGTCCTGGATTAAAGTAATTTTGTATGCCACAAATATAGCTTCATACTGTCCGCCGGAGATTGCGTGTTCGGGGTCGAAGATAAGATCTGCCTGAAAAGGAGACGTAATCTCTGTCCATACAACATCTTCTGCACCTGCTTGTGGGGTGCGTTGCTGCTTGGAAAGTTGTTCGCTTTTGTGAAATTTCAGCATGTCGGGCTGTTTGTGAGGCACAGCAGTTGAGGCACACAAACTCACGCTCAAAAGCAGAACTGAAAAAACAAGTAATTTTTTCTTCATTTTTTTTTGAAATTTATTAGAATTATTTAAAGTTAAAACGTGGACAAAAGTAGCAAAAATTATTCAAATGCAATTAAAAAAATTGTCAGTTTTCAGTTTTCAGTTTTCATAAAATACAATTTATTTAAAATAAAAATTCAATAAATTACTGATTGTTCACTAATCACTAATCATTAATTTGTGTATAATTGAATATTTTATACTAATTTTGCGGTGAAATAATTATTTATTCAGATGTAAAAAAACATGAAATCTTATCGTAAAGAACTTATTTTCAACACAAAAAGCAGGCGAGAATATATCAATATTACTACTTTGGTTCAAGAATGCCTTCGCGAGAGTGGCATCCGCGAGGGCTTGTTGCTGTGCAACCCTATGCACATAACAGCAAGCGTGTTTATCAATGACGATGAGGCAGGGCTTCACTCTGATTTTGAGCAATTCCTTGAGCGTATTGCTCCTGAAAAGCCACATTCACAATACCGACACAACGGTTTTGAAGACAACGGCGATGCACACATCAAACGGCAAGTCTTCGGGCGCGAAGTGGTGGTTGCCGTAACTGACGGGAGACTTGATTTCGGAACTTGGGAGCAAATATTTTACGGAGAATTTGACGGCAAACGCAGCAAACGGGTACTGGTAAAAATTATAGGGGAATAAAAAAATCAGAGTTTTTATTATTAACTTCGTAATCCATTTTTTTTTGACAGATGAAAAACTTTAAATCATTATTTTACCTGCCTTTGTGGTTTTTGCAAGCAAAGTTTTTAGGACAAAGAAAGCCCTTGCAAACAGTGTTGTTTATCAACGACCAGTGTAACCTGAAATGCAGACATTGCACTATTTATGCCAAAACCATGCCAACAATCAAAAGATTTGCGCAAATCAAAGAAGAGTTGGAGTATTCGTATCGGTTGGGTTCACGCTTTGTTGATTTTGAGGGCGGCGAGCCGACTTTGTGGCGCCAAGACGGTAAAAATCTTAACGATTTGATACGTTTGGCAAAAAGAATCGGGTTCTTTTCCACAACTGTTACTACTAACGCCCAGCGTCCGTTTGCCGACAGCGAAGCGGACAGTATATGGGTCAGTTTGGACGGCATTGGCGCTTACCACGATGATATTCGCGGCGAGGGTGCATTCGAAAAACTTGTTAAAAATATTGAGACCGCAAATCATAAAGAGTTGAGCGTAAACATGGTAGTTAATTCGCGAAATTACGAAAGCGTTGAGCAAACCATTGAATTTGCCAAAAACAACCCGCACATCAAATCTATATCAATTAATTTTCACACGCCCTTTGAAGGCAGCGAAGACCTGTTCCTCGACCGGGACAAGCGTTGCAAAATTATAGATTTGGTTATCGCCAAAAAACGTGCCGGCTATCCCATAATGAACTCTGTATCAGGGATTAAACGTATGAAGGATTTAAAATTCAAAAAACAGTGTTGGATGACAAACTTTATCATGGCAGACGGAACACGCTACGCCGAATGTCAGGGACGCGCTGCCGGCGTGTGCCACAGATGCGGATTCGCGATGGCGGGCGAAGAAAGCGCCGTGATGAATCTGTGCGTAGACACGGTTTTGGCAGGAATGAATTTGAGAGGATAAGAAATTGAGAATATTTTAACTAATTATTGCATAAGTAGTAATTATTAATTGTTAATTATAAAAAAATATGTACAGAACAAATACTTGCGGCGAACTTCGCCTTTCTGATGTAAATAAAACCGTTACTTTGGCTGGCTGGGTGCAAAGAAGCCGTAAAATGGGCGGTATGATTTTTATCGACCTGCGGGACAGGTACGGAATAACACAACTTCTTTTCGATGAGAGTTACGATGCCGAACTCTGCGCGCGCGCGAGCCGTCTTGGGCGCGAATATGTTATTCAGGTTACGGGCAAAGTGTGTGAACGCAGCAACAAAAACATCAATTTGCCTACAGGCGAGGTCGAGATTCTGGCGTCGCAACTTGTTGTGCTCAACGAGTCAAAAACGCCACCTTTCACCATTGACGACAATACAGATGGCGGCGATGACCTCCGTATGAAGTTCCGCTACCTTGACTTGCGCCGCAACATTGTGCGCCGGAATCTGTATCTGCGTCATCAGATGGCTTTTGAAACTCGCCGCTACCTCGATTCGCTCGGCTTTCTGGAAGTTGAAACGCCGGTGTTGGTGGGCAGCACTCCCGAAGGCGCACGCGACTTTGTGGTGCCAAGCCGCATGAATCCCGGCGAATTTTACGCGCTGCCACAGTCGCCACAAACGCTCAAACAATTGCTTATGGTTTCAGGCTTCGACCGCTACTTCCAGATTGTAAAGTGCTTCAGAGATGAGGACTTGCGGGCTGACCGACAGCCCGAATTTACGCAAATTGACTGCGAAATGTCGTTTGTAGAGCAGGACGACATTTTGCAAATATTTGAGGGTTTGGTAAAACATTTGTTTAAATCCATAAAAAACATTGATTTTGCAGGCGACTTTCCGCGAATGACTTTTGCCGATGCAATGAAATATTACGGCTCTGATAAACCGGATATTCGTTTTGATATGCGGTTTGTTGAATTAAAAGACATTGTTAAAGATTGTGGATTCTCGGTTTTGGACGAGGCGGAATATGTTGGAGGCATTTGTGCAATAGGCTGTGCCGGTTATACTCGCAAGCAAATTGACGAACTGACCGAATTTGTAAAACGCCCGCAGATAGGTGCAAAAGGATTAATATATGTGCGATGCGACAATGACGGGACGTTCAAGTCGAGCGCCGATAAATTTCTTTCGCAGGATTTACTCAAAAAAATTGCAGCCCAAATGAACGCCAAGTCTGGCGACTTGCTTCTGATTTTGGCAGGTGCAAACACTAAAACTCGGAAGCAACTTGGCGAACTGCGGCTCGAAATGGGCAACCGACTGGGGTTGACAGACAAAAACGTGTTCGCGCCGCTGTGGGTCATTGACTTTCCGCTCTTTGAATGGGACGAAGATACGCAACGTTATTATGCTATGCACCACCCATTTACATCGCCAAAAGCCGAAGACGTGCCGCTACTTGACACGGCAACAGGCACGGTCCGCGCCAACGCTTACGATATGGTAGTCAATGGAGTGGAACTTGGCGGCGGCTCAATCCGTATCCACGACAGCCATTTGCAGCACAAAATGTTTGAACTGTTAGGATTTACTCCCGAAAAGGCGCAGGCGCAGTTTGGATTTTTGATGAATGCATTTCAATATGGCGCACCACCGCACGGAGGAGTGGCTTTTGGATTAGACAGGTTCGTTTCGCTTTTTGCAGGGCTGGACAGCATCAGAGACTGCATCGCCTTCCCAAAAAACAACGCAGGACGTGATGTAATGCTTAACGCACCTTCGGTAATTGACAACGCGCAACTTGACGAACTTTGCTTGAAGGTAGAACCGAAGAAGTAAAAAGAGACTGTCCCAAAAGTTAATTTTCTTGAGGCAGCCTCTTTGTTTTTTGTTTTTACAAAATAAATTAATACATTTGCAGAGAATTATTAATAACAATTAAAAATGATGTAAATAATTGAAATATAAATAATTAAAGAATTGACATTTTATTCATTCTTTGCTTCCGAAAAATTAGACACTTTTCACCTCAAGCACAGGAATAAGTAAAAATACTCGCGGTAGGCGGGCTTGCTTATTTGTGCAAAGGTGCGTCTAATACCTTCGGAAGCGGATAAAATAAGTTCCGCCTTTTTGTGTGCAAAACTGTGAACAATTAGCAGGCAATAATGAATAATGAATAATTAATAATGAAAAATGAATAATTAATTAATTTTTCATTGTTCATTTTTAATTTTTCATTGAATGTAATTCTCAATTCTCAATTCTCAATTCTCAATTCTCAATTCTCAATTTTGAATTATTAATTATTAAAAAAATAACATTTTAAATTTTAAATTTTTACAAAAATGAAAAAAAGTATTTTAATTTTGGGCTTTTTAGCCCTGACAAGCGGCGGACAATTTCTGTCCGCGCAGGTGGGTATCAACACCGAAACCCCGAAAACGACTTAGGACATAGTCCAAAAAGACACGGCAACTGTCAAAGGCAAAGGCATCCGCCTTGTTGACGGCAACGAGGCGGCAGAAAAAGTGCTTACAAGCAATGTTGACGGCGAAGGGACATGGACAAATCCCACCAGATGCGAAACCATTCCGGGACCACAGCTTCTAAACGATTATATTATACTTGCAGCGGGCTGGGAAGCGCCGGACCCAAGTGAATGGTTTTTTATGCAATGTGGAAACATCGTCAGTATATCGGGCTGGCTGGTATATCACGGCAGTTCGACCATGCCAATTATTCAACCCAATGGACAAATTTTAGATTTCCAGATATTTTATATAAAGCCCCCATACAGACCTACTACGCACTCGACATTTTCAGGTGTTGGAGCGATGAAAGAAGTTGCAACAGAGCATCTTAAGTATGCGGTTTACTTTACTGGCAACATCCGCAATTTCGATGGTGTGTTTATTGTTGAAAATGTACCCGGTACAGATTTGGGACATCAATGGGAAGGCAACCCAAATAGCGAAAAGGCAAATGGCGGAAATTACATTTATTTTCGTGCCCAATATATGATTGAAGCCCCGTTGCCTCCACAGTAAAAAGGCAAGCGATGTATATTTGAAAGCTGATAAAAATCCTGACTTTCAGGCGCAGACAGGGACAAAAAATTTTTGCCCCTGTTTTTTATAGATGTAAACAAAATTTAACACCTCGCTGGGGCATTTCAAAAGTCAAATTTTTTTCATCACAAAGAACACAAAGCATTATTGCTTTGGCGAGACAAACTTTGCGCACCTTGCGAAACCTCCCGCTTTGGCGGGAGGTTGCACAATGAACACAAAGTGTGGGTTTTCAACATCTATTCTTTGTGGTAAAATTGACTTTTTGAGACAACCCCCTGAAAAATTTTTATTGATATTGTATATGTCAGAGATGGGGGCAGATATTATTTCTTTACATCGCTGTTTTTCAAACAATTAGCGCACAATCCATATACATATAGCGAATAATTATTGAACTCAAAATTTGCATAGCGTCTTGATTTAACGGCAATTTTGATGTTTTTGTCGGAAAATTCGCGTATGCGTCCGCAGTGCGTGCATACCAAGTGGTGGTTCATATTGCTGCCAATCGCTTTTTTGTACTGCGCTATTTGCTTGGACAGTTGATGTCTTACAATCAGATGACATTCGAGCAACAATTCGAGTGTGTTGTACACTGTGGCTAAACTTATGCGATGCGATTTTTGTATATCTTCAAACAGCGACTCGGCAGAAAAATGTCCGTCAGCGCTGTAAATAAGTTCCAAAATGGCAAAACGCTCAACTGTTTTGCGCAGTTTTTTCTTTGCCAAAAATGCCGTAAAAGTTTCGTTTACAATGTCTAACTGACTGTAGTCCTGCATAAATTAAGCAATTTATTGAATTTTAATTTTAAATAAATTGTATTTTCTGATAACTGAAAACTATCTTTACTCTGCCATATTGTGAAACACGTTTTGCACGTCTTCATCTTCTTCTATTTTGTCAATCAATTTTACAACAGATGCTTTCTGTACGTCAGTTAATTGTTTGTATTCGTTAGGAATGTATTCAAATTCGGCGCTGAAAATTTCGAATCCGTTTTCTTCCAGATATTTCTGGATAGAAGAATAGTTAGCGAAATCTCCGTAGAGCATTATTGCGTCTTCGTCATTTTCGAGTTCATCAACGCCGCAGTCAATCAGTTCAAGTTCAAGGTCTTCGAGTGAGACGCCGTTTTTTTGCGCAATGCGGAACACGCACTTGTGTTCAAACATAAACTGCACCGAGCCGCTCGTGCCAAGCGAGCCGCCCAATTTGTTGAAATAACTGCGCACATTTGCAACGGTGCGCGTGGGGTTGTCGGTAGCCGTTTCCACCAGCAGCGCGATGCCGTGGGGTGCGTATCCCTCATACACTATTTCTTTGTAGTCATTTTCATCCTTTGAAATCGCTTTCTTTATTGCGCGTTCAACGGTCTCTTTGGGCATGTTCTCTTTCTTTGTCTGCTGAATCAGCACACGCAAACGCGGATTTGTGTCTGCATCAGAGCCGCCTTCTTTGACAGCAATGGTTATTTGTTTTCCAAGTTTTGTGAAAACGCGAGCCATATTGCTCCAGCGTTTCATTTTGGTAGCCTTGCGGTATTCAAACGCTCTTCCCATATTTTTAATTATTAGAGTTTAGAGTTTAGTTATTAATTCTCAATTCTCAATTCTTAATTCTTATACAGTTTTTCTTCCAAGTTTTTGATGCGCTTTTCCAGTTGAATGATGGTATTTTGCATTTCCGGCAGCGACTTATAGACCACCGATGAGCGTCTGAAGATGCCCACAGGTACAGCTGGCGTACCTTGATATATGGTATTTGGGGTTTTTATAGAGCCTGCCACGCCTGTTTGTGCGCCGAGTTTTGTTCCGTCTGCAACAGTGAGATGCCCTGCGATGCCTACCTGCCCTGCAAACATGCAGTTTTTGCCTGTTTTTGTTGAGCCGGCAATGCCACTTTGCGCGGCAATAACGGTATTTTCGCCAATATCGACATTATGGGCAATCTGAACGAGGTTGTCAAGTTTCACCCCTTTGCGAATAACAGTACTGCCCATTGTTGCGCGGTCGATAGTACTGTTTGCACCTATTTCAACGTCATCTTCTATAATAACATTGCCAAGTTGCGGGATTTTTTTATACGTTCCGTCATCAGTGGGCACAAATCCAAATCCGTCTGCGCCAATCACCACGCCCGAATGCAGGGTGCAATTGTTGCCTATAATACAGTCTTTATAAATAGATACTCCCGAAAAGATGGTGGCGTTGTCGCCTATTTTCACGTTTTCGCTTATTGTTCCGCGTGCGAATATTTTAGCATTGTCGCCTATCTCTACCCCTTCTCCAATAACTACAAACTGCTCAATATAAGCGTTTTTGCCCACTTTGGCAGTCGGCGCAACGAACGCGAGTTGCGAAATCCCCGTAAGCGCTTTTTCTGTATGCTTCTCGTAAAAAGCGAGTAATTTAGCAACTGCCTCGTAAGCATTCTCTACGCGAATTAATGTTGCACTAACGGGCTTCTCGGCAACAAAATCTTTATTTACAAGAATGATAGTTGCCTGAGTATCATATATATAGTTATTATATTTCGGATTTGCCAGAAAACAAAGCGTGCCCGCTCTCCCCTCTTCAATTTTGGCAAAATCATTAATTTTCACATTCGGATTGCCCTCAATTGTTCCCTGCAAGAAGTCGGCAATTTGGTATGCGGTAAATTCCATGTTCTTAAATAAAAATTTTTACAAAAGTAATAAAATGTTTTCAAAAATATGCCCGCTTCCCCGAAAATAATTACGCGGATATTTGATGGCATACAAATATCTGTCAGGCTGTTATTTGTCAGTCAATACTTTTTGCCTGCTGCCAAATTTCTTCCATTTCTTCGAGCGACATTTTTTTCAAATCTTTACCTTGTGCCAATGTTTTGGTTTCCATATAGTTAAAGCGTTTGATAAATTTGCGGTTAGTGCGTTCAAGCGCGTTTTCGGGGTTTATGCCATACAAACGCGCGGCATTAATAACGCTGAACAGCAAGTCGCCGAACTCATCTTCCATTTTATCCGGATTGTGCGCGGTAATTTCTGCTTGCAGTTCGTCCATTTCTTCGCGCACCTTGTCCCACACCTGCTCCGGCTTGTCCCAGTCGAATCCTGCGCTACGTGCTTTGTCCTGGATACGGTGAGCCTTTATCAGCGCGGGCAGCGCATTGGGTACGCCGGAGAGAACCGAACTGTTGCCGTCCTTTTCTTTCAATTTGAGCGTTTCCCAGTTTTGCTCCACCGTTTTTGTATTGTCGGCAGAAACCGTCCCGAAAACGTGCGGATGACGATATATAAGTTTGTCGCACAGGGCTTTACAAACATCGGCGATGTCAAAGTCGCCGCTTTCGCTGCCTATTTTTGCGTAAAAAATTATGTGCAGCAACACGTCTCCCAACTCTTTTTTAATGAGCAACTTGTCTTTTGCGATAATCGCATCGGCAAGTTCGTAGGTCTCTTCGATGGTTAGTGCGCGTAGCGAATCGAATGTTTGCTCTCTGTCCCACGGACATTCGCAACGTAAGCGGTCAAGAATATCAAGTAAACGACCAAATTCCTGTAATTTTTCTTCTGTTGTGTGCATTTTTTTTATTTTTTTAAAAAAATATTTTGCTTTTTAATAAAAAAAGCCGTAACTTTGCAGCCGCAAAATTGGAAACAATTTTCAATGGCTCTGTAGCTCAACTGTATAGAGCATCTGACTACGGATCAGAAGGTTGTGGGTTAGAATCCCGCCAGAGTCACTTCTTTTTTTAAAAGATACTAATATTTTATTGCCGTTCAGCGCTGCTTTAAGTTTATTGAATAAATAATTTTAGAGCAGTTTTTTTATGGTAAAACTACACTGTTTTTTCTTTCCGCACAGAAAATTCGCAGCCACAATATTGCTGGTTGTAAAACTTATTTTCTTTTAGCAGTTGCGCTCTGCGGTCGGCGAGTCCGTTTGTGCGCCAGTTTTTTGCCAAAAAACTCATATTTTCAAATCTCTCTGCTGCTGCTGTTCCAGCCGTATTTATTTGTTCAATGTTTTTCCATCGCGAGGAGGCGAGCGTTGTAGCAAACGTCGGGATTGCGAGTTTGTGTGCTTGCGTGGCAGTAGCCATCATTCTGATTTTGAAGCAGATAGCACATCTCTGCCCGCGTTCAGGTTCGCGCTCGTAACCGGCTATCTGCACGAGCCAGTGCGTGTGATTGTAATCATCATCAACGGCAGAGAGTTTGAGCGTTTGTGCATAACGAAGGAGTTCGTTTTTGCGAATTTCGTACTCGTTTTTTGGGAAAATATTTGGGTTGAAAAAGTAAAGCGTTGGTTGATAGTTGTTTATCAGCAACCATTCAATAACAGATGCAGAGCAGGGTGCGCAGCAGGTATGCAATAATACTGGCATCATCGTTTTTTTTGTATCTAAAAATATTGCTTGTTGTTCTCAATTATTTGTAATAAAAAGGCGTTCATTGTTTTGCGCTTGTTTCTGAGGATGCCGAAAAAGTTTGTATCCATATTTTCTATCTCTTTAATGGCACGCGACAGCAGTTCTTCCCCTTTCTCTGAGATGGAAATTAAATTAGAGCGTGCGTCTGTGTCGTGGGGTGTGATTTTTATCAAATCGCGTTCCTGCAAGGCGCATATATTTTTGAAAATTGTCATCTTTTCTACTTTTGTATGCGATGAAAGGTATGACTGAGTTACCTCAAATCCGTGAATATTAAGCCAGTAGGTACTCGACATAATTACATATTGCAACTGCGAAATCCCCAGCGAGCGTTTTAACATCTTGTCTTGTGTAGTAGCCCAAATATGCGCTACCTGCCAAAACAGGAAGCCGGTATTATCGCTTATCTCATCATATTCAAATGGACTTATGTTCTTATTATTGTGCTTTTTACTCATAGATGAAAGTATTTAGAGTCAGATTAAGTATAAAATGTAAGAACCGCAGATTATAAATATTTAATAATTTGTATATTAATATTATACATCTTATAATTAACTTTCTATTAATATCTATCCCCGAAAAATCATAGTTTTTTCACAAATTTGACGTCTTTACAGTGTGTTTTAAAAAAAAATATGTACATCGCAGAAACTTTTATAACTGCATTATTCATGCTGCAAAGATAATTCTTTTTTTTGAAGTTCAACAAATTATACGCCAAATATTTACAGTTTATGAATCACAGTGATTTTCATTTTGCTTTTGTTCGCTAAATTTTTTTTAAATATGTTAAATAATGTTCAATAATTTATAAAAAAATTTATAAACAAGTTAAGTTGCTTTTTAAATAACGCTCAAATTAACATTTGCTAACAGCAAAGAGATGATTATAAGCCCTACAACTATGCGGTACCAGCCGAAAAACTTGAACCCGAATTTTGTAATAAAATCAATAAAAAACTTAATTGCCAGCATTGCTACTGCGAATGCCACTGCGTTTCCGAGCAGCAGTTCCATCCAGTTATCTGTAAACAGTTTCGCTCCTTCTGCGGTTTTCAGCAGTTTGAGCAGCGAGTAGCCCGACGCGGCTGCCATTGTAGGCACGGCAAGGAAGAACGAAAATTCTGCCGCATTTTTGCGTGTGAGTTTGCTGCCCATGCCGCCCGCAATGGTTGCCATAGAGCGCGAAACTCCCGGTATCATTGCAATACACTGGCAAAAGCCTATTTTGAGCGCACGCAGCCAGTCTATCTCCTGATTGCTTGACGGGGCATTGAACCATTTGTCTACAAAAAGCATAAAAACGCCGCCCACTATAAGCATCACAGCCACTACGTGCACGCTTTCGAGCAATTTATCAATATAATCGCTAAAAATAAAACCCAAAACCGCTGCCGGAACAAACGCAATAAAAAGGATTTTATAGAAATTAAATTTTTCTAAAAAGCGTTTCAGGTAGAAACTAATTTTTCTGAAAAAATGTTTTCCCGAAAAATTAATTTTTCCAAGAAATGTTAAATTTTCATTTCTGTTCTCTTTTTCAAACTTTTCAAATATCTTAATCGGGTTTACGGAAACAAATCTTTTGAAATATAAAACTATGACCGACAAAATTGCGCCAAATTGAATATTTACAGTGAACATTTTAACGAAGTCGGTACTTTCAATGCCAAGTAATGCCTGCGCCAAAATCATGTGTCCGGTAGATGAAACGGGGAGAAATTCCGTCAGCCCTTCTACTATTGCTATTATAATGGTTTGAATAATTGTCATTTATAAATAAAGTTATTTTTTTAAATTTAACGCTTTCCTGCCGCTTTTTTTCAGAAGCGGTGTCGGTCAGTTGCGGTGCAACAAATAATTGCAATCGTACAACTTTTTGCCGCCTGCGCGTTCTTCTAAAAACCTGATGGCGTGAGGCAAAGAGGCTATTTTTCTTTTTCTGGGGGGTTGTACAGGATTGCAAAAATGATAAAAATGAAGCCTGCAAAAGCCACAATCGGTCCCACCACTATACGCCGCGTGCTAAAGATGTCGGGGTTAAATTCCACGCCCGACGGCGCACCCGTCATAAGTATAAAACCGATAATTATCACTAAAAACCCGCCTGCTATAAGCCACAAGTTAATTTTTCCTGCTCTAAAATCTTTCATGTGCATTGAGTATTAAAACGTTATCAATTAGATAAAAAATTGCGGCAAAGTTACATGAAAAATACGAGTTATCCAAATGCGGCAACCGGAAAAACTTTTTTTTTGGGAGGCTTTATTCAAACAGTTTTTTTATCAAATCTCCCCGTTTTATTTTCCGTAAATAATTTATAATCTGATTTTTATATTCTTTTTTGTACCAAAAAAAGAATTGTCGCTGTGCGAGTTTTTCGTCTTTTGTTTTAGCAACAAAAACGTTTTTGTGAGAGTATGGGTCTATTCCTGTGTAATACATTTCTGTTGCGAGCGTCATTGGCGTTGGGGTAAAATCCTGCACCTGCTCAAGGTGGAGGTCAATATTTTTCGTTTTAACGGCAAGTTCAGCCATGTCTTCGGGTCGGCAGGCAGGATGCGAGGAAATAAAATATGGCACAAGTTGCTGCTGCAAACGGTTTTCGGAATTTATTCTGTCAAAAAGATGTTTGAATTTTTCAAAATTGGCGAACTCCGGTTTGCGCATTGTTTTCAGGACATGCATTTCGGTGTGTTCGGGCGCAACTTTGAGCCGTCCAGAAACGTGTTTTGTTATCACTTCAGCCAGATATTCGCGCTGATGGTTGCTGTTGTCGCTGCTCAAAAGCATATCGTAACGAATGCCGCTGCCGATAAACGATTTTTTGACCTCTTTCATTGCATCAACTTTCCTGTAAAGTTCTATAAGCGGCAGTAAATTGGCATTTAAATTGGGACAAATTTTAGGAAAAATACATGATGCTCTTTTGCACTTGCTGCAAATGTCGGCGTTTTTGCCGCTCATTTTGTACATGTTAGCCGACGGTCCGCCCAAGTCGCTCACATAGCCTTTGAAATCGGGCATTTGTGCAATCTTTTTTATCTCTTTTAAAATGGATTTTTCTGAGCGCGAACTTATGAATTTGCCTTGATGTGTCGAGATGGTGCAAAAGGCGCAGCCTCCAAAACAGCCGCGATGGATATTTACCGAATGTTTTATCATCTGGTAGGCAGGAATAATTTTGTCGCGATATTTAGGGTGTGGCAGGCGCGTAAAAGGCAGGTCGTAGATAGCGTCAAGTTCGCTCTCGGTCAGTGGCAAAAACGGCGGATTGACAATTATATATTGACTGCCTGTTTGCTGAACTAATGTTTTGCCGACTAATGAGTTTGAATTTTCCTCTATAATTCTGAAATTGTCTGCCTGTTTTTGCTTGCTTCTCAAACATTCTTCGTGCGAGAACAGCAAAATATCCGACTTCAAATTGCTTGAAGCAGGGTTGCTGTTGAGATAAAAAGTTTGGTTAATATTTTTGGTTTTCTCTAAAAAAATTTCGGTTGCAAGCGGCGTTTTGCCGCTTTTGTATGGATTAAGTTTGGATATTATTTCGGCTATAGGTTTTTCGCCCATTCCGTACACTGCCAAGTCAGCGCCACTTTCTATTAAAATGCTTGCGGTCAATTTGTTATCCCAATAATCATAGTGCGAAAAACGCCTCATAGACACTTCTATTCCGCCAATAAGAATGGGTGTATCAGGGAAAAGTTTCTTTAATATTTTGCAATAAACAATTGTAGTTCTGTCGGGTCGTGCTCCTGCGCGTCCATCCGGGGTGTATGCATCTTCGCTGCGCAGGCGGCGGTTGGCAGTATAATGATTGACCATTGAGTCCATATTCCCTGCCGAGACAGCAAAAAAGAGGTTCGGTTTTCCGAATTTTCGGAAGTCTCTCAAGTCATCTTTCCAGTTTGGCTGGGGCACAACCGCCACGCGCAGTCCCTGCCTTTCCATAACTCTCCCTACCATTGCATTTGCAAATGCGGGGTGGTCAATGTAGGCATCGCCCGAAAAGAGCGCCACATCAACGTTGTCCCATCCGCGCAGTTGTGCCTCTTTGACCGTAGTGGGCAAAAAATCGGTAAGTTGATACATCGTTTACTGCTTCATGCTTATTGCCTGATTTGCTGTAATTGCAATCATACTGACGATGTCGTCAGTTGTGCAGCCGCGTGAGAGGTCGTTCACAGGCGCAGCCATTCCTTGCAGCAGTGGTCCTATTGCTTCGGCGCCTGAAAGGCGTTGTACAAGTTTGTATCCGATGTTAGCCGCCTGCAAGTCGGGGAAAACCAGCACGTTAGCGTGTCCTGCTATTGCGCTCTTCGGCGCTTTGCTTGCTGCTACCGACTGCACGAGCGCTGCATCTGCCTGCAATTCGCCATCAATCAGGAGGTCGGGCTGCATCTCTTTTGCAAGTAGCGTTGCCGTTACAACCTTATCAACCAATTCGTGCTGTGCGCTGCCCTTTGTAGAGAAACTTAACATTGCAATTCGTGGCTCTAACCCTGCTATTGCGCGTGCTGTTTGCGCTGTGCTGATTGCAATTCCGGCAAGTTCTTCGGCAGTAGGGTTCGGATTAACGGCGCAGTCGGCAAATACGAGCAGTCCGTTATGTCCATATTGTGTTGCCGTTGTGAACATTAGAAACGCTCCTGAAACGACCTTAATTCCGGGCAGTGTCTTAATTATCTGAAATGCGGGGCGCAGCACATCTCCTGTGAAATTGCGCGCGCCGGCGAGTTCTCCGTCTGCGTCTCCATTTTTAATCATCAGGCAGCCTAAATAGAGCGGGTCTTTAGCCTGAACCTGCGCCTGTTCAGTGGTCATCCCCTTGTTTTTGCGCAGTTGGTAAAGCAGGCCGGAGTAATGCGGCATTTGCGGGCAGGTTTGCGGGTCAATAATTTTGGCTTCAGGAATGTGTTTGAGGTTATTTTCTGCTGCAAGTCGCTGTATTTCAGCAGTGTCGCCAATCAGAATGATTTTTGCCAATCCCTGCGCAATAGCAATATCTGCTGCTTTCAAGGTGCGAAGTTCTGTTGCTTCCGGTAAAACAATTCGTTGCAAATTTTGTTTCGCCCTGTTTTTGAGCGTTTCTAAAAGTTTCATTTATAATTAGTTATTATTTTTAAAAATTATTTTTCATGATTTTCAGTGCGGCAATCAGGTCGTTGCGATTGCAGTATCCACTGAAGCGCATGTATCTGTCGTTTTCCGGTCCAAAAACGATTCCGGGTGTGCCAACGATGCCTAAATCGTGCAGCAGGTGCAGGAAGAATTTCCATGAGGTGTTGCTGTTCGGAATTTTGAACCATATATATGGTGAATTTTGTCCTCCGAACACTCTGTATCCCATCGCATTTAGTTCTTCGCGTATTAGCGAGGCATTAATCATGTAATAATTAACGAGTTCTGAAATTTCTGTTTTGCTTTTGCGCGTGAACAGGGCTTCGGCGCCGCGCTGCGAAATGTATGAGACGCCATTAGTGTAGTTTTGTATCAGTTTTTTCCATAACCTGTTAATTGGCACGTATTTACCGCCAAAGGTGCACGCCTGCAATTCGTTTGGCACTATTGTAAAGCCGCATCTTACTGCGGCAAAACTTGCGTCTTTTGAGAAACTGCGAATTTCGATGGCTACTTTTTTTGCGCCTTTTATTTCGTAAATGCTTCCGGGAATATTTTCGTCTTTTATAAATGCCTGAAATGATGCGTCATATATAATCAAACTTTCGTTTTCTGCGGCGTAATCGACCCAGCGTTTCAAGTCGCTGCGTTTGATTGCCGTTCCTGTAACATTGTTTGGATTTGAGAGGAAAATCACGTCTACTCTTTCGGTGGGCAGTTGCGGCAGGAAATTTGTGGACTCGTTGCATTGCAGATACACGAGGTTGCTCCATTTCCCGTTTTTCAGTTTCCCTGCGTGTCCGTTGAGTACGGTGGTGTTTTCGTACGCGGGGTCTATGGTATCGGCAATGGCTACGATATTGTCGCTGCTTACAATGTTTGTAATGTTAGCCAAATCGGTGGTAGAACCACTGCTGACAAATACACATTCTTTTTCAAATGACACAGCAAAATTACTTCTGTATTCTTTAAGAATTTTATCTATTAAAAAATCATAGCCCTGTGCGGGTCCGTAGCCCCGAAATTCGTTAATTGTACTCAAATCTTCGACTGCACGTTGCATGGATTTCACCGCATCAAGGGGCAGGGGCAGCGAAGGGCTTATTGCTCCGATGCGATAGATTTTCTCATTGGGATGAAGTATTTTATACGCATTGACACGTTTTTCTATATCTTCAATATAGTGAGAATCAGACAGTTTAATATAATTTTCGTTGGCAAGAACCATATTTTTTCTAATTATAGATTATAGATTACAGGTTACAAATTTTTAAAATAACTGAACGGTCAGTTATTAATGTGCAAAACTAACAGTTTTGCATAAATACAGGCAGTCATTACATCGTTCAGTTATTCATTTTTCACTTTAATTCGCCCGTCAATTTGTGAACTTACTTTTGTGCCGTTTTTTGTTGCGTCTTTAAAGGTTTGAATAAGTAAATCTCTGATTTTCAGCCCTGTATATTCAATTTTCAGGCGCTGTGCCAAATGGTACAGTTCATCGTTGCCGCCTGCCATAAAATCGTTGGTGGCGATTGAATATATTCTGTTTTTGTCCAGCGGCTCATTTGCGATGGTAAGGTCAAAAGGCTTCCTGTTTTTGATTGTCATTTTTATTCCGCTTATGCCTTCTCCGTTTTTTGCGGCTATTTCGTCAATTACTTTTTGCAGGGTATCGCCACGCAGCCAAATCACCACGAGTTCATTTTCAAAGGGCATCACTTCGTACATATTTCGCACGGTAACTTCGCCAGCCATTATTTGTGTCCGCAGTCCGCCAATGTTCATAATTCCGATGTCAATTGGCTGCAAAAGCGCCTGCGTAGCGGCTTGACGCAACAAGTCGGATACGAAATTGGACAGCAAACTCTCAGGACGCGACACCTCCATCGTTTGAGCCGACTGACCTATAATTTCGCTCATCTGCGCATCCATTTGCACGGATATGGTCTGCAAATAGTTGATATATTGCCTGTTTACCAATCGCTCTGTTGTGCTGTCGAGCGGAATTTTTGTGGAAGAGTATTCCGTAATCTTCCATTTCGGCACACAGGCAACGAACAGAAACGCGGTGGCTAAACAAAGCAGTATTTTGATTTTCATTTATTTATATTTTTGCAGCCGCTAATTACGAAGGACTTGTGTGTGATTTTCTGCGCGTGTTTTAAAGGGCGTTTATTTGTGTGAAATCCTCATAGTCAGTGGCAAAATTGATTGTTCTTTCTATATTTCCGCCAGAATACATGCTGCAAAATTAGCATTAAATTCTGAAATTACATACAAACGCATGAAAATATCCTGTAAAAATTTGCAGGGAGAAATTGCAAAAAAACTGTTGATTTGAAAAAAAAAATCAAATCAACAGTTTTTCAAACTCTCTGCTTCTTCTGTCAGTTTAGAACGTAATTTAAACTGATACTTTCCGAAATCGGAACTGAGCGGAACGCTGCTGCAAAACTTAGAATATTGGCGATAACTTCCTGCCGCGGTTCCTCGATTACTGTTACATAATCCAAATCCGACTGAAAAAAATGTAAATTTGCTTGCATAGGCTTATATTTTAGTCGTTTCAAAACTTAAAACGCAATTTATGCAAAAAAATTATATTTTTATTCTAAAATTTATAACAAATAATTCTGAATTGAGAATTGAGAATTGAGAATTGAGAATTATTTTTACATTGAGACGCCAAAGTATTGCGTCTGTACATTATTATTCACTGTTCATTATTCACTGTTCACTATTCACTGTTCACTAATAACCAATCACAATCGCAATCGCAGCGCCCGTACGAGGCGCTGCGATGTTCTATGATAAGGATTTTTTATTGGAAAAAAAATTCAGTTTTCACTTTTCAGAAAAAATCTATGTTCTATGTTCTATGTTCTATGTTCTATATTCTCCCACTTTGGCGGGACAATCTTTGCGTTCTCTCGCTTTTGCGGGACAAAGGGGTTGTCTCAAAAATCAAATTTTCTTCACCGCAAAGGGCACAAAACTTGTCCCGCCAAAGCGGGATGTTTCGTAAAGAACGCAAAGTGTTGATTTTCAATATCTATTCTTTGCTATCTTTGTGATAAAATTAACTTTTGAGACAGTCTCTTCGTATTAACCACTAACCACTAACCACTAACCACTAACAATTAACCACTAACAATTAACCACTATTCTCGCTTATCCGCATCGCGAATATCCGCAACTTTGGCAGGTGAGGCAACCCTCCTGATAAACGAGCGTTTGCTGTCCACAATGGGGACATTCCTGCTCGCTGATTTGCGTTCCGTCAGGTATGTATTTTTTCAGGGCGCGTTCCACGCCTACTTTCCATGTGTTTATACTTTCGGAGTTTAGTTGCAACCCGCCAACAAGTTTTACCACCTGGTCGATAGGCATTCCGTAGCGCAACACGCCGGAAATCAGTTTGGCATAGTTCCAAAATTCGGGGTCAAACTTGTGCGACAAGCCCTCCACTGTGGTCTTGAACCCGCGTTTGTTAGTAAATTGGAAGTCGTAGCGTTTGCTGTTTTCGTCAACAACTTTTACTATTTTACCTTTTTCTACGGTTTTAGGCAGCAAAATTCCCTCCTCGTCATCGGCAATACCTGTGAAAATTTCGTAAGGTCGTCCGTTGTACAAGCCCACAAAAGCAATCCACTTATCTTTTGCGTTCTGGAAGCGGACAACATCGCAGTCAAGTTCCTTCGGGCGTGTAAGTTGCTGTGGTTCAATGCAGAAGCAATTTTTGTCCCTGTCTTTTTCATCAGGTTGTTTCTCTTTTTCCTTCTTTTCATCTTTTTGAACCAAAACACCTGCCCGCGAGCCGTCCCTATATACAGTGCAACCCTTGCAACCGCTACGCCAAGCCTCTTCGTAGAGTTTCCCTACAAGTTCTTCGCTGGCATTGTTGGGCAAATTAATGGTTACCGAAATGGAATGGTCAACCCATTTCTGCACTCTGCCTTGCATCTGTACTTTTTTGAGCCAGTCAATATCGTTGGCTGTTGCTTTGTGATAGGGCGATTTTGAAACGAGTTCATCTAATTCCGCATTGGAATAATGCTTGGTAACATCATATCCGTTGGCAAGCATCCATGTAACAAATTTATGGTGAAAAACTGTATATTCCTCAAAGGAATCGCCATTTTCATCAACAAAATCTATGCGTACATCCTTGTCGCTTGGGTTCACTTTGCGGCGCCGCGTATAAACCGGCAAAAATACAGGTTCTATTCCGCTTGTGGTTTGTGTCATGATGCTTGTAGTGCCTGTGGGCGCAATGGTAAGGCAGGCAATATTGCGCCGTCCGTATTTTGTCATTTCGCTGTAAAGTTCGGGGTCGGCTTCTTTGAGCCGCTTGATGTACGGGTTATTTTGCTCGCGTTGCGAGTCGTAAATTTCGAACGCGCCACGCTCTTTAGCCATCTCCACAGACGAGCGGTAAGCCGCCAGCGCCAGCGTTTTATGCACAAGTTCCGACAAATCGGTAGCCTTGTCTGTGCCGTAGCGCAACCCAAGCGATGCGAGCATGTCCCCCTCGCCGGTTGTCCCTACGCCTGTACGCCGACCTTTAAGTGTTTTAGTCCTGATTTTTTTCCAAAGTTGACATTCCGCAAGTTTAATTTCCTTGTCTTCGGGGTCGCGCTTGATTTTGTCTATAATTTTGTCTATCTTTTCTATTTCCAAATCAATAACATCGTCCATAATACGCTGTGCCAGAGCAACATGTTTTTTAAACAAATCGAAATCAAATCTTGCGTTTTTTGTAAACGGTTCATTTACATAGGAATATAAATTTATTGCTAACAGTCGGCAACTGTCATAAGGGCATAGCGGTATTTCTCCGCAGGGGTTGGTAGAGGCGGTGCGGAAGCCCAAATCGGCATAGCAGTCGGGGATACTCTCGCGGATTATCGTGTCCCAAAACAGCACGCCCGGTTCGGCAGACTGCCAAGCATTGTGAATAATTTTGCCCCACAAGGCAGTTGCGTCAATTTCTTTGACCGTATATTTCTCAAAATTGGGATTGTCAACAGGATAGCGCTGTACAAACGGAGTTTTGTTTATTGCAGATTGCATAAAATCGTCAGTTATTCTTACAGAAATATTTGCGCCTGTAACTTTGCCCGACTCCATTTTTGCATCAATAAAACTTTCGCTGTCGGGGTGTTTGATAGACACGGACAGCATCAGCGCGCCCCTCCTGCCGTCCTGCGCCACCTCGCGCGTGGAATTGGAGTAACGTTCCATGAAAGGCACGAGTCCTGTGGAAGTGAGCGCGGAGTTTTTCACAGGCGACCCTTTGGGGCGTATGTGCGAAAGGTCGTGTCCCACACCGCCGCGCCGCTTCATCAGTTGCACCTGCTCCTCGTCAATTTTAATGATAGCGCCGTAAGAGTCCGCGTCACCATCAAAACCAATCACAAAGCAATTGGAGAGCGAAGCCACCTGATATTCGTTGCCTATTCCGGTCATCGGGCTGCCCTGCGGCACGATGTAGCGGAAGTTGCGAAACAACTCAAAAAGGTCGTCCTCTGTGATGGGGTTTGGATATTTTTGTTCTATTCGTGCAATCTCGCGAGCAAGTCGGCGGTGCATGTCATCAGGAGTAAGTTCGTAAATATTGCCAAAAGAGTCCTTCAACGCATATTTTGAAGCCCAAACGCGGCTTGCTAATTCATCGCCCTGAAAATAATCGAATGTTGCTTTTTCAATCTCTTCCTGTGTGTATGTGTTTTTCATTTTCCCGTCTATAAACAATTCCATATTGATTTTTTTTCCTTTTTAATGTCTAAAAATGGATTACAAAAGTAAATAAAACATTTATAATATTTCTTTTTTTGTTCATTTTTTTTTCAACAAAACAGAAAAAGTTTCCCGAAAAAAATGGCTAACCATTTGTTATTAAAATAATTATGTTTAAAAAAAAATCAAAAAGTTGCCGGAAATTTTTTTTTGGATGAAATTACATCAGTAAAATATTTGATTTTTTATTATTACAGAAAAAAATATATTTTTGCAGTACATTTTTATAACAATACAGTTTATGTATGAATTAATTGCGGTTACAGGTCCCACAGCGTCTGGCAAAACTGCTGTGGCATGTGCTTTGGCAGCGCGTTTGCAGTCGGCGGTTATCAGCGCCGATTCGCGGCAGGTGTATCGCGGCATGGATATTGGCACAGGAAAGGATTTAGATGAATATGTTGTTGATGGTCAGCATGTTCCGTACTTTTTGATAGATATTTGCGATGCAGGGACGCATTACAATATTTTTCAGTATCAACACGATTTTCACAAGGTTTTTTCTGATTTAAAGGCTAAAAACATTGTTCCTGTGCTTTGTGGCGGGTCCGGGTTGTATATTGAAGCCGTTTTGCGCGGCTATCGCCTGCCCGAAGTACCTGAAAACGCGGAATTGCGGAAATCGTTGGGCAGCAAATCGCTGGAAGAGTTAACAAAACTCCTTTCCTCCTACGGAAATATGCACAACACGACAGATGTTGACAGCGTGCAGCGTGCAATCCGCGCGATTGAAATTGCTGAATTTTCGCAAAAAAATCAGTTGCAATCAAATGAATTTCAGCCGGTTAACGCTTTGATTATCGGTATTGATACAGAGCGCACACTGCGCCGCGCAAAAATCACCCAACGTTTGAAGCAGAGGCTCGAAAACGGAATGATTGAAGAGATAAAAAATATGCTTACCAACGGACTTGCGCCTGCCGATTTGATTTACTATGGGCTTGAATATAAATATGTTACACAATTTGTAACGGGCAAAATTTCTTACAGCGAAATGTTTTCGCAACTCGAAATTGCAATCCATCAATTTGCCAAAAGGCAAATGACATGGTTCAGAGGAATGGAACGGCGCGGGCTGAAAATCAACTGGATAGATGCGCAAATTGCTTTAAATGAGAAAGTTGATATTATTATTTCAAAATTTAAAAACCAAATCGGTTAAAGATGCGAGCGTTCCCCCGAAAAAAATTTTTCGGCAGGCAAATTTAAAAAAAACCGAGTTTAATGGCTTACGAGGCGCTTACAGCGCGTTACAAACAACAAAAAACAGGCTATACTGAAAAAAAAACAAATCTGTCTACGGGTTGGAATCGACAAAAAAATGCACATTTTTTGTTGATTTGTGCAAAAATTAATAATTTTGCGGAAATTTTAAGGACATTCTTGTAAACAGGTAAATGTTAATTAAACAGTTAAATACTGATAATCACATTATTATGAACATGATTATTTGCCTGTTTCACATTTTTTTTTGTTTGGATTTTTTGAAAAATATTTATCAAAAATTATGATTAAAGAAAATCTGATAGAACTTTTTGCCAACTCGTTTAGGAGTAACTGGGCAAGCCCTGCTTATACAAATTATCCTGAAAATCAAACTGTCAGTTATTCGGAAGTGGCGTCTGCGGTTGCGCGCTTGCATATTCTGTTTGAACAGTGTGGCGTGCAGCAGGGCGACAAGATAGCGCTTGTGGGTAAAAACAGCATCAATTGGTGCATCGTTTATTTATCTACTGTTACTTACGGCGCTGTTACGGTGCCTGTTTTGCACGAGTTCAATCCCGCAGATATAAATGATATTCTTGAACATTCAGAGTCGCGAATTGCATTCGTTGACCCGCCGCTTTGGAGTAAACTTCAAACAAAAGGAAGCAGATGTCTCAAGACGGTTTATTCATTAAACAATTTTTCGCTTTTATATTCTGAAAATCAAGGATTTAGTTATGATAAAGTTGAAAATATTTTTTCTGAAAAATATCCCCACGGTTTTTCAAAAACAGATGTTCGGTACGTTCATCGCTCTAACAGCGAACTCGCCTCGCTGAATTACACTTCGGGGACTACGGGCAGCAGTAAAGGCGTGATGCTGAGCGGGAATGCGCTTGCTGCCAACATCACTTTCGGCATAGAAACGCAAATGTTGCAGCCCGATTACAAGCTTGTTGCCTTCCTGCCGTTTGCACACGCATACGGCTGTGCATTCGACTTTCTTACAGCAACTTGCGTAGGATGCCACATATACATCCTGACCAAAAACCCTTCGGCGCAACTGCTGATAGATGCCTTTGCAGAAGTGAAACCGAATATGATTTTTTCGGTGCCAATGATTGTCGAAAAAATTTATCAGAAAAAAATAATGCCGATTATTTCTAAACCAATTATTAAAATTTTATTATGTATTCCTTTTATTAACAGCGTTTTAAAGCAAAAAATGCGGAAAAGCCTCTATGATGCTTTTGGCGGGAATTTTGTGCAGATAGTTGTGGGCGGGGCATCGGTCAACAGCGATGCAGAAAAGTTCTTTCGGCTGATAAATTTCCCGTTCACCATCGGTTATGGAATGACCGAATGTGCGCCGCTTATTAGTTATACGCCTTATAATGAGTTTATTGCGTCTTCATGCGGACGGATTTTGCCGAAAATGGAAGTGAAAGTTATTGACGTAAACCCCGAAACAGGCAACGGCGAAATTTGCGTGCGCGGCGAAAACCTGATGCTCGGCTACTACAAAAATCCGGAGGCAACAGCAGAGGCAATAGATGACAACAACTGGCTGCACACCGGCGATGTGGGATATGTGAGCAACAAGGGCGACATTTTTCTGAGAGGGAGAAATAAAACTATGATTCTTGGCTCTAACGGGCAAAACATTTATCCGGAAGAGATTGAAGCCAAACTCGATATGATGCCTTATGTGTCGGAATGTTTGATAGTGAAGCGAAAGAAAAAACTTGTTGCACTTGTGTACGTCGACCCAAACGAACTCGAAGAACATCACATTGACGAGGAGATGCTCGAAGAATTGCTCGAAGTGAACCGCACCGAACTGAACAGACAAGTTGCTAAATACGAGCGCATTGACGAAATTGAACTCGTTAAGGACGAATTTGAAAAGACCCCGAAAAAAAGCATAAAACGATTTATGTACAATTAGCAATTAGCAATTAGCAATTAGTAATTAGTAATTAGCAATTAGTAATTAGTATTGATATTGTTAATTTTGATATAAATTTCAAGAAATTATTAATTACTGCTGATGTACTAATTTAGTTAAAATATTTAACATTTATATAATGTTGATTTTTCGTAACCTTAGTAGAAAATTTGCATAATTTTCAGAACCTTATTAAACCGCTGAAAATAAGGTAAAGGTTGTGTTTTTCCCTGTTTTTTTTCTACTAAGGTTAATCAAGTTAGAATAAGGTTTTTAACAATTAACAATTAATAATTAATAATTGTTAATTGTTTCGGTTCACTTAATAACAAAATAAACTCCAATTACGATTATGACAACGCCGAGCCATCGCGTCAAGGGTACGCTCTCGTGGAAAATGACAGTGGCAGCAAGCAACCCAATCACGTATGCGAGGCTCGTGAGCGGATATGCAACCGAAAACGGAAAATGTTTAATGATGTAAGCCCACAACACGGTGGAAATCAGCAACAGGATGCCGCTAAACAGCAACCACCAATTCGTTAGAATGTCGGCAAAACACGCCCACGAAAAAGTGAATTTGCCGATTTTTTCTATTGCCAACTTAAAACAGACCTGCCCGCCTGCCAGAAAAAAGCATTGAATTATTGTCAAAATTATTACCTTGAACACTGCTGTTTTTTCTGCAAAAGTAGCAAATTTTACCTGAATATTACTGTCTTTTCTTTATTTTTACGATGCGCGTTTGGAAAAATCAAGCATTTTATATAATTTTGTAACCAATTAAAGACAGAACTTTTATGCAACAACAGACATTAAAAACTGCTTTTTCCTTGTCGGGTAAAGGGCTTCACACAGGCGTAAAAGTGAATTTGCACCTGAAGCCTGCGCCCGAAAATTCGGGGATTGTTATCAAACGCATCGACCTCGATGGGCAGCCTGAATTGCGTGCCATTGCCGACTATGTTGCGGACACACAGCGCAGCACCGTACTGAAAAAGGGGAACTTTCAAATAAGCACTATTGAACACGTTATGTCCGCGCTGTATGCCTGCGGGATAGATAACTGTATGCTCGAAGTGGACGAAGCAGAATTTCCAATCCTTGACGGCAGCGCACAACCGATTGTAGAAGGGATAGAAAAGGCAGGTATTGAAATACAAAATGCTGATAAAGAATATTTTGTGGTTCGCAGCCGTATGGAATATACCTTGCCCCAAACGGGAGCGAAAATATGCGTGCTGCCCGACGACCACTTCAGCGTTGATGTACATATAGGGTTCAACTCTACTGTGTTGCGCAATCAATTTGCCACGTTGTACAATATTGACGACTTTAAGACCGAAATCGGCAATGCGCGGACTTTTGTTTTTGTAAAAGAAATTTTGCCCCTGATAAAACAAAATCTTATCAAAGGCGGCGACTTGCAAAACGCGATTGTGATATACGACGAACTGCTACCGCAAAGTGAATTGGACGCTATAGCCGACCTTATGGGGCAGCCTCGCTGCGATGCCGACAAACTGGGATATCTCAATAGCAGCCTGATATTTGACAATGAACCCGCGCGGCACAAACTGCTGGATGTAATCGGCGACATTTCTCTGATAGGAATGCCGCTAAAAGGCAAAGTGATAGCAACTTATCCCGGACATTGCGTAAATACGGGACTGGCAAAACTCATAAGAAAAGAAATCAAAAGTCAGGAGAAACAGTGCCCCGAATACAACGAAAATATTCCGCCGCTTTTGGACATAAATCAGATTCGGCAGATGTTGCCACACAGGTACCCGTTCCTGCTGATAGATAAAGTGATTGAAATAACCGACAGGCTGGTCGTGGGCGTGAAAAATGTTAGCGGAAACGAGCCGTTCTTTGTCGGACACTTTCCAACCGAGCCGGTGATGCCGGGCGTGCTGATTGTGGAGGCGATGGCACAAACAGGCGGACTGCTTGTGTTGCGCAAATACAGCGACCCCGAAAAATATTCAACTTACTTCATGAAAATTGATAACGTGAAGTTCCGCAACAAGGTCGTGCCGGGCGACACGGTCATCTTCCGTCTCCAACTGATGAACGAAATCAGGCGCGGTTGCGCACAGATGCGCGGACTGGCGTTTGTGGGCGGCAAAATCGTTGCCGAAGCCGAATTTATGGCGCAAATAACCAAAAACAAATAAACTTCGCGCGCGACAATCATGTCTGCCCGAAAAAATTGGAACGTAAGTGAAAAAATAAATTTTTTGCACTTACGTTCCGTTCAGACAAAGTATCATTTAATAATCAATCCTCATCCATTTTGTATCTACTAAAACAAATTCTCGATACAAAATTTGCAGAACTGCAATCCGTTTATTGCCTGCAACATTCTCTCTGCCAGCGCAGCAAACGGGGCATACATTCCTCTTTAAAATCTGAAATGAGCGAATGCTCGGTTGGCTTCAGCCATACGGTGAATATCTTCCTTGCGCTTGAATGCACCTCCCTGATTGTGATAGGCATCAACTATTTCGGCGGCAAGTTTCTCTGCCATTGAACGACCGCCACGTTTGCGTGCATAACTGATAAGGTTCTTCATCGAGATGGAGTCTTTGCGGTCGGGGCGAATTTCGGTCGGTACCTGAAAGGTTGCGCCGCCAATGCGCCGTGACTTTACTTCTATCAAAGGAGTAATATTTTCGAGCGCCTTCCGCCATATTTCAAGAGGCGGCTTCTCGTCGTTCGGCAATTTGGTTTTCACAACTTCCAAACTCGAATAGAAGATGTCATAAGCGATGGTCTTTTTGCCATCATACATCAGGTGATTCACAAATTTTGACACCTCTACCTGGTTAAAAACAGGGTCGGGCAAAATTAAACGTTTCTTTGGTTTCGATTTCCTCATTTTTTTTGCTAAAAATTATGTGCATGCTTTGGGGGTTGGCTTTAAGCCGGTCTTCAATCATTGCCGTTATCTGCTCTGCGGCAAAGTTTACTCCACCATTTTATATATATTATTTTATAATGCCACCAAAAACATTAACACGAGTTAAATACTTTTGTTAAAATAAAAATCTAATTAAGATTTATTTCTTTTTTACTGCTGCTTTTGCTGCTTGTCCGGGCTTGGGGCGTTTTGCGCCGTATTTAGAGCGGCGTTGAGTGCGACCGTTGACCCCTGCGGTGTCAAGTGTTCCGCGGACAACGTGATAACGCACGCCCGGCAAGTCTTTCACACGACCACCACGCACCATTACAATGCTGTGTTCCTGCAAATTATGACCCTCGCCGGGAATGTACGCATTTACTTCTTTCTGGTTCGTCAGGCGCACACGGGCTACTTTGCGCATCGCAGAATTGGGCTTCTTGGGCGTAGTGGTATAAACACGCACACACACGCCGCGCCGCTGAGGACAGGAATCCAAAGCCGGAGATTTGCTCTTGTCTATCAATTCGCTGCGACCTTTTCTTACTAACTGTGAAATTGTTGGCATTCTTATTGCTAAATTAAATACTTGTTAATGAACGAATTAGCGACCCGAAACATAAGGGTCGAAATTGAGCGGCAAAGGTACTAAAAATTTTGATATAAAGAAAATGTTTTTGCAATATTTTTGCATAAATATTGTCAGATGCTCTCCAATAACTGATTTTTTTGGCAAATTTAGAGATGAAAAGAGGCTGTCTCAAAAACCCTTTGCGCACTCCCGCCAAAGCGGTAGAGCACAAAAACTTGTCCCGCCAAAGCAAGAGAATAAGATTGAATATTAACCGCCCCGAAAATAGCGCCTCAAAAAAAGATTTAGCCGAAAAAAATATTTTTTTTGTATTTTAAAGAAAAGTTGTATTTTTGCACTTTATTTAACAAACATAGCATTGTTAATTAACAATTAATAAACATGGAAACACACATAAACTCACAAAAAAAATGCCCGTACTATTGAAAAATATCGCAAAAAATTTGCACAATTCAAATAATTTGATAGTGTGTGTGTGTGTGTGTGTGTGTGTGTGTGGCGCGACCCATCACGCGCGGGAATATAACTGTTTCCAATCAATTGCACAACTTTTCCCAAGAAGAATTACAAATAATTTTAAAGATAGCCGTAACCCCTTTTTAGAGGCGCGTTGCGGCTTTTTCAGTTTTCACCCTTGCCCCTCCCCAAAGGGAGAGGGGCAAGGGTGAGGGGTCTTGTTTTTTAATTCGTAAATTTTAATTTATTAAATTATATAAAAATTATGTCAGTAAAATATTCATTGTCAGAGAAGGGCAATCCGCAGAATGCGGCAGCGCCTAAAAAATGGTACGCCGGCACAAAAAACGCAGGCAACATCAGATTACGCGCGTTGAGTAAGGAAATAGCCAGACGCAGCGCCGTCAATACAGCAGACACCGCAGCGGTGCTGGAAGCATTGACGCAGGTATTAACCGACAATCTGGCAGAAGGAAGGATTGTGCGCTTTGGCGATTTCGGCTCGTTTCAGGTAACGATAGGGAGCGAAGGCGCAGAGACGGCAGACAAATTCAACACCAAGATGATTAAAAGCAAAAAGGTTACATTCAGACCCGGAATTGACCTGAAAGAAATGTTGAACAAGATGAAATTTGAAGAAGCGTGAAACCTGCGCAGATTTAACCCGTAACAGGTGTTGCGGAACATGTTACGGGTTAGTATTTTTTTTAGATAGAAAGTAAAGTATGTTCACAATTCAAGTTTTTGAAAACAGTACGGGAGAACCTGCGTATCTCAAAAAAGTGTCGGTTGAGTTTAGCGGCATTTTCAGAGGTTTTGCCAAAGACCAATATACCGACATCAAGGGCGAAGCGCATTTCAGCGAAGATGATGGTCGCGGTGTTATTTATGTGCAAGGGTCAAAAGTGTACGAAGGCAGTATTGAGGGCATAAAAGTAGTTCACATTTAAGCAACAGCTTGCTGCCTAATTAGTTATTAGTTTTCAGTTGTCAGGTCAGAACGGATATTTGTCGCCTTCGGGTGTGTTGTCAAAATATACGGGTGGTTCGGGAGCGTTGTTGGCGGCAGGCATTGACGTTGTTTCGGGATAAAAGTCGGCATTACCGTTCATCTTTGAACTGAATGTTTGATAATTCTCATGTTCGCCCGTAAAGTCGTCCAGATTTAGGAACTTTGCGTATTCTCCTTTGAACCTCAGCCTCACATCTCCTGTGGCGCCGTTTCGGTGTTTGGCTACAATAATTTCGGCTATCCCAATCAGCGAATTTCCCTGTGAATCTTCTGTTATTCTGTAATATTCCGGGCGATGAATAAAGCATACCATGTCCGCGTCCTGTTCAATTGCTCCCGATTCGCGGAGGTCTGACAGTTGCGGTCGCTTTCCTTCGTGTCCTGTTCGCCCTTCCACTCCGCGATTAAGTTGCGAGAGTGCAATTATCGGAATATCAAGTTCTTTTGCCAGCCCTTTCAGTGAGCGCGAAATCATACTTACTTCCTGCTCGCGGCTGTAGAAACTCATTCCGCTTGCGTTCATAAGTTGCAGATAATCAATAATCAGACATTCAATTTTATGCTCTTTCACCAGTCGGCGGGCTTTGCTGCGCAGTTCAAAGACCGACAGAGACGGCGTGTCGTCAATATAAACGGGCGCATTGAGCAGAGGGGCAATGTTTTTGTCGAGCATCGCCCATTCGGGTTCGCTGAGTTTTCCGTTCTTAATTTTCTCGCCTTCTATCTGGCACACGTTCATTATCAATCTATTAACAAGTTGTACGTTCGACATTTCGAGCGAAAAGACGGCTACAGGCGTATTGTGGTCAACGGCTATATTGCGTGCCATGGAGAGCACAAAGGCCGTTTTTCCCATCGCTGGGCGAGCGGCGATAATAATCAGGTCAGACTTTTGCCATCCGGAGGTTATTTTGTCGAGGGCGTGAAAACCCGAGGCTGTCCCGCTTGTTCCGTCTTCGCGTTTGGCTGCCGCCACAATGCGTTTCAACGCTTCGGCAATAACCGGCTCTACCTGGGTAACATCTTTTTTGAGGTTCTGCTGCGATATTTCAAAGAGCCGCGCCTCTGCCTCCTGCATCAGGTCGTCAACATCGGCAGTATCATCGTACGCTTTTGTTTGCACATCAGAGGAGATTCTGATTAACTCGCGTGCCAGATATTTTTGCACAATAATGCGGGCGTGATACTCCAAATGCGCTGCCGAAGCCACTTTTGCGGTTAAAAGCGCAATGTAATACGGACCGCCAACGGTCTCAATATCACCGCTTTTGCGCAACTGCTCGGTAACAGTGTGCATGTCAATCGGGCTTTGGGCAATATACAAACTCACCACAGCAGCGTATATTTTCTGATGCGCAATTTTGTAAAAATGTTCCATTCGCAAAATCTCGGAGACCAATGGAAACGCATCTTTCTCTATCATTATTGCGCCAAGCACGGACTCTTCGAGTTCCAAGGCTTGCGGCGGTAATTTGCCAAGTTCGTTGACCTGCACAGGCGGCAAACTCTGTGCAGAAGAAGTATTTCGTCTTCGTGGCTCTGCCATAAATCAAGTGTTATTATCTACAAAAAACTGATATGCAACAAAAAATGAGGATTGCATACCGAACTTTTTGCAGAGGTGAAATAAGTGTAGAAATATTAAAAAAGCATGCAAAATTACAAAAAGTATTATTTATAAAATAGAGAATTTAATAACTTGTTGATAAGTTGGCATTGAACTTTTTTTTCAGTATTTTTGCGGATTGAATTGCCATTGAATTTTAAGAGTTAGTAATTATTAGAGTTTAGATATTAGAGTTTAGAGTTTAGATATTAGATATTAGATATTAGAGTTTAGATATTAGATATTAGCGTTTAATGATTTTTTGCGTCCTCACTCCCTATCTTTTATGGATAGGCTAAAAAATATAAACACATGAAAATTTTGACTTCCGTTTCTCTTTTGCCTTACAACACTTTCGGTATTGATGTTAAGGCAGATTATTTTGCCGAATATCAAAGCGTTGCCGAACTTGTAGAGTTATTGCAATTCTGCGCTTCGAGCGGACAAAAACTGTTTCACATTGGCGGTGGCAGCAATTTGCTGTTTCTTTCTGATTTTAAGGGAATTATTTTACATTCTAAAATAAATTTTATTGAAAAAACAGATGAAACAGCCGACGAAGTTTTGCTCGCAGTGGGCGGTGGAGTGATATGGGACGATTTTGTAAATTATTGTGTAACAAATAATTACTGCGGCGCTGAAAATCTTTCGCTGGTGCCGGGCGAAGTCGGTGCGGCGGCGGTGCAAAATATAGGCGCGTATGGCGCAGAAATTTCGGATATTGTAGAAACGGTGGAAACCATTAACACTCAAACATTTGAGAAACAAATTTTTACAAATTCAGAATGTAAATACGATTATCGTAAAAGCGTTTTTAAAACCTCTTTGAAGGGAAAAAACATTGTTACTTCTGTTAATTTCAGACTTTCAAAGAAGGCAAATTTCCGTCTCGAATATTCACACTTGGAGCAGGATATTTTGAGTAAATATTCCGAAATAAATCTCGCAAATATCAGAGATACAGTTATTTCTATTCGCCGGAGCAAACTTCCTGACCCCAAAGTTGCAGGCAATGCCGGCAGTTTTTTCACAAATCCATATATTTGTACGGCGCATTACGAAGGGATAAAAAAGCATTTCCCCGAAATGCCACATTACCCTGTAAATCAGGGAGTTGTGAAAGCGCCTGCGGCGTGGCTCATTGAGCAGTGCGGCTGGAAAGGCAAATCGCTTGGCTACGCTGCCGTTAATGACAGGCAACCGTTAGCGCTTGTAAATCAGGGAAATGCAAAAGGCTCGGATATTCTCGCACTTGCCACCGAAATTCAAAAAAGCGTGAAAGAGAAGTTTTTTATTGACTTGCAAATGGAAGTGGAAATCGTGTAAGAAAGTTATCAACCCCACCCCTTGGGGGCTGTCTCAAAAGTGTTTTTTATAAACGGGAACTCCTGAAAATTGATTATTTGATATTATTCTCCCACTTTGGCGGGACAATCTTTGCGTTCTTTGCGGTAAAAAATATTTAACCGCAAGGGACGCAAGACTTGTCCCGCCAAAGCGGGAGGTTTCGCAAAGTGCGCAAAGGGTTTTTGAGACAGCCCCAGAAGGGAGAGGGGAGAAGAGGGCGCAAAAAATATCTAAACTCCAATATCTACTAACTGTCTTTATGTCTTTATTATCTTATATTAATTTTCTGACAGCCATTTGTCCATTGCTGCTGCTGCTCTTCGTCCGTCTCCCATTGCCAGAATCACTGTTGCGCCGCCGCGCACAATATCGCCGCCGGCAAAAATCATCGGAATATCTGTCTGCATTGTCTCCTCATTCACAACCACCGTACCCCATTTAGTCGTGGTAAGCCCTTGTATTGAACTTGGAATGAGCGGATTTGCCGACACGCCAACGCTCACAATCACTTCATCAACATCAATGGATTCGGTTTCACCTTCCACTGCCACCGGCGAGCGGCGACCTGAAGCATCGGGCGTACCAAGTTCCATCACTTGCAAAAGCATCTGTTTGACTTGTCCCTTGTCGTTGCCGGTATATTCAATCGGGTTGCGCAGAGTCATAAACTCAACGCCTTCTTCCTTGGCGTGTTTAATCTCTTCGGCTCGCGCGGGCATTTCGCCTTCCGAGCGGCGATAAACAATAAGCGCGCGCTCTGCTCCAAGTCGGCGGGCAGTGCGCACAGAGTCCAGCGCAGTATTGCCACCGCCTATAATCGCCACGTTCTTACCGATAATAACGGGAGTGTCGGCATCGCTGTCGGCGGCGTTCATCAAATTTACACGGGTGAGATATTCGTTGGACGACATCACTCCGTTCAGATTTTCACCGCGTATATTCATAAAGCGTGGAAGCCCCGCTCCACTGCCTGCAAACATCCCTGCAAAACCCTGTTTTTTTATATCTTCCAAAGTAATTGTTTTGCCTACGATACAGTTTGTAACAAATTTGACCCCGCTTTTTTTCAAGTTATTAATTTCAATATCTATAATTTCGTTGGGCAAGCGGAACACGGGGATACCGTATTTCAGTACGCCGCCTATCTCGTGCAATGCCTCAAACACAGTTACTTGGTATCCGCGTTGCGCCATTTCGCCGGCAAACGACAAGCCTGCCGGACCTGAGCCGGCAACAGCAATGCTTCCTTTTGACTTCTGCGCAGACAAATTGCGGAGATCTTTGCTCTGCTCATAAGCGGAGGGTATGTCGGGGTTGCTGTTTGCATGGTCGGCTGCAAAACGCTCCAGATAGCCGATAGCAACTGCTTCTTTTTTCATTTTCAGGTGAATGCAGTGTGCCTCGCACTGCTTTTCCTGCGGACATACACGTCCGCAAACCGCAGGCAGCGCAGAGGTCTCTCTTATCAGCCGGTATGCCTCTGCAAAATTGCCGCGCTCAATATTTTTTATAAAATCGGGAATCCTCACCTCTACCGGGCAACCGTTCATACAGGTTGGATTGGCACAGTCGAGACAACGTTGTGCCTCACGCATTGCCTCTGCCGCCGTTAAACCGAGATTAACCTCAGCGCTGTTGCGGCAACGGATTTCGGGCGCAAGTTCGGTCATCGCAACGCGCGGGATTTCCGTACGCTGCTTTGGCTTCATTGAATTGCGCAAATCAACGCGCCACGCTACATTGCGTTGGGTTTTTATATTTTCCATTTTCAAGTCTAAAAAAAATTCATTAACCTTAATGTCAGTTGTCAGAAAATACAATTAACATTCAGTAAATGTCAAGTTTCACAACGTTGTTGATTAACTTGAGTAATTTTACAGAGCGAAGATAGACATTTATTTTTAAATAGCCAAGTGTTTTCAAAAAATATTTCCGTATTTTTTTCGTACCAAAAACAGAGGGCGTCAAAAGGCGTTCTGCGATTGAGTTCTCGTTTTAGCGAGCCGTGCCTGTGCTCAAAATTGTAAAAAAACATAAATTTTGCCAACGAAATTTGCATTTCTTCAGAGGACTTTTTGCAAAGGTCGCCCTTTTTTGATTTTATAAGACAATTTGTAAATTTTGGAAATTGTTTTTTTCTGATACAAAAAAATTGTTTGGCAAGTTCAGAATTTTTCTTTGAACTATTTCAAATTTGCTCGCGAATGTGTAACTTTAACTTCGTTGAAGTTGCTCACGCTTGGCAATTCAAACAAGTTTGATTGCACTCGCTTAATCGCAACTTTGTCGCGGTGTTTGAATTATACTTTTGAGACATACTTTTGATAATTTTTGTGAATATTAATTTATAAAATTACTCAAAATTTTTCATTCCGCCCCAGCCCTTCGGACTGCGCTTTGGCGGCAGGTTTTCAATGGGGGGAGCGCACGCACGACTTGTCCCGCCAAAGCGGGAGGTGCGCCCCTACGCCGCACAAATGATGAACATTGTGCCCTCCCGCTTTGGCGGGACAAGTCTTGTGAATTTCTTTGTGCCCTTTGTGGTAAAAATATTTAACCGCAAGGGACGCAATACTTGTACCGCCAAAGCGGGAGGTTTCGCAAAGGGCGCAAAATGCTCATTAACCACTAACCACTAACCACTAACCATTAACCACTAACCACTAACCACTATTCACGTCTTCTTTTCTTAAAAAATCTTAAATATCAGTGTTGATTGTTGCGCAATTCAAAAACTTTTTTATAAATTTGCGGCGTTGTTTGTCGGCATTTGCTGACGCATACAACCGACTTCACTCTTT